>JARIHC010000006.1 GCA_029288485.1 Candidatus Saccharimonadota bacterium | reverse complement strand
GGTACAGTGGATCTCGTCTGGCTCAGCGGGTCTCATCGCATGCCATCCGAATTGTCGTCATATGTATTGGCCTGGTCACCGCTACCTACCTCGGCCTGCGCCACTACTAAGCTAGTCAACAGGGGCAAAACCTGCTACAATTCCCCAGTTCTGTTGCGTTTTGGCAACACTATGGCAGGGTAGCTCAGCTGGTTAGAGCACAGGACTCATAAGCCTGGGGTCAGTGGTTCAAGTCCACTCGCCGCTACCATTTTTCCTTACTGCGAACGTATAATAAATACACATGCATATTGACATCAGCGTTCTGGTCTTAGTGTTCGGCATTATTTTTATTGCTGAACTGCCGGATAAGAGTATGTTCGCGGCATTAGTATTAGGAAAAAGTTTTCCTGCTTTTTATGTCTGGCTTGGTGCGGCCACTGCTTTTTTGACACATGTAATCATTGCTGTAGCCGCCGCCCGATTACTTACTTTGCTGCCTCACAGAGTTATGGAGCTCGTTATAGGTTTGCTGTTTTTGGCAGGCGCCACATTGTTACTCACGGGCAAACATGGCCTTGAAGATAAGCGTCGGCGTGAACCTAAAAAGAATCATTATAATAACCTACGTGTATTCGGTACTGCTTTTAGTGTCATATTTATTGGTGAGTGGGGCGATATCACCCAAATAGCTACCGCAAACTATGCTGCCAAATATCATGACCCGTTGAGCGTAGCTATTGGCTCTACTTTAGCACTTTGGAGCGTTACTGGTTTGGCCATCGTAGCGGGTACCAGACTTCTGAATCTTATACCTCAAAAAACATTGCTTAGAATAATGGCCGGCATTATGCTGCTGTTCGCTACGTTAAGCATAGTGTCGGCCTTTAAATAACCAGATAGGTGTACTAGAGTTTCCTGAGTATTCGGTCTATCTTTAAAATATTTTGATTGGGGGTAGCAACCAGCTCAAAAGATAACCCGCTGGAAGATTTCATTTATAGCCTCCTTTTTAATTTGTTTTTGGTAGTTTTTGTTTGTGATCACGAAACATACAATATTATACACATTTTTGATAATTTGTCAATTTGCGTACGTTTTTGTTTCGTTTGACCTAGTTCTATGATAACGTTTTGTTTATTGTTTATACAAGTGTGTTTCGTCGCTAATTCGTTGTATTTTTTGCCGAACGGGACATAACGCCGAAAATAATAGCCGCCACCAGGAATAGACCGATAGCTACAGCCAACAAAGGAGCATTTAGGTGATGTTTGTGTTGAGGGCTGGGTGAGATACCAGACGCCGAATGAACAGCCTGGGGAGAGGTATCGAGATCAACTACTGACAGTTCTGTGCCGTTGAGCGGTAAGCCACCGCCGCTACCGCTACCGCTACCGCTAAGCAAATTACTAGCGGTGCCTGGTTGAACGCGGCTTGACGGAGCAGCTGATGTCCCCGTGCCAGCGGAAGACTGCGGGCTCTGAGTGTTTGTTTGGCTGGTTATACTGCCGCTGCTAGTTGATAGTGCCATTGGCTTTATTGTAAAGCACAGATGCGCTATCTGCTAACCCATGCCGGCTATTGCGCTCATTAAATTATGTGCTGTATTATTTCATTGAATTATTACATGGAGATTTAAGAATTTCTCTTATGGTGCTCGAAGCCTTGCAATCCCCTTCACCAATAATAGAAGCTCGACAGCACAGCGATATCGGCAATTCGCTGGCTCGGCTCGGCAAAAAAGCTTTGTCCGTCGTCGGCATATCATTAGCTCTGATGGCAGCTGAGGCGCCCGCAGCTGGTTATGCAGAAAATGCCTTGCCTCAAGCTGAGATTACGACACCCTTGAGTCCAGCGGCAACTCCTGCTACTGATCCAGCGATCTATAGCGGGCCGATTGAAGGCGTTGCTACTGACAGCTGGAATGGTGATGGTCTCGGCCAACATACACTTTTCGAGGACATGGCGGACGAGGGCCTAAGCGAAGTGCGCTTGGAGTTGTTAGTTAATAAATTTGACCTGCCTTCACGCGAGATGCGGGCTGAACTAGATAGCGTCCGCGCTAACGACATTGAACCGGTCGTTAGTATTCCACTGAACATGCCTCCGCAACAGGCAGCAGACGTAGCGGCGCATTTACCAGGAGTTACGCAATTTGTCATCGGTAACGAAGTTAATAGTCCTTATTTTTCCAAACTTACGCCGGCACAGTACGTGGAGCTGTTAGCCCATACAAATTCGGTGATCCATGCCGTTCGTCCCGACGCTCAGACCAGAGGCTTCGCACTAGCTTCGGGCTACGATCCTATTGGCTATCTCACCAAAGCAAAACAAATTGCTGATCTCTACTATGGCGGTCTGGACAACATCATGGATGGACTAGACGTACACTTATACAGAACGGAGTCCAAAGATTTGCAAATGCTCATATCGTACATGCAGCTATATGACGGCTCTATTTATGTGGGCGAGTATGGTTGGATTGTTAACGACTCTAACCATCCTGGTTCTGTATCTTTCACAGAACAAGCCGACAATGAACTTGCTCTTCGGGCCGCGCTTATACCATATCCTCAAGTTAAGTCGCTTGATATGTTTCGTTTTAGGTCGCAATCGCTAGACCCATTCGACACAGCCAACGTTTCTCGCTTAGGTGTTAAGCGAGCAGCATATTATGTTCTTCAATCAACTCTGATGACTCGTTAGTTTCGACTGCTTCAAGTTCGTTAATTGCCCCGTTCCAGTTTTCATAGACAAGTAAATTCTTAGCTGCAGATAGATTGCTATCTAGCATAACTCTGGCAACTTTTGATCCATCGGTCCACAGCCGGCGGCCGCCGCCATGTGGTCGGGTATGGCCGGTAATAAGTGTTTTGCCAAGGTCGCGCGGTCGCGCTACTTTTCGACTTAAATTTGGATTAGACAGCTGTGGTATTTCACGCAAAAACAAATGCGCCTCTTTTAGCTGGGCAGCTTCGTCTAGTTTTGCGCGTTGTGATGCCCAGCTTTTGCCAGGCTTAAGACCGGCATGAACTACCACCATGCCCTCATCTTCATAATATAATTGCATGCTCTCAAACATTGCATAGTGTCCCAGTTCGCGCAATCTCTCTCTGGTAGCTTCTTGGGTATCGCTGACTTTTTGATATTCACTTATGCCGTAGCTTTCCAAAAAGCGTTTTTCCATTCTTATATTTCGGGGTGAGCGCAGCCACATTTCCTCTGACCACAAACGACAGCGTTGCGGATCGCTTTCATCTAACGAAGCGAACAATACCCATTCGTGATTGCCAGCCAGCAGTACTGCATCGTCAAGCTCTGATAATATATCCATTACACCCTTAGAGTCAGGGCCTTTGTTGATAAAATCGCCACCCATAATGTAGCGGGTATCATTTCCATAATAGTCTACGGCCTGTCGCAGCTTATCGGAATAGCCGTGGACATCAGTGACAACTACAGTTTTTTGCTGCTCGCTCACTTTCTTATAATAATGCAGATTTTACAGAATTTTGCAAGCTCTACATCGAGGAAGTTTACTCGCTAGTACGCAAACGGTGGAAAATGGAAAGTCCGTAACCCATCACCGATGCTGCTATAAATAAAGCGATGATATCGCCCGGACCGGTGTCAGTGAGAGACCCATTACTGTTAACTCCAGGTGTACTAGAGCTGGGATTTCCAGGAGTCGCCGGCGGTTTACTTTGTGTGGTGTGTTGCCCGCTACCGGGGGCTGCTGGCGGCGTCTTTGGAGACGAGCTGGGAGCCGTCGAAGACGAATGAACCAGCGCATATATAATAATTCCGATAGCTGCAATAACGGCTACGGCTCCGACGATCATTTTCTTACGATCCATAGACCCTCCTTCGTGCTTTAATCTACCATACCGCTTTTTTGGGCATTTGCAAACCCCACTCGCAGCTCTTTAGTTACGTTGGCCGGCAGGCATAGTTGAGCCATAGGCTCCTGCTAGTCCTATCGCTCCGCCTACCAATCCTAGGCCCGCGATCCAGCTATATATTAGCTGTGTCCCGTGAGTAGAATGGGCGATTTCCGGTGTTATCACACTATTCTTGCAAGCGGTAGACCCGGCGTATTTTCTCGCAAGACATGCAATTTGCTCTGCATGTGTATTTTTTAAATCAATCGCTTCGTTAAGAGCTGCGCCGCTGCCCACTATTACAGATGCGCTTATCCCAAACGCTACTAAGCTGTTTCTTATGCTCATGGTGCCTCCCGCAGTCACTATTAATAATATCGTAAGTTATCGCTCTTAAGCCTGCAAGCTTAGGCAGAATCAGAAAAACTGGAAAGGCCAATTTAGCCTAGTTAGTAGGAACGGCTATTTCTTTTTCTAGCAGGGCGGCTTTAAAAATTTCTTTATCTTGGTTTCGCCTTCCGGGCGAAAGCGGCCTGTCCTGTCTTCTTACTTCGTGAAATCCTAAATCAATGTAATAGTTATAAAGATTTTCATTGTCGTATGGGCAATCTAGCCGCAGCTTTGTTTTACCGCTTTTACCAGCAATGTCTTCCGCTAGCTTCATGACTTTTTTGCCTATTTCTTGCCCGCGAAAAGCATTGCCTGTATTAAGCTTGTGCACATAGAGAGCTGTATTATCGCCGCCTTGTTCCTCTCCCCACATTCTTTCGTCGTTAGGAAGCAGTAGGACCGAAGCAGCCACTCCGCCGTCAACTTTGTACACAAACATGTTGCCGCTTGCAATCATTTTGCCGACCTCATCATCAGTAAACGGTTTAGGTCCCCAAATGTCGTCGCCCTGGCTATATTTAAACTCTGAAGCTTCTTGTAAAACTTTCCTGATATTGCTCAGGTCTTTTTCTTCTGCAGGCTGTAGCTCTCCACCGGGCATTGCCGGCACTTCTTTGGGTAAGGGGCTGGTTGTTTCCATGGCTACATCATAACAGAGAAGGTTTCTTCGAAACTTAACTTACAAGAGAAATGAATATTATGCAGTCTGGTATTGGTGTTTACCTTCGGCAAATTCCTCTATCGCTTTGGCGCAAAATGCTTCCAAGTCATCTGGTTTTCGACTAGTAACTAAGCCATCGTCGGTTACGACTTCTTCATCAACCCAGTTTCCGCCGGCGTTTTTTATGTCTGTCTTTAAACTTGGCCATGAGGTAAGCTTGCGTCCTTCTAACACGCCAGCCTCTACTAACATCCACGGGCCATGACAAATTACAGCTGCAGGTTTATGCTGTTCGAAAAAGTCACGGACAAAACTTACAGCTTCTTCGTTCATGCGTAATTTATCCGGATTGGCCACCCCACCGGGCACTAAAAGCCCGTCGTACTGAGAGGCATCTACGTCATCAACCACTTCATCCACGTTTACTTCTGTGCCGTTTTTACCCTTAATCTGTCCTTTCTCTTCCGAGATGATCGTAACCTCTGCGCCCGCGTTACGCGCTGCCTCTAGCGGTTTAGTAAGCTCAGAGTCCTCGAACCCGTTAGTGGCTATAAGCGCGATTTTTTTGCCTGCCAGTAAGTCTGCCATTCTTGCCTCCTTAGTCGATTACGTAACGTTTGGGTAGTCTGACATGCATCCTGCTGTAAGGCAGTTAGAATATTCACGGTTTTATAAAAAATTAGCGCCCTTGAAAACGGCGTGCCTCTTAGTGAGGTAAGTTTACTTTGGCGGATCAAAGGTTAGAATTCGCGGCGAACTCTCTTCTACTAGAAGCGTTGTGTCAGCTGGTATGTCAGAAAAGATTCGCCATTCTTCCGAAGGGCTATCTGGAACACCAAAGATGCTGCTTGGCGCTTTACCTTCAATAGCTATATACATTTCTACTGACTCTGGTTTAGACGTGAGGTCAACGCTTTCGTCAAGTTCCCCGAAAATCATATACCTCTGGCCACGCATGGTTTGCAGCGTACTTATTGCGGCCCTTACTTTGCGGTCAGAATAAGGCTCGCTAAGGTTAATGGTTTGTTCGCCTCTCCATCTATTGCCAATATCTTTATTGGCTACCCAAAGGACATTCCGGCCAATTGTAACTGCGCGGTATCCGTCAGGAGTATCGTAAGTGTCTGGATCTGCTTCTATAACCGGAACGTGCAGATGGGCTCCGCTTGATACCCCAGCACCTTTACGTATGATCTTTTTAGTCCATCCGGCATTTTTCCAACCTGACTCGCCTTCTAATCTAGCTATACTCATGAAATTATCGGGCTTTCTTGCGCAGAAGAGGCACTGGCTTCAGTTGCTTCAGGCATTAAAAGCACAGTGTCGCAGAAGCTTGGTACTTCTTTGACCGCCTCTATAACTTTCCACAACGAAACTACACGCTCGCCAAGCTCAAGAGCTTCGTCTGGGCTCATAGGAGGCTCTTGTCTTTCAAGCGACATAATCATGACGTCGCCCTTCGCATCTTCTGGCTTTTCGCCTTCATAGTTTGTTTTACCTACTACGGCACCTGCAGCTTTTGCAACACCGTATATCAACGCTTCAAGTGCATAGCGGTTTCTATCCCAATCCTGGCCTTGGGTAGCATTCTCTATGCCTGGCCGGAACTGATCATAAAGCAAATATGGGTAACGAGCCATGTGGTCTCTCCTTAATATTATTTCTATTATACACTTTTATCTAAAATATGCAAGTGGTGCTATAGATATTAGCGGCTTGAGCTCTACCCGTCTTCAAAGCCATCAAAAGTAGCAGCAGTTCTTTTTTCGCCAGTATAAGCTACCTCTAAAATGGTTGATGGAATATTTTGGACCCTGGTGAACTTATTGCATTCAGGACATTGTATTGCTGTGTAATAGTGGCGAAAGTGCGTACCCTTGAAATATCGCAGCACTAAGTCAGAAGCTTCAATCCGAAGCTCAGCATCGCAGCCTACCGTGTCATATTCGTCAAATTTTTGGCATATAATGTCTTCGCGCCACTCTTCAGCCACCGGCATACTACCGTGCTCAATAACTTCCATCACGCTTTCTCGTTTGGGACTGTGAAAGTAAAATAAGAACGTCCGGTTTCGTTATACGCAGGCGCGTTATATTCGACCTTCCAGCCAGCGTCTTTGTATATACCCTCTACGTTCAGCCAACCTTTCTCAAAGATATCTCCGCCATCCAGACCTTGCGACTTTAAATCTTCAACAATGTCGTCCTGGTTGATTACCGCCCGCCCATTAAGAGCACGCTCACCTATATATCGGTTGAACGTCTCGATAACTTCAGGCGGCATAAGTTCTCGCTGCAGTCCCACAAGCTCATCAGGAGAGATCGGCGCCACTTGCTTAGTTGTTTCTCGACTCATGATGCGGCTCCTGTTTACACATTGACTATAGCTATCTAGAGACGGCGATTATAGGAAATTGATTTTACAATTAGTACACTAAGTGAGTGCACTACTTGCAGAAGCAGATACTAGATGAATTAAGAGCTGCTGAATCGCTTCGCTATAACGAACTTAATAAAAGCGGCGTGGAGAGCGGTCACTTCCGCTACCACCTCGGACAACTTGTGAAAGACGGTTATGTAGGGCAACTTAATCGCGGAGAATACGCGCTGACCACGGAGGGCCAGCAATTCACCGACAGGCTGTCGGAACATCGCGTAAATCCTCATGAGATGCCAAAAGTAATAACTTATACGTTGCTAATAAATGATCAAACAGTTTACTTGTGCCGTAAACCAAAACAGCCATATAAAGACCTGCTTAACATGGTCGGAGGCAAGCTACATGCAGGCGAGACCGCCCACCAGTCATCGGTACGTGAAGTCCAGGAAAAGACTGGGCTGCATATTGCGCCGCCTGATCTTGCTGACGTAGTTGAAATATTAGTCAAACAGAACGGTTCTATCTTTACCCATGTAATCGCATATATTTTTATCGCCAGCATCAAAGAAACAATAGGTAAAGGCCATAACGTAGAGGCGTTTGCTAGGAGCGAGTTAGAGAACCGTGAAGATCTGGCGCCTGATTTTTTGCCAATCTTTAATAAAATAATGGACAAGAAGCCTGCGCTCGGCACACTAATAATTGAGACAGAGACAGGTTCTGTCCCCACCCTTTAATTAATCTGCAGCTAGTAACTCCTCGCTCAGTTCAGGAAACTCTTCCGTTCCCATGCTGGACATGGTGAAGTGGCCCTTGCCGCTAAACTCTCTGTATTGAACTTGGTCTACTTGGTCGCGGATCATTTGAACGCTTTCTTGAATTGCCGAAAAATCGTCAGTCGAGTTAAAAACATAAAGACCTTCTGTTTGATCGGCAATCCCGCACCGCATTTTGAACTTAAAGAACGTTTCGTCAAACGGCCCGTCATCAAAGCGAATTCCAAGCCATGGGGCCACTAAAACAACTTTGCCGACTTTTTGCTCTGGATTTTCGCTCAACCATCTAACCAAAAATCCGCCGCCACAGCTGTGGCCTACCAACATAGTCTCCGGCCCAACTTCAAACCGCTCGAGCTCCTTTTTCCATACTTCGTACTCAGGATAATAGCTCTTGGGCATTTCAAGCGCCACCGTGTGGATGTCTTTAATCATTAATTGGTTAGTTAGCCATGGCAACCAATGACAATTACTTGGGCTAGGATATTTGGGGTTATAATATTCTTGTTTTTCCGGCCAGCCGTGTATCAAAATGGCGCGTTTCATATCGACATCATAGCAAATACCCCTGGCCTAAATAGCTATTCCGAAACTTTTTTAGAATGTTTATTGTAATCGCCATGCCAAAGTTCTATAGTTGAGGCTGCAAAGGCATTATGTACAATTGCTATAAGAAAGACCTTCTTCAAAAGTGGACGTAACCCTGATTATTATAGTTTTTGTAGCTCTGTTATTTGACTTTACTAATGGTTTTCACGATACGGCTAACGCTATAGCCACGGTAGTTACGACTAAAGCCGTTCCCCCAAAGCTGGCAGTTATAGGCGCCGCAGTATTAAATTTCCTAGGTGCGTTTGTATCGCTAAAGGTTGCCGCAACTATCGCCAACGGCATAGTGGATTCAAAAGCAATTACACTCCACATTATCCTCGCCGGATTAGCTGGAGCAATTATTTGGAACTTTATAACCTGGCGCTCTGGTTTGCCAACAAGCTCCTCGCACGCACTAATCGGAGGCATTGGCGGAGCGGCCGTAATGTCTGTGGGGTGGAGCGTAATTAAATGGCACGGACTGCAGGACAAGGTGTTAATTCCTTCGTTAATAGCTCCATTTCTAGGTCTAATAGGAGCGGCTGTTTTGATGATAGTACTAACGAGGTTTATAAAAAATACCTCAGCGCGCAAAAACACTAAGGTATTTAAAAGGCTGCAAATTGTATCAGGTGGATTTGTGGCATTTACGCATGGCACTAACGATGCTCAAAAAACTATGGGTGTGATCGCACTTGCACTGGTCGCCTCCCACGCCGATAAAACTTTTCACGTACCGATATGGGTGATAGTGTCTTCTGCAGCCGCCATGGCACTGGGCACTTACTTCGGGGGCTGGCGAATCATTAATACGCTAGGTAAAAAAGTAACTGTCCTGGAGCCAAAGCAAGGCTTCACGGCAGAAACATCGACGGCCGCCACTTTATCGATTGCGGCTCACTTTGGCTTTCCCGTATCGACTACTCATACTATCAGCGGCTCTATCTTGGGTGCTGGAGCGGTGTCTAACCCGAAGACCGTTAACTGGAGAGTGGTTAGACAGATTATTGCCGCTTGGTTAGTCACTATTCCCTGCGCCGCGCTTGTGGGAGCGTTAATAGAACTACTGACTCGATTGCCGGCAGGAAGCGGCATAGTTGCGGTGGTAACGATCCTTATAATTGGAGTTATTTACATAACGCGGAACTGGGCTTGGGAAAGCCGTGCACAAATTAGAAACCGCTTAGTCCTCTTGAGCCCCTTCAAGAAATTGTCCTGATTAGCTTACGACAACTGCGATCAGGCTCTTTCTTGGAACGTTGTAAAGCTTAATGTAAGCCCCCATACAAAAAAATACAGCCCAAAATAGCAAAAACGACTATCCCGTGAACTTCATGTTTGGGCGAATGCCAAACATGACCAACTCGTAAAAACCAGTGCTTATAGCCATACTTTATCTGTAATACGTCTCGGACGATGTGTAAGAAGCAGAGCGCTGCAAGGCAGAAATAAATTATTTTCATGGGCGTCCTAAGAATAGCAAAAAGCTCTGACAATTTTGAGAAAATCAGCATACTTTTAATTGATAATGCTCGCTCGCATTGGTGCCTTAATTGTAGCTGAACTATTTAGATGGAACTAGTTGGATAGGACTCTTGCCAGTCTTCCACTACATTAAGCCAACGCAGAGGCACAGGTTTAGGCGCTGGCTTGCCTTCAAGCCGTGGCTGATAAACTCTGCCATCTGCTAGCATTTGTCTTGCCAGCTCTTCACCCATATCAGGATTATCTCCCCAGTAAAGTTGTCTATAATTTGCCATGAGCTTATTAATATCTTCAGGAGTTTCAACCGCTGTAGCAGCAACTATACCGTGAATGTCAGCTTCGTCGATTTGGCCTGCTATAACGTCACCTATACACATTGATAAGCTTAGCCCTATTTTTTGCTCCGCCATCTTAAATCTCCATCATTATCTTAATTAAATACCTATTATACGTATTTAGTTTAAAAAATGCAAGTCCTCAGTAGAATAGAGGATGTCCGTAAAGTTTTAGGGATAGCTACACGGCTAAAACAAAAACCCGACACAAGTTTAGACTCTTACTTTTGGTTGAGCAAGTTGACTCGCACTGAAACCATATCAGTAAGGAGCTCAACCTATGGAAGCAGCTTCTGAGGGACTGGTAACCTGTTACTTGAGTTTAGGACGTAGGAGTAGAACTTATTCTACTCAGCTCAGATTTTCTTTTTTTCTGTTTGGGTTTTTTGGTTTCTTTCCGGCCTTTATCTTTAGGCACAACGGCGCTTCTTTCGTCTTTTATTTGAGAGCCTCTCCCGAGACTCTCATTGCTTACTTTATATCTCGAGCTTAAGCTTCGGGAGTCTTGGGATCCGGGCTTGCTGGTTGCTCTCCAGGTTTGGTATCCGTCTCGTTTGGCGTATCCTCACTCTGAATATACTGAGAGTGATGAACACGTGACGGTGCTTTTTTAATAGGTGTAAATACTGACATGTGAATGCCTTTCGTTAAAATTTTCTGTCGCCCGTTAGGCCTACGACAATCTTTTCGTTTGCTCCCGGCACGATGTTTAGTGTTGAAGTGGTCTCGGTACTGTTAAGTATACGCTTATATTTGACATTACCCTAATCTCATATTATGACATATAAAATGCTCTTCTTAATGGGTTATAATGCTTACGTTTGGTTGAGTACGTGGAATCGAATTGAAACCTAATCAGCAAGGAATTGCTGCGCTGGCACTCTACTGCTTGGTCTGCTGCTGGAGCCAGAGTTTAGCATATTTCTTAGCTTCTCTTGTGCCAAACTGAATTGATGCACCTACGGTTTCCATATGTAGGCCACTGCTTACAAATAAAGTTCTGTTCTTGCCCTGAAACATTTTCTCAAATTGATCATACCAGCCATTGTTTAAAGATTCAGTGTCGAGATGTCCGAAATAATCAGTCCAGTGAAATACTTTAGCGCTTGCTTCATTCGTCATGTTAACGCTAAAGTCTTCTTTTAGACTTTTAGCTGCCATGCCCACTATATCAGTATCACTTGCATTGCTCTCGTCAGGCAAAAACAGATACAAGCTTGCAATATCAGAGTCCGGGTAACGTTTATAGGCGCACATTACACGCCCAACCTGTTTCTTGTCCTCACAAGCATCAAGGTTAAAAGTGGTATTTGCATTTAGCCCAGCAGTTTCGCACAGCACTGTTGCGTAGTGGTTATGTTTAACTTGCCTCAGAAATATACGTTGCTCTTGAGTGAGGTCAAGATATGCAAGCGCAGATTTAATGGGTGTGCCGACTACGATGTAATCATACTCCTCAAGGCCCTGTGGTGTTTTTACCATAACTTTGTCAGAATCTCTACTAACGCTCTCGACTGGCTCGTTAAGTCGAATGCTATCCGTTGGATATGTTTCTGCCAACTTAGCCCATATACCTTGGGTGCCTTCAGCAACCTTAACCATTTGCGCGTTCAAAAAACCAGCATCGTAATATTGATGATAGTAAAGTAGCGGTGGAGTAAGTCCATTGTCATCAAGATCTGCATACCCGAATCCTTGCATAAGATAGGCTAGCCGTCTATTCACCCGTTTTGGATACTTAGTCGAAAGAGTGACGTTAAGCGCAGAAGGTCGATTTGTATAACCAGCATGACGACTTCGAGAGTATCGAACGTAATCTTTTGCATATGCCGATACCTCACCTAATGCTCTCGTTATACTTAATGGATGCTTTAAAAATTGCTTTAGAAAAATAGGATGCACAGTTACAGGCTTGCCCTTACTAACAAACGCCGAGCGTGGACGTGCAGTTTCTGTAAAAGGTGACAAGGTAACATTGGCTTTAGATAAAATTGTCCTAAGTTCTCCATCACCAGGCGTTAATATGGCTGCACCTACATCATACCCACCAGTCTGGCCATTACAAATTTCACCGTCAGCAAACACCGTGCAGCACTTACCTCCTACTCGATCGTTGCCTTCATAAATAGTTACCTCAAAGGAGTCTTCATAATTCTTGTTTCGTAACACTTCTGCAACACTAAAACCTGATGGACCAGCTCCTATAATTGCAACTTTTATTTTTTTCATTAAGTTAATTGTATCAATGGATGATCACAAAGTGACCATATAACACTGGAGCCTCTTAGTAGCAGTAAAATAAAAACGGCTCCAATTTCTGAAACCGTTTCATGTCTGACAATTTGACTTGGTTGCCCACTCAGTGTCGAACTGGAATCATATCTTTAAAGAATTGGTTGCCTTTGCATCTATTATCAAAGACTTCAGAGAGCAATCGCCTTTACAGCTTACCGCACTTGGATTGAACCACTGACTTGCGGCGGGGAGCAAGTGCGTTCAACTCTTTATTAAACATACTTACAGACCTTCACCGCTCTACGGATTTGAAGCTGACACTGACCCCCCCATAGTATCTTGACTGTTTGTTCCATCTATACCTGTATATAGATAAATGCTCGAGAGAGCATCATGAGAAGATGGCTTAATGATAACGAATGATAATGTTCTAACAGAGGTCGGATCTGCACAGAAGAATCAACAAAAATCAACACCCCCAATCTGGTAGTGACACCTTATGATCGAAGCAGAGCAAATAAGGCAATCGCCGTAGTAACTAACCACTTCCAGTTTGCTTTTACCCATAACTTAATTCTAGATACTAGGCGTTTTGGTTTTTCTTTGAAGCCTCTTTTAATCGCTAAAATAGTATATTCACTAATAGATGAGCCATGAGTTATGGATTCACCGTTCCACCACTTGCCGATACGCCACTTAAAATTCTTCATTGCCTTTAATTATAAGCTGATCAAAACTTACTTTTCACTATGTTAATATTGATATGTCTACACTTAAGTAAAGGAGCGGGCTTTTTGTTTCCTCAACGGAAATGGGCAGCCATCTGCTTGTAGTTGAGGAAACTCGCTCTTTAGGTGTAGACAGCCAGCGATGGCTGTCCTTTTTTATATCAAGGAGTGAGTATGAGATTCTTTAAGAAAGCAATCGATGGTATTTACTTGTTAGGTGATCGTGCTGACAGTGGCAGGCGTGGAGCGTGGAAGTATAAAGTGCTTAATGCCGTTCTTGGAGTTATATTTCTTATTTCCACTATTTGTATTGCCTTGCTCTTCACTGTTTTTCACAACTTTGCTCTTTACTACATATTGCCCGCTATGGTTGGAATTATTCTCTTATTTGCAATTATTAATGCCCTGATGAGCATTGTGAAATTACTTCGCCACTAGGCACAGACTCCGTTATCCTAGTTCTTCAGGTAAAGGAATTCTTGATAAATAGTAAGCAAAACGCTGAGATAGCTGTTCTTTGTAAGGCACATCTAGACATGCCACTTTATTATTAAGCTCGGAGTATATGTATTCTCTAGGGAAAGTAAAGCACCACTTAAAGTCTATGACCATATTAGGAAGCTCGGCAATCTCGGTTGTTACAATAGTGTGAAATCTAGGGTCTTTATTAGCCTGTATCTTCTTCCATAAATCACTCCCCCACGTATTCATGGTAAGCGATAGGTTTTGCATATGCGTTCCCGCTTTAAGTTGTTCAGATGGAAAGGCAGGGCAAGCGAGAATGGCTTTTAAGCACTTGTCCTGATCTTTGTATTCGCCGTTAGTGGCTTTGAAATCATGCTCAAGGTCACATTCTTGACTCATTATTACCCAAAAAGGGAATGTGAATGAGCCCGTTTCCCCGTCGTCAGTAATATATTTGTACTGTAGATTCTGTAATATATCGCCTTGATGGGGTCTATCATTAGAGACCTTTCCAAACATAAAAATTTACGAACTTATAATCCTCTTCTTTCTAGAAATTACATTCGGATTATAAAACTTGACGCTGGTCTTATTTATAACCGTATACGAGCTCTCCGTATATTTCTCGCTCTTTTCCGATTTCTTATTATTTTTGTTATCTTTTTTAGTCTGTGCCATCTTCTATTACCCCCATTTTATTTCTTAATTCATCGGTTATGCTTTGCTCAAAGTATATTGCTATGCATGCATTAAATTTCTCTATGATTTCGCTAAATTTGTCGAGCTCAGTTGTACTATCAATAAAGGCGTCTAAATCAAGGATAAATTCATTCTTCTTTATAGGGGCCGGAAAGAACTCGTTAAAAATACCGAAGTTAAAGCTAACTTTTGTGTCTTCGTCGTGTTGAATTACTGTTGTATGCATTGACCGACGTGTTTTATCCAATTCCACAAAGTCAAGCATGGCCGTTAGCTTAGGGTTGATGTAGTGGCTCCAGCCTTCCTCTAAAGAGTCAGGCGTAACTTGATTGATATAGCGTAGGCCTATCCTCTGGAAGCCTTCGATATCTTCAAATTTTTCTAAGAAGAGCTTTACGGCTTTATCGACGATTACCATATAGTCTCTAAACTTTATATATTCGATAAAAGTGATAGCTAAAGACTCTTGTGTGATCGTTATGGCGTGTTTTTTATCGCTGCTTTGTATCTCCCATAGGTCAGTATTTTCAGTTTGTGTTTTTAAGTCACTGCCACTGCTCTCAATGATAATACCCTGTTGTTTTACGTTCGCCAGTTCAGAATACTCATCGCCAAGAGCTTTCAAATAATCGTCAAGAGATTTATCGTTTATAGACGTGTTTTTCGCAAATTTAATCTGACAAATCACTCTAGACAGGTAATTATTCCTGTACTTTTTCTTTTCAGGCGTCATAACGTTTTTTGATCATTCAATCTTAGTATACAAAAAATGTGTGGTACAATATAGACCTTATTGGCTGATGAAGTACTTACGTTCGCCGCTTCACAAATATCTATAAATGATAATTGTGAGGCGATTTTTATTTCCCCTCACAGGGAGGCAAGTGAGTGATAAACCTATCATCACAATAAAAGAGGCAAGGAAGCTTCTTGGAACAAAAACTACTTTAACAGATACAGAAATTGAAAAACTAATATACGACTTAGACTACATTGCTAAGTTTCAATTAAAAATGGTTCCAGTTTTGTAATTTTTGATATTATTTAATCAGTTCTGTGAAAGGATTTTGGTTCCAATGTTTTCAATTGCTTACATTAGAGTTTCTACAAACGAGCAAGTAAATAAGACTAGTTTAACTACTCAAGAGAAGTTCTGTCTCGAAAGAGCAACGGCAGATGGCGAAAGCCTAAGTAAAGGGCATATCTTCAGAGAAGAAGGCGAATCAGCAAAGTATGTTGATCGGCCTGAATTAATGAGAATGCTTGAATTTTGCAAAATGAATCGGGGAGAAATATCTAAGTGCTACGTATACAAGTTGGATAGACTTGCACGAAACGCAAATGATCATCTAATGATTAGTGCTGTCTTGAAGCAGTACGGAATAACTTTAGTTTCTATTACTGAGCCAATCACGGATTCACATGTTGGTAGGTTGACTGAGGTTATGTTAGCAGCATTAGCCGAGTTCGATAATAGTGTTCGCACAGAGCGAACTACCGCCGGAATGATCGAACGCACCGAAAAGGGTGGCTGGGTACATGACGCACCCCCGGGATTTAAAAAGGTTAAGTCCCCTTCCGGCATTCCAACCTTAGAGCATGATGAAAAGTCCGAAAATATGAAGAATCTATTAACTCTATTCGCTTCCGGTAACTATAGCGTTGCACAAGCCGTGGATTTAGCATTTAAGCTAGGTATTAGAACTAGGTCCAATGGAAAGAAGTCATGGCAGTCAATGAGAGATACACTTGCGAATCCACTATATGCGGGCTACATCAAATCTAAGTTTACCAACGGTAAAATGCAAAAAGGTCTTCACGAGCCAATAATTAGTTTGGAAACGCATTATACGATCCTAGCCATACTAAAAGATGTGGACCACAACTTCAGTAAGCATGCAGAGTCCGACTGGGCATTGCGTGGTGGATTTTTAAGACATGCTATATGCGGTAGACAATTAACCGGGAGTTCGCCTCGGGGCAGAAATGGACCAAGCCCTAGATACCACTGTATGTATTGCAAAGCGAGTAAGATTAAGGCTCCTGTGAGCAGAAGTCGTGCAGAAGTCCACCAAGAATTTATCGAATTGTTAGACCGTATCAAGCCCTCAGAAGGCACAATTAAGCTCTATAGGCAGATTCTATTACGACGCTGGAACGATGCAGTGAAAGAGGCTCAGGAGTCTTCTAGGAGAATTGCGGCAGAGCTGGAAGCAGCACTCACGTCTAAGACTCGATTAACCGACTATTACATTAATGGAAAGATTAACGACGATGACTACGAAGAAAAGCGAGGAGAGCTAGAAGTTACAATTACTAAACTGAAATTAAAGCTATCTGACTCAAAGACAGATAGCGTCAATAAAGAGGCGGTCATAGATGACGCACTACTTTTCATGCGTGATCCTGCAACGTATTGGAATCAAGCTCATATCGAGTTGCGAAAGAGGATTCAAGATAGCATTTTTCCAAATGGGCTTGAGTATGACTGTCGTGATGGTTTTGGAACCGTTGAGATAGCAAGTGCGTATCTGTTAAATGAAAAAATGACCGAAAAATCGGTCAAAAATTCTCGTTTGGTTGCGGGGGCAGGACTCGAACCTGCGACCTCGTGGTTATGAGCCACGCGAGCTGCCGCTGCTCCACCCCGCGTTATCATCCGGTGGATGTCGTAAACTAACTTTTCTTTAAGTGCAGTATAGCAAACAGGGGTCGTAACTGTCAATTACTGTTCTGCCTATGCAAAAAGAAATCAACCCACGATTGGAAGTTTTTTTGGTAACCCGGCTGATGGTCGCTGGCTTTGGGTGTATTGTCGGCTGGCGGAGTAACTGTGTAAGATAGCGCTACGGTAGACGGCACAATAATTTCTTTTTCGCCTGGCGCCGCCAAACCAAAGTTCTGGCGCGCCGATAGCTCAAGGTATTGATGGCTGTTAAAGTAGTTATTTTGCAGAGCCAGATTATTGTTCTTGAGTTTCTGAATGTCAGTTTGTTGCTTGAGTGTTGATATCTGTTTTTGCAAACTATAATTTGTTTGGATGGTTTTTATACCGCTCCAGCTTATAAGCAAAACGATCACGACAAACAGCGCCTGGCCTGCAAAACGGACATCACCAAGGCGTCGAACAAAATTAGTAACTTTATTGAATTGATTTTTTATTTGCATACTATTCTAGATAACATTATATAACTTATGGCCAAGGTTTGATATACTCTTCTCTGTTACACGGGCAAACTACGCGGGGATGTAGCTCAGTGGTTAGAGCAGTCGGCTCATAACCGATTGGTCGCTGGTTCGAACCCAGCCATCCCCACCACACCCCTGTTATCAAAAACCTATTAATTAACAAATTTGACACTTATTGATATACTTAATGTAGATCTAAGCATTAACATAAACATCAAAGGAAGGAATTTATGACCCTCACACAGTTAGCAGATGCCAGGCCCGGGGCCCTCCTCGGGAATATTCGACATGGCGGAGGCCAGGTAATAGAAACGGCTGCCGTCGAAGGTATTCTGCCAGACCCGCACGGCGACCTGGAAG
This sequence comes from Candidatus Saccharimonadota bacterium, assembly GCA_029288485.1. Classification (GTDB taxonomy): domain Bacteria; phylum Patescibacteriota; class Saccharimonadia; order Saccharimonadales; family UBA4665; genus JARIHC01. Next base: position 180,950 of record JARIHC010000006.1, on the reverse strand, counting down.
TTTTATTAGCTCTAGATAGCATGGGTAAGACCGAGATGGCAGTCGGAGTTGAAAATATTCACGACGGCATAGGCGAAGTTGGTATCGAAATACCTGAAGGCAAAGATATAAAAGACCCTATCTTAATGAATAGGATAATCACGATGGCTATGGAGCGAAGCGGCGTTAAACATGGCAGCTTAAATCCTAAAGTAGCGACTTTGCCCAAAGACATACTGCCCAAAGTTGGTTTTTATCCCGACCCAGCTGGCGACACCTACACTTTATCGCTGGCAGCCTAAACTAAGCGGCGGCGTCAAGCAGTTTGATCAGTTCTTTAGCGCTACCCGCAGCCATAAGCTGCTCGCGCAACTCTTTAGCGCCGTGAAAGTTATTAATATAAATTTTGCAGAATTTATTAAGTGTGGCTATGTGACGTTCCCTGTCTTTCCATGTGCCGTCAAACAGTTCTACGTGCTTTTTATAGAGCTCTATTTTTTGCTCTTTAGGCATGTCAAGCCAAGGGCTTTTTTCGGCAAAAGCGAATGGGTCTTCAAATACACCTCGGCCAACCATGATACCGTCCAAGCCGTAACGTTCGGCTAGTTCCAGGCCGTGCTGTCTGTTTTTTACGTCGCCGTTGCCGACTATTAGAGTGTCAGGCGCCGAGTGATCGCGCATACGACGAGCCTTAGCGATTAAATCCCAGTTGGCGGGTACCTTGCTCATTTCTTTACGGGTACGACCGTGAATAGTTAACATGTTAAGTTTTCTTTCGAGCAGAAATTCTATCCATTCCATAGACACTTTGTCGAACCCAGTGCGGGTTTTAACGCTAAGAGGCAGCCGCCCCGCTAGTCCATCTTTTGTGGCGTTAATTATATCCTCAGCCAGCGCCCAGTCTTTTATGAGCGCGCTGCAGGCGCCCGTTTTAACTACGTCTTTAGCCGGGCAGCCCATATTCAGATCAACACCTGCGAAATTAACACCTTCTGGCAATCCAAGTTCGCGCGCGAAAGTGCCGTCAGCCAGCTGCTGGGCAGTTTTATAAAAATTCTCTGGCTGCTTGCCCCAGATCTGGGCAACTAGCGGTGTTTCTGCAGATGTAAATAACAGTTTTTTCATTAGATTAGGCCGGCCAGGACTTTGCAGCCCATCGACATTCACAAATTCTGTGAAATATAAGTCCGGCGGCGCACAGCCTGCAATTATGCGGCGAAATACCGTATCAGTAACATCGTCCAGCGGCGCCAATACGAAAAAAGGCTTAGGTAGAGTTTTTAAGTTCACAATCTTTAATTATATTAGTTCCGGCCTGATTTTTTCGGTTTTTCTTCTGGGAGCCGGTCTCTTTGCTGACTCATAACAGATGCTACACGACCCAAGTTCTTGCGGTGTCCATGCCGTTTTTTGTTTTTAGCGCGGACGGCTTGCTCTGCGCGGCGGTCAGCAACAGTTGGCCGCTTAGACACACGTTCACGCAGAGCTATTGTGATACGATCAACCATTTTAGGAGTAATTTCTTCCGTGGGTAGTTCATGCTCATCAGTTGACTGGTCTGCAGGCTTAGCGCCGGCATTCTCTGCAGGGGTATTTTCGGTAGCGGCGGGCTCAACAGCACCATCTGGAGTGCTGTCCGGAACGCTTTCTACAACTGGCGGGCTTACAATAGTTTGTCTAATACTTTCCATGGTCGGCGTAAACTATAGCACATAGGTGGTTTTTAAACAAATATGTGCTCTTATTCTCCTTATATTTGCTCATAGGCAATTTAACTTTACAGAACCCGCCGCGAGACAGCTGTGAGTAATTTCGCTGTGTGTGGATAAGTAGTGGAAAAACCGTATCAGAAATATCTAAGCTGCCTCTGTTAGGTGCTCTTCCCGATCTTTAAATCGTTTGATTGTCCGACTTAATTGGCGTTTATAGCGGTCGCGTGCTCCACGAGTGGAAGTATGACCATAGGCATGTTCAAAATCACGCCACATTTTGCGCGCCCCGCCGTTAACCTCGCCTTTGGTAGCCAAACGAGGTTTTATGCTTTTAAGTGCTGTATACCCTGTTGCTCGCCAGAGAGAAAGTTTTGCTTCCTTTTCAAATTTTTCTACGTTATCAGCCGCCCCCATTTGTACCGCTGGCAACGCACCGCGGTAACGTTCACGTATAGGTCGATTATATCTACGATCGTTAGACGCAGTGTCAAAGCCCAGCCGTTGATTTCTCGGCCCAAGAGCCACCAACGCAGCCAGTAATTCCTCGGCTCTAACCTCAAGGTCAACATAACTGCCTTCTGAACCATAAGCCGGTGGAAACTCTATCGCCAGCGTAGTTTGGGCTGGATTTATCTGAGGCATTCTCTTTGACATAACTTATTCATTCTCTTTCGATTGTTGGGCTAGCGTCTTTGCCGCTAGACACTACCCGCACATAGGGCTGCCACTCTGGCGGGGTTTTATGTTTGAGTCCTTCTGACATATCACGAGCTGCTTTTTCCTTGGCCGTGCGGGCTGGTCTAGGTTCTCGAAGCTTTGCCTCCCGGCGAGCACCATCTAGGGGTATGTGTTCCTCTGTAACTAACTCGAGGCCAGCAGCGCGGGCCGTTACCTCGCTGCCGACGCTGTGGACATGGCCGGGCAAAACGCCGTGTTTATTCGGCCGCTGTTCCGACACAGGGATAGCAGAGCGTTGGCGAGCCTCGTTGGCGCTGATTTCTCCTCGGTTATATAAATTTTCAGGACCAGAAGCCCAAACTTCTTCATTTGGGGTGGCCGAGGTTGAATTAGGGGTGGAGTCAACTACCATAATAGAATTAGTATTATATCACGCTTATGCAAATTTGACAAGAGATGAAAGGTGTTTTATTCCCAGCGAAAAACTCTAAACGCGATTATGTAGATAACCACTATCCAGATGGCCATCATTCCCAATTGCGGGCCAATTTGCGTTAGATGCTTGCCTTCGGTGACAATCATACGCACCCCGTCGATTACCGGTGTTAGCGGTAGATAGCTCGAAACTGTTTGCAGCCAGTCGGGCATTAAGAAACGCGGGAAGAAAGTTCCAGATAGAAATAGCATGGGAAATACCACAATATTCCCCAGCGGCGCGGCCTGGCGCTCGTTTTTTGCCCAGCCGCCTATAGCCAGTCCGATACCCAAAATAGTAATTATGCTAAGGACTAGGAAAATACCGATCTCAAGATAATTGCCAACTACCTTCAGATTAAATACTGTTAGGGCAACAATAAACATTATAGATAGCGACACTAGGCCAATAATAGCCTGCGATATCATGGTTGACGTGAAATATTGCCAAACTTTAAGCGGCGTGGTGTGTAGTCGGCGTAAAATACCTTGTTTTTTAAGCTCCGGAAAGACGTTTATAGGCCCGAAGATGCCAAGACCAACTATTGAAAAACCCAGCAGACCAGCAAAGGTGTAGTCGAACGAGTTAAGGCTTTTTTCATTAAGTTGCTGGCCGGTAACCGAAAACGGCGCCGGCGCCTTAACGAACTTGGCGTTAACGGATTTGAAGCTGGTGTCTAAAATTGACGTCAAAGTTTGACCGGCACTTTGGTTATTTTGGGTATAGATCACTTTTGCCTGGCCGGACGGATACGGCTGTCCAGGCTGCACAGCGCCAAATGACGGCGGCAATTCTATGGTGCCGTCAAGCTGGTTTTTGTTCATCTTGTCTTTGGCCGCGGCCAGCGTAGTGACAGTTTTATCAACTTTAAAAACCTTATTTTGGTTGATTTGCTGCACGTATTGGCTAGCAAAACTACTTTTTGATTGGTTGATAATAGCTACATGGAAACTGGTGCCATTACTACCTTTAGACAGACTGCCGAACACAAACAAGAAGATTAGAGGGAATAGGATTCCAAAAAATAGCGCTAAGCGGTCGCGGAAAAAGCGCCGAGTGTTGAGTTTGGAAAAAATAGCTACTGTGTAGAGTGATTTTTTCATTCCCTGAGCCCCTTTCCGGTTAGGTCAATAAATACGTCTTCTAGGTTAGCTTGTTCAACGTGTTGTTCTTTTTTGAAGCCGCGCTTTAGAAGCTGCTTAACAAGGTTTTTAGGTGTATCTAAAGCTATAATTTTACCGTTGTCCATAATTGCTACTCTGTCGCACAGCATTTCAGCTTCTTCCATGTAGTGAGTGGTCATAAGTACTGTGACACCTTTGTCGCGAACCTCGCGTGTTAAATCCCATAGGTTGCGTCTGGCCTGCGGATCAAGACCTGTAGTCGGCTCGTCCATAAAGAAAACTTTAGGGTTGTGAACCAAAGCGGCGGCAATGCTGAGACGCTGGCGCTGACCGCCAGATAGATCCTCCGCAAAGCTGCTAGCCTTTTCGCCTAAGGAAACCTCATCGAGGAATTCCTGAGCGTTAACCTTTTCGCCGTAAGCTGCAGCGAATAATTCAATAATTTCTAATAATTTAGTTTTATCTTGAAAAGCTGGAGTTTGCGGCTGTACGCCTATCATGCGTTTGATAGCATCGGGGTCTTTTGCCACGTCAACGCCATCAATCACGGCCGTACCGCCATCTATCTCACGCATCGTCTCGATCATTTCGAGCGTAGTAGTTTTACCCGCGCCGTTGGGGCCGAGGATACCAAAGACTTCGCCTTTTTTTACTTCAAAAGAAATACCATCGACGGCTGGCTTGCCGCCGTAAACTTTTTTTAGATCTTTTACCTTTAAAATAGCTTTTGCCATAGACTTATCCCACTATACCAAATACCCGCCCTATTCAAAGAGCGGGTATTTAACGGTTAGTACAAGAATTACTTGCGCTTAACGGTCAAGAAACCGTTGCGCGGATTCTCATTTACTTCCATACCTGCTGGCAGATCAGTGCCTTCAGGGCGCTCATCCTTGCTGAAGTAGTAAATAGTTTGCTTTTTGCCGCCGCGGAGTGTTACTTCCTTGGAGTTTAGGTAGTAGGTTACACCTTTAGAGTTAGTGTGCTTGTATGCCATTGCTGACTCTCCCTCTTCTTACCATTATTAGTACACTTAACATACTCTGTTAGGTTTTTATTTGTCAACCCCTTATAGGGCATTTAGGGATTTCTGTTGCGCTATATTGTTGGCTGTATTACACTGGATCAAGTAACCATAAAAAGTAAGAGGTGGAGAAGAACAAGGTATGGATTTTACTAATCGCGGCACGCAATCTCAGCCGTCACCAGCTAGCCCCGGCCCTTCATTACAGGGAGCATCAGCAAGCAAAAGCAAAAAGAGTAAAGATAAAGGCAAGTGGAATAGAATAATCATCTCCGCTTTGGTAGGAGCTGTAATTGTATTGCTTGTGGCCTTGATTGTTGCGATTAGCACAGCCGGACCTAAGAGTGAAGATAAGTACGTCGACACTAATAAACTTCAGGCTGTTTTCTTAAATACCGGGCAAGTTTATTTTGGCAATATAAAAGCCTTAAATAACAAGTACTTCATCCTGACAAATATCTACTACTTGCAAACTGCAAATAATAACAGTAGCGGTGGTTCGTCAAACGCATCTTCAAACGTTACTTTGGTAAAGCTAGGTTGTGAACTCCATGAGCCATACGATCAAATGGTCATAAACAGTGATCAGGTTACTTTCTGGGAGAACCTCCAAGATGGCGGCCAGGTGGCTAAGGCAGTCTCTACATTCCAGAAACAGAACCCTAACGGCCAGAAGTGTGTCGATCAAAGCAGTAGCTCCAGCACCAACTCTACTAACGCTGCCCAAAACGCCAACAGCAGCAGTACTAGCACCAACAATAGCAGTAGCAATAGCTCAAACGCTAGCGGCCAATAAGTAAGCGTCTTCCGATTAAGCTGGCTATAAATAATAGCCAGCTTAATATAGCTATAACCATGCTCCAACCTGCTAAGTCAGGTGACCATGCGGGCGAAATAAAGTCGAATTTATAGAGTGCGTCGGGAATAGTTGCCGGCTGGGCGCCGCCATGAGATCCAACGTATTGCTCAATACATGGCACCCTATTGTGCCCGGAAAAGTCGACTGAGTCTTGCTGTTCGCAATAATGCTGAGCTTCCGTATACAGCTCATTGTTTTGGCCCTTTTGGTATTCTGCCTGTACTAACCGCTCGTATGTATATTTCAATTGTATGGGCGGATAGACGGCATTCGGACCAGCACTAAGGCTAGTATTCATATGTGAGGTAACATATGCTTGTAAGTTTTTTAAAGCACTGTTTACATCGCCGTTATTTTTATCAGCTATGTACACGTCATTACGCAGCTTAACCATATGTTCGTTGTTAGCCCTAAGCGCAAAAACGCAAATCAACGTGAAGATGACGGCCAGAGCCAAGAAATACCAAGGCTGAAATGCTAGTATTTTGCTTAGTAAGTTGTGTTTGCGGCGGTTCTTCATCCTTTTATTGAGTATACTAGAACTATGCATATTTACTTCTCCGGAATCGGCGGTGCGGGAGTTGGTCCTTTGGCGCAGATAGCCCATCAGGCAGGCTATGATGTTTCGGGGTCCGATAAACAGAACTCCCAGTATATTCAATACTTAAAAAACCACGGGATTAGCGAGATACATATCGGTCAAAGCCGTGATGCTATAGAAGCGATTCACAAAAGACGGCCAATTGACTGGTTTGTTTACTCCTCGGCTGTAGCTATAGAAAACCCTGATGCACCGGAACTTAACTATTGCAGAGAACAAAATATCAAAGTCTCCAAACGTGACGAACTACTAAACCAGATACTTGACGAGCAAAATCTTAAATTAATCGCTATTGCTGGCACGCACGGTAAAACCACTACTACTGCAATGACTGTATGGCTGTTCAAACAACTTGGACAGCCGATCAGCTACCTATTACCAGCCAAAACCAGCTTTGCCGAAATGGGCGAGTTTAACAAAAAGTCGTCTTATTTTATTTACGAATGCGATGAATTTGACCGTAATTTCCTAGCATTTGAACCAGATATGAGCCTTATAACCGGCGTTAGTTGGGACCACCATGAAATCTTCCCCACGCGCGAAGATTACCAGGATGCCTTTCGTGAATTCATTGAACAATCGCGTTTTACTTTTATGTGGCAGGAAGATGTTGATTATCTTAATTTAGGCCTAAATGAGACTGTGGCGGTCATGACCAGTGACGACCCAAACATTGACGACATAGATTTGAAGGGCCGCTATAACCGCCTGGATGCCGCCTTAGCTATGGCAGCTGCACACCGTGCCACCGGCAATACAGCAACTAAACTAACGAAGCTTATTAACGATTTCCCTGGTTTATCGCGTCGCATGGAGCGTATTGTGCCGAACTTATATAGCGACTATGCGCACACACCGGAAAAAATCCGCGGCGCTATGAGTGTTGCCACCGAAATGGCTGTCGAAAAAAGCCAGAAAGTGGTAATTGTTTACGAGCCTTTAACAGATCGCCGCCAGCACTACATGGCAGACGATTATCAAGATTGTTTTGATGGCGCCAGTAAGCTGTACTGGATACCTAGCTATCTAGCGCGCGAAGATCCCGGTCAACGCGTAATCCCTCCTTCTGAGCTGGTAACGCACCTGGCTGATCCGTCGATAGCCGAACCCATGGAGCGAGGTGCTCATCTGAAAGCCACTATAAAAAAACATCTAGAAGATGGCGACATGGTGGTGTGTATGGCTGGCGGCGGAGGCGGTAGTCTTGACGATTGGCTGCGCGAAGAATTTAAGAAATGAATAAGCTAGCAGTGCAAAGCACTAAACGACTTGGTGTTTTGTACGGTTTTTTAGCGGCTTTGTGCATTGCCTTGTACACGTTAATTAATCGTTATGCCTACACCCAATACGGCGTTGATAGTTTTAGCTATACTGCAACCTTTATGATTTCGGGTGGTTTGTTCGGCTTGCTGAGCATGATAATAAGAGGCGACAAATCGTTAGCTAAAGATAAGGAACAGACTTCATTTATGGTTTTAAATGGCTTAATAGCTGCTGTAGCCGTTGGCATCTTGGTGTTTGGGCAAAGATACACAACTGCTATTAACGCCAGTATTATTTTGAGTACCTCTACACTGCCTACGGCGTTATTTGCTTGGCTGCTCCTTAAAGAAAAGCTACGGCGCAAGCAAGTACCATGGATAGCCACGCTTTTTGTCGGCTTATATCTAGCTATAGCCGGCTGGCAATTTCTGAACTTTAATAAGGGCGACCTTATGATCTTGATTACCGTGCTTATGCTTGGTTTTACTAACACGTATTCAAAACTTCTCATGAAACATAGCCATAACGATACGATCGCTGACGTCAGATTAGTTAGCGGCGGCGTTTTGTTTATTGTTCTGGGGTTAGCATTAGGCAAAGCTATTATAATTTCGTCGGCCGGGTGGTGGCCTTTAATTGCCGGCTTTGCATTATGGGCAGCCATAAAGACCTTTTACGCCTCTGTGCATTACCTAAGCCCCAACAACGCTATCGTCTTAGCCAACAGCAGCCCGATGATAACACCAATAGCTGGCGTACTGCTGCTAAATGAACCGTACAGTTGGGTTAAGCTGCTTGGCTCAGTTATTATATTAGTAAGCGTTTACAAGTTTACTAAACGCTAATATTGGGACTTATATTATGAAAAAAGTATATTTCGCTTGTGCGGTGTCTGGCGGGCGGGATTATACGTTTGTCTATAAAGACATGGTTAGGGCCATGAAGTCCGCCGGTGCCACAGTGCACGGCGAATTGTTTGCAGACCCTAACCTAAAAGCTGGCGTCGGCACAAAAGATCCGCCTGACTTTATTTGGAAGCGGGATATCGGGTGGCTGCGCGAGTCCGACGCCTTTATTGCCGAAGCCTCGCAGCCATCACTAGGTGTGGGTTATGAGATCGCTTTGGCTGAAAGCATGGATAAACCAGTGCTTGTTCTGTTTTATAAAAATGCTGTTAATAGGTTTTCGCCAATGGTATCGGGTAATCCCAATATAGAAACTTTTACTTACGCCAACCACGACGAAGCCAAAAAAGCCATCAAGAAATTCATTAAAAAAATGAGCTAATTAACTTTTTCGAGTATTTCCTGAGCAACCACTTCAGGGGTTTTATCCGCTGTTTCAACTTTAATATCAGCCAGGGCTTTATATTTAGGGACCCTTTCGACAAAAAGTTTCATCAGACCACTATCTTCCAGACCTATAATACCGCGTTCGTTGTTGGGATCGTCTGCCAGGCGTTCTTGGATGGCTTCAATCGGCACATCAAGCCAAATTACACGGCTTTGCCGGCTTATGTGGCCATGGCAGTTTTTGCCATAAATTATGCTGCCACCGGGCGCCAGAATTGTGTTCTCTAGATTTAACTCTAGTACCGATTCGGCCTCAAGCTTAATGACATAATCTCGACCTTTTTGCTTTATGACCTTAGCGATTGGTATACCCTCTTTTTCTTCTATAAGCCGATCTATATCATAAACCGGCCAGCCAAGCTTCTTGGCCAACAAGTTGCAGACCGTAGACTTGCCTGACGTCGGCATACCGATGAGCGTGATGCCCTTCACCGGTTGTCTGCTTTCTCTGTGGCGATTTCGTAATTAGTGCCTGTTTTGTCCTGCAAGAAAGCAAAACGAAAGACCATTCCCTCATTTATGGGAATGGTCAGCTTATAGCCCTGACTTATCAGACGCTCGACATCCTTATCGATATCATCAGAATAGAGGGCTATGTGATTACGAATAAATTCAACCTGCGGATGTTCGGGACTATGAAATTCGAAAAGTTCGAAAGTGGTTTCATTTTTGGAGACCATGGCGACATCGGCATTGAGATCCGGTTTATGAAACTTTTTAGCGACCGAAAAGCCAAGTGATTCATACATTGCCACCGCATCGTCAAGGTTTGGAACTGCCAGGCCTGTATGAAGAACTTTTTTAAGCATCTGTCTCTTCCCAGCCGAGCTCGGCGTAGGTTTTGCCAGCGACAACCTGTTCAACCATAAAACGACTGTTCGGAACAACGTTTTTGGGTAGCTTGCTAATGTCGAACCATTTTAATTCACCATGGACATGTGGTTCCGCATTGTATAGCTCACCCTTCCATTTGCTAACTTCAAATACTAAGTCAATCCAATCTGTGTCATCATTATGTCTGTGTACAGTTAGTACCGGCTTTAGGTCCTTCGCTTGTACTGTAGCACCTGTTTCTTCTTTAGCTTCGCGCAACGCGCAAGCTATTAAGCCCTCCTCTTTTTCGGCTTTGCCGGCGGGCAACGCGTAGTGATTGTTCATCCAGGGCGTATTTTGCCGCAGCACCATTGCTACATTGTTGCCTTTGCGGAAGATTAGGTAAGCGGCTATGAATGGAGTCTGAGTGTCGTATTTCACCGGTTATCGCCCGAACCGCCGAGCACGCCGCGCTGCTTTCGGCTTTGTAGTTTGTCTAGGTTTTGTTGGGCTATATCATCTAATGTCATGCCGAGGTCTTCTGCGAAAACAGCTAAATACCACAGCACATCGCCAATTTCTTTGGCCAGTTCTTTTTTATCTTCATCGGACACTTGGCCGTTTTTATCGCGAATAATTTTTTTAACTTTTTCGGCGATTTCGCCAGATTCGCCGTTGATACCCAGTACCCAGTGCAGCAAATCCTTAAATCTATCGTCGGTAGTTAAGACGGTTGATAAAGCTTTTCTCTGATACTCGTCAAACTTCATGTTTCCTCCCTGTTTCATCTATTTTAACAGCTCCTTGGCGCAATACTTCGATGGCGTCGTCAACAATCCGAATGATTGTAGATGGTTGCCGGCCTGACAGGTCGCCGCCATCAATATAAAAATCTACTTCGCCGCCAAAGTATTTTTTAGCCTGCTGGACCGTCTCGGCAGACGGTTCGCCCGGGTGATTGACGCTGGAAGTTAGCAAGGGACCGGTGGTTTTTAGAAGTTCCTGCAGTTCTTTGTCGGCTGGAATACGCACAGCTAGGCTCATTTTGCCGCAGTGCAAATAGCTAAGGCTAGGATCGGCGCAAGGGATAATTACGCTTAGAGCGCCAGGCCAAAATTGCTCAACCGCCTTCAGATAGCGGTGCTTTAAACCAAGCTCTTCTAGCTGCTCCAGACTAGAGGCAATAATGGTTCCTGGCTTGTTTTCACGGCTTTTCACGACATATAGACGTTCCGCCGCCGCCTTGTCAGCTGCGCGAGCAACTAGGCCGTAAATGGTATCAGTAGGCAGAACGCCAAGCGCACCATTATGCCGCAGCAGTGGCGCTGAGTCTATCAACTTTTGCATAATTCACATTGTAGTTTATCTTATTTTGCGGTTTTCAAGTAGGCGTAGGTAGCCAACAGTGCTAAAACAAGCACTATACCAACGGTAGCGCCAACTGCCATACCCACTCCTGAACCCGCACGAGACTTGGGCGGTGTTTGGGCCTTAGCCGCAGGCGCTGGCTTAGGAGCAGGTTGCGCCGCGGGCTGAGGCGCCGGGTTAGAAACAGGTTTGTCGCTGGCAGAATCCGGCGGCAGCGGCATTACATCCATAACTTTATTATCGGTTTTGGTATCCCCAGGCTCCATAGTTAATATTATTCTAGCACGCCAAGTGTTTGCTGTATTATTAGATAGTTAATGATTCAGTATACAGTCCGCCAGGCTAAGCGTTTCGTGGTCCTTATTCCCGGACTTGTTATTGCTTATTTCTCTATCCGCGACATTTTTCCATATTTTAACCGCCGTTTGCCGCTCAGTTTAGCTGTTTTGATTACCTATGTCCTGGCAGCCTATGTGATGATACCGGCAATAATTCGTTTATTTAGAATAGTTATCCGAAGCGATCATTTACCACTTTATTGCGTGACACCGGACGGTTTTGCATCTGATCCGCTTAATGTCGGCATCATATCGACCCGGCGAGAACTAATTACCGCTATGGAGGCAGCCGGATGGTATATGGCTGACCGTCACAGTATCCAAAATGTATTTAGAATGATCATGGCACCTTTAGTGGGTCAGGTCTATCGCCATGCACCAGTTAGCAATATGTACCTCTTTGGGCGGCGACAAGATATAGCATTTGAAATTCCCATCGAAAATACCGTCGGACACCGCCACCATGTTCGCTTCTGGGCGACCACGTACGAAAAGAAAAAGCGTTTAAGCGTTCACAGCATTGCCTGGCATCACCGCAGGGAACATGTTATGGGCGATAATTTGCTATGGGTTGGGTCAGCGTCATTGGATGTTGGGCTGAACGTTATTCGTCACAATTTACAGATGACTCATATGATAGACCCTGACACCGATAGCGAACGGGATTTAATTGTGAACCAACTTAAGCACGCTGGCTTGGTAAGCAAAGTTGAGACAATTAAATTAGATAATCCGTACCGGCTCATTAATCGAGTCTGGCGTGGCTATTTGCAAACTGACGGCAAAATGTCGGTGGTAAACCTCAAACGAATACCAATTGACCAGTGACAGGTATAGCTTATATGCGGCACTGCTAACAAAAATAACAACACCGCAATTGCTAAAAGCATTAATAAGACCCGTCTTTTACGGCGGGCGGCACGCTTGTCGCCTTCTGCTAAGTCCCCCGCCAAGTGGCTGGCTTTACGACCTATGGCATCTTGCAGAGCGAGTATGGTATCAGACTCTTTAGAGGCTATGTCCTTAACTGCTTCGGCGGTTGCCCGATCATCTAAATCAATCGTTTTGGACTCTGGCGGGTTAATTTTTGTTGGAGATTCGGGCGGTGCGACCGGTTTGATATGGACAGTATTAGTTTTACTGCCTTTCTCGTTTTTGAGCCCGGGGTTTACTTTTTTGGGTTTAGACAAAGATGACTGTTGGCTTTCTATAACGTCTTTATCAACATCTTTGAGCAGTTCACCAGAAACCTCAGGTGCTGTTTTGGTTGCTTGAGCCACTTCTGCGGGCGCATCTTTGAATATATCTATAGCTGGGGCAGCCCTGGTTTTTTGTGACGACGGATCAGGCGCGTTGGGATCCATTATGGCATCAACGCGTTTATTAAGTACCTCTTCTTCGCTATCTTCGGTCGATTGATGGTCTTTTTTCTTTGGCATGCAGCGCCCACCTATTAACTAATCACTTATTATATACAAGCTGCTCAGGAGAGATGTCTAAGCAAACTAAGAGCAACGGCATTTAAACGTTTTTTAGGACCAATGTGAATTCGCATGTTTCCTTTGCTCTTTGTTTAGATTATAAGCTGTTTGTATCGTAACTCCGACAACAATGTGTGTCAATAGTTTCTGTGAGCTGGGTCACCTTATTGATTTGCTTCGGACAAGCAAAAGTGGTTAGATACTTTTAATGTGGCGTCGCCATAGCAGCCATGCGCTTACCGCTCTAGCGAACAACGTGGCAGCGACATTGGAGCCACCTGCAAGCGGGTCTTCATTAATCTAAACGGAGATTTCGTTATGAAACACCAAGGCATAAGTGCTCAGGAGGCCAAATGGCACGAAGAGCATCTAAAGCACTGGCGCTCCTGGGGCTCATGGTTCAGCTGGGGTTCACCGGTCGGGCTGGGACTTTTCTTTGTCTCGCTGGCCTTCAGTGTCTGGTTGCTAGCCAAAGCTTTTGGTTGGGGCTAAAAGCTAGGAGACCAACTAACCCGGCTATATAACCGGGTTAGTTTTTATTATGTCTAAAAGCGCTTTGACGTAGCCATAATAATCTCTTACTAGTTCTTCGACGGCTTTCTGGACAACTATCTCGTGACGATTATCTGGAGATAGCTCGCCTATACCTTCACCTTCGCTTAAAAAATGATGTGTATGGGGCTCGTGATCTGCAAAGTGGTCCTTATCTTCCGGCGGCGGCACAACTACATAACCGGTAACAAACGTGTTTTGAGTCAGAGGAACCATCATAGTTTGCACATGCAAGATATAGATAAGATTTTTATTGCCAGCTGTGTCTTTTTGCTCAACTTGAGCCCATCCGGGCATTGATTTTATCAATTTGCCCTCAATAAATAATGGCGGTGTTGGGCCCCCAGGAGACTGCTTGTCTTGCAGATAGCTCATGCCTTCAGCTGAAACAGCCGGCCTAACTTGTCTCCGGCTACGCGCCGGAACTGTGTGTTCGATAAATTGATCGCGGTGATTATTATGCTCCTCCAACTTAGGTCCTCTTTTGATAATAAGTTTGATTAGCTTTTTGGTACGATTATCGAGCTTGCTTAGATCAATTTTTTGAGCAGAACTATATTGCTTTCCAAACGAGCCAGTTTTAAGAGCAATTCCGTGAGGCGTAAACGAGACGAGCACATACGAAGAACTATTAAGAAACCGCTTACTTTGCTGGTGTAAGGCAATTAATGCGCTTCTGTATCGGCCGGCAATTTTGTGATATTCAGCATGCAGCGGTCCGCTAAACTCTTCTTTTTCTATCTGCTGCTTCATTAAAACAAGTTGTTCGGCGCTAAGATCTTTTGCCATAGAGTACATAGCGTCTAAATCCAGCAAAGCGTCGCGCAGTAAAGTTAAGGCGTTAACGGCATAGGTTTTATTCGCGACAATTACCTTGTCATGATGAACGTCTTCAATTAACTCATAGATTTTATGAGATAGTTGTTTGCGATCCATTTTTTACGGCGCTAGCCGGTTGATATCGCGCGGAAAGAGCGTAGCTTCTTTAACGTTGTTCAGGCCAATTGTCTTTTCAACCAAGCGGTCTATGCCATAACCGGCGCCGCCATGCTGCGGCAAGCCGTATCTCATAGCCTGCAAGAAGTATTTGTAACCTGGATGATCAGGATTCATACCGGCGGCTTTCATTTGCTCGACTAGTTTGTCGTGATGGTTTTCGCGCAGCGGCACAGTGGCGATTTCTAAGCCGCGAAATAGCAGGTCGCCCCACAAAACGGTTTTAGGATCGTCTGGATTAATTTTATGGTAGAACTTCATGGCTTCTATAGGGAAATTGGTAGCGTAAACCAACTCGGAGCCAAATTTCTTTTTGCTGTAGTCGCAGATCCACTTTTCCTCGTCGGGAGTGAGATCTTTTTCGGCGGTTGTATCTGTGCCGGTCGCTTTAGTGTAGAGTTCATGGATTTCGGCCACGGTAATTTTTGGCACCTTATCAGCCACAATCAGTTCAGGTGCGTTGAGCGACTTTAGTTCAGCTGCGTATTGATCGTAGATTTTCTTTAGGACATCGGTTGTCATGTTGCCAACAAGATCAAGCACCTCATCATGGTCTTTAACGAAGCCCATTTCAATATCAAGCATCATGACTTCGCTCATATGGCGGGTGGTGGCGCTAAGTTCGGCTCGAAAAGCCGGAGCAATTTCAAAAACACGTTCGAAAGCGCCGACCATCATTTGTTTATAAAGCTGCGGGCTCTGAGCCAAGGTAGCTTCCTGCCCAAAATAATCCAGCTTGAAAACCTCTGCCCCGCCTTCCGTCGCGCCAGCTAGTAGCTTGGGGGTTTGGATCTCGACGAAATCGTGCTCAGTTAGATATTCACGAATGTTTTTGAGTAGACCGGCTCGTATTTTAAAAACTTTCTGCTCTTGTAGGTTGCGTAGGCCTAAGGCACGGTATTCAAACAGCGTATCGAGGTTATCTGGTTTGTGGCTAAGCGGTTTATCGATTTCAATTGGCGGCTCATCGGTAACCGGTACTAATACTTCAAGTTTGGCATCATGGAGCTCGGCGCCGCCTGGCGCACGCGGTTCTTCCACTACTTTGCCCTCCACTGCGAGTACAGTGCCTATCTGCATGCCGCGTAACTTTTCGACTTCATCTTTATCTTGTAGCACAATTTGAACAAGGCCGCGGCGGTCTCGAACATTTATAAACGTCAGCCCGCCCAGCAGCCGTTTTTTGTGCAGCCAACCTTCCACTCGCGCAGTTTTGCCGACGTAGTTTTTAACGTCATCTGTCAGTGTTCTCATGAATATCTGTTATTCTACCACTTTTTCATCTGTTTTGTCAGGGGCAGATGCTTCTTCGTCGGTCTTTTTGGGTTCTTTTGCGGCCTTCTTTTTAGTCTTGTCGGCTTTTTTGGGCTTTTCTGGTTTGGGGTGCCGGTTGGCAACTGAAGTAGCGTTTTTGTGCTCTTCAAAATCATCGCCTGGCACATGGCCAAGTAGTTGTCTGAGTATTCCTTCGATAGTAACAACACCTACGTACTCTTCAAAACTGTTAACCACCACAAGCAGAGGTTGATGCGTAGCAAAATAGACGTGTAATGCTTGAGACAACGAATCGTTTTCATGTACATAAAAAATATCCTTACTCATCACCCCTCGCACCTGGCCTTTGCTATGCAAGCCTAGCTGTTTGAAAGCCAAAATTCCTACGAAATCACCTTTAGGGGCATCGCGGACCAGAGCATAGCCATGATCATTTTTGTGCAGCTCGTCTATTAGCACTGGGCCGACGGTGTCGCTAGCCAATACTGTTTTAACGATTTTGCGCGGGATCAAGACATCACTGACTTTATATTCGTTAAAGTTAAGTGCTCGCCGAGTTACCTCCAGCTCTTCATCAGAAAACCGTGAGTCTGTCTGGCGTTGTTGCTGCTCTATTAGCTCCACCAGGTCCTCTCGTTCAAACAGTCCCGTGTGCCAGTTAGTGGTAGCGCGTTTTTGTACTATCTCAGAACTGCGGCCCAGTATAGGGTGGAGATAGTTTAGAAACCATACTATAAGCGGTGTGACGATTAGAGTCAGACGGGCGCCGGCGCTGGTAATTTTACTGGCAGGCAACCAAGAAAAGGTTATCCAAAGTAGCGGGCCTACTATGAATAAACTAGCCCATATCGGCAGTAGCCGCGCCAGCAGAATAATACTGGCAGCGCTGGTTAGGCCAATATACAACCACAGCAATACCCGCAGACTCCCGCCATATGCAACTGCCGGGTACAAACGCGTAGCCAGCGGCTCGCTATGTTCGGCACGGCGCTTAAGTTCGTGAACGGGTAAATGGTAATAAGTTTTGCGAATCACTATGCCGCCGACTGCCAACAACAGAAAAATTAGTGCTAAGACAAAATCGTTCATACCTTTTTAGCTTATAATTATCAGCTTATTTTGGGAAGTTTTGTTGTATACTTATTGTGATGTCAAAAGGCTTTTTAGCAGTTATTGTAGTAGTCATCTTAGCTTTTGTCGGCTATTTTGCATTGAGCGGCAATAAATCATCAAGTGACAAAAACAGCAAAGCTTCTCCCGGAACTTTAACTAACCATGTCGAGGGAAACGGTAAATCTGGAGTTAAATTAGTGGAGTATGGAGACTACCAGTGCCCATACTGCGGTCAAGCCTATCCTGCCGTAAAGCAAGCCGTAGCTGATTTGAATGATCAAATTTACTTTCAGTTTCGTAACTTTCCGCTAACCAACGCGCACCCCAACGCTTTTGCCGGCGCCCGGGCTGCCGAAGCGGCTGCGCTCCAGAATGAATTCTGGCAGATGCACGATCTGCTCTACGAAAGTCAAAGCCAGTGGTCCGAATCGAACGACCCGACCTCTTTCTTTAATAAATACGCTAAGCAACTTGGCCTAAATGTGCCGCAGTTTGAAAAAGACTATGAATCTAACAAGGTTAATAACTTGATTAACGCTGACATGGCGGAGGGCAACAAATTGGGGGTTCAAGGCACACCCACCTTCTTCCTTGACGGCAAAAAAATTGACTTACCATACACTAGCGGCGCGAGCGCAGTAGAAAAAGTTATTAACGACGCTATAGCCCAAAAGCAAAAACAATAAGTTGCTTAATCTTTATGTGCTAAGTCAGGCGCAGCCAGTTTGCATTCTTTGTTGCTGCAGTAAATACTTTCTTTGTCTGGAACAATAGCTCTAACTTCTTTTCGGCAATGTGGACACCTTACACGTTGACCATCTTTTATTTCAGGACAGTCCTTGCCGCCGTAAGCCTCTTGCGGATTATTAGATTCTTCTTCCGGATTCAGATTAAGTTCTATTTGTCCGGCGCAACCGCCATACGAACGTCCAGCCCGAACGCCGCATTCGACGTTACCAGCCAGCCGTTGAGACATAGCCTCCGGGTGCATAGCTGGCATAAACATAGCTGGAGTATTAGCATAATCAACGTGGTCCCTCTCTGCTCTATCTATCCGCACAAAGACTTTTAGACCTTTTCTAAGTTCTTCAACTGTAGCGTACCTTATGATGGAATCCTTGATTTTGCCAGCTTCGCTGTCAAAGTGTGCCGAGCTAGCAATCTTTGTCAGCTGATGCTTGACTGATGCCTTCAAGTTAGGCGGGTCTTTTTGTAAGGTGGCTAATGCTAAGGATTGTAATCTTTCATTATTCTGTCCAGTGTTGAGAGCTTCAGAAAGATATGGATAGTAGGTGTCGAAAATATCTTCAACAATTTGAGCGTTGCGCACCACATATTCGGTCGCAGAAAAGCGTTGCTTTTCGATACCGGCTTTTTTGTAAGCCTCCTCACGAAGTGCCTTGGCAAACTTATCAGCTTGCTGAGCATCCATATCAAGCTCGGCATAATTTTTGATCCAGATATTTGATGATTCGCCGTCTGGTATCGCTACTCCAAGTTCAGCAAATAATTCACGCCAGACAGATTCGTCACTCATATCTACCGAATACGATCCAGACTCAACCACCTGGCCATCTTCCGATTTAGAGTAGGTTTGGATATACGCCAAACCTTCCCTGTACCCAAGCTGACGATATTCTTTATGGTACTTTTTGAGCTCTTTTTTGGGCTCCATGCTGAGAGTTAAAAGAGTTTTGTCAGGTAGGAGAGCATCGACTCTATTAGCAATAAAAACGTCAGCTGAATCGCGTATTACTTGCGCCTCTAGCGCTTCATTTTCCTGAGCTTGGTGACGTGAGCTTTCGCGGCCAGTTTCAAGAATAGACACCATTGGCGTGCCGTCGGCCGCACAAGCTTTGCCGTCGATAACGTAGTGCTTGCGCCTGTTATCAATATCCAGGCATTCTCTGAATTCGCTGTCGGTTTTTAACATTTCGGTAACAGCGGTGGTAAAGTCTGCCAAAGCTAGCTCTCGAGCCGGCACATGCTCGACCACGCCCTCTACGGCCAAGCCTCCCATTCTTTTAATGGTCATCAAAGAGTGGGCGTACTCTTCTTGCTCAATCCACGGCTCTGTTTGTATTGCAGTTTCGGCTGCTGCGGCCATAAAAATACCCTCTGCTCTCATGCGAGCGAGGGCCAAAATCCCTAGTACTTTGCTCTTGCTCGAGAGGCTTAATTAGGCTGTATCTGACTTATCACGCTAAGGCGCGAATCACAGTTGCGGCACAGTTCTCGATTTGCACGAGATTCCAGCTTTTTATTAATTTTTAACATTTAGTAGTGTACCACTCCCGCGCTACGCTAGATATAGTATTTATTACCTCGATTTTTGCTTAAGGACACTTAGGCGCGACACAAAACTTTGGGATGCTCCTTCTAAACCCAGCACTTTCAGCGCGCCGACCAACACATATAAGTTATCTAGGCTAGCTTGAGCTATCTCCCCACCGGCTTGCTCAGCTTGCTGGAAGGCATGCTCCACCTTTTCTACAAGCCATTTCTCCTCGGCTGGTGCGACTTCGTTTGAAGTAATTTTTTTACGATCAGTAGAGTCCGCTAATTCCAGCGAACGGGCTGAATGATCGCGCTTGAGCAAGTGGCCACGCTTAATCAAGTTGTTGACGTGCAGCGATACAGTAGCAACAGAAGTGTAGCTCAGGCCGCTCATTATCTCGCGGTAGCTCGGACTATAGCCATGTTCAGCTATAAATTGTTCGATAAATGTTAGCAGTTCTTTTTGTTTTTTGGTTGGCCGGACCGTTTTTGTTTGCTTATCGTTCATGTGTTTTAATCTCTAGCTTGATCGGACGATTCGAGTGTTAAAGCACGATATGCAACGGGCGCAACACAAGCCGCACCAACACAGAAAATCTTGAAGGCTTTTACATGCTCTTCGCGGCGGCCAGGTATTTCGCTGGCAAGTATTAATGCCATACCCGTATAGCCTAGAGCAATGTCCCGACCGTTAACAAAATCGGACGGATCGGACAGGTATTCTTTAATATATCGAATCATACATAAATTATACTTTTGACAACTTGATGTGTAAATTCTAGTGTTTTTGCTTTTCTGGAAATACCCAGTGCTTGTACCAAAGCCAGCTCCATACCGTGAAGAATCCAGCTGATATAAAAAAACCAATGTACGGGGTTATGCCGATGGCTTTAAGACCCCAAATGATCAGATAGTCCAGTACAAAACCCACGCTTTCAATAAATATGTAACGCCCAGCATGCTGCATTTCGCTCAATGAAACCCTATCGCTGAATGCCCATAATCTTTGAACTAGATAATTTAGCGTCCAGCCGATAGCGTCGGCAGCTATTTTCGAAGGCAGCCAATCCCATTTAAGCCACGAGTAACAGATGGCGAAAACCGCGTAGCCAACCCAAAAATACAGGCCGCCGCCGGCCATGTATTTAACAAACCGGTTAACCTCGCTACGCTTCATCCTTTTTAAGCGGCACCATGGCCAAGCCAGCTAGTCCCCACCATATATATGCCAATGTGTCGTCTGTCCAGGCGTGAGAGAAAAGACATATAAAGCTAATGCCTATCAAGCTCGCCACCAGCACCAGGGCTAGTTTATTATTACGCCTCAGCCATAGAATATAGCCAGTCCCAATATTAATTAATAAGAACAACGTTAGGCCAATCCAACCAGTTTCCTGGCCGATTTGAATATAGTAGTTTTCGGCAATCCTTGGCTGATTATTATAAATGCTGGCCGGTCCGGCTGAGCCGGGTCCACGACCCAGGGGCTGGTGAACCATATCTTTTATCCCGGATTTCAGCGCAATTACGTGGCCTTGGTCAGAAGTTGATTTAATAGCCGAGTTAGTTTGGGTATGCAAAAATATATTTTCAAGCCGCTCGGTGCGATGCCATGCCATTGTAGCCGTGCCTACTAGCACCAACAGAACTAGACCGGAAGCAATGATTAATGCAGGGCGTAAATATTTTTTGTCGAGATAATGAATGGCTATCACAATCAGCGTGATAGCTGCTCCGACCCATGCACTGCGCGAAAAAGTGAAGAAAAGCGTAAAGAGGCTGCCTGCCAGCAAGGCGATTATTGGCCAGCTCCGCTTGCCTTTGATAATCAGTACGGTAATGATGCTGATAGGAAGCAACATATACGCGCCAAGCGGGTTAGCGCCGCGCAGCATAGAAGCGATCCGTATGTAATGAACATTGTGGTTAATAGTATCGAACGGCGAGATAGTGTTAGGCCCGTAGCCAAAATGCTTTAAAAAGTCGTGCGGAAGTAATAATACCTGCAAAACCCCAAAAACTACCACTATAGCCGCAGGGACCAACACCATCCATTGCCAGTTCTTTTTGAGCCGCGATGTTCTGAGCGCTATCGACCAAGTAATCAAGAAAAATATTAGAAAACGAAGGTTAACTATTAAGCCGTAACCAAGAGCCTTGGCTGTCAGCGTATGTTGATGCAAAGCAAGCAGACCCCAAATAATGTTTATCGCTACATATGCAAAAATTAGCCAAACTAAACGCCGAGTTAACGTGTGGCTACGGATCTTACCGTCAGTCACTACCAGATACAGAGTGCCGATGACACAAAGTAGCAGTAAAGCTTCTTTCCAGAGGCGAAGCGCCGTGTAATGGCCTATTAGGCTAGAGCCCCAGACTGTTAAGAAAGCATGAAACGGCACCAGCAAAATAATTAGCATGGTAAGGGTAGTTACCAGCGATAAAATGCGGTACTTAAACGCGGACGCTCTCATAAATGCTACAATTTAGTATACCTGGATGTGTCTTCATCCGGTATACCTTTCTCGCAATGAAAAATAATGCTTCCCTTCTTTACAACTTCGCGCTCGTCATTGGCGACGCTATAGCTATCACTGTCGCGTTTAGCGTTGCTTACATTTTGCGCGTTTCGCTCAACCATACTCCACTTAGCGCTGATGTCCAGGCCCACACATATATTTTCGCTTTAATTAGTCTATTACCGTTCTGGATTTTAATATTTGCATTGTTAGGCTTATATCATTCGCGGATTTATGACCACCGTTTCAGCGAGCTAGGCCGGCTACTAGTGGGCAGCTTTATCGGCATTTTGTTGGTTATTAGCTACAGTTATATATTTAATATATCTATTTTTCCGGCCCGTCTAGTGACGGTATACGGCTTCGGCTTAGCCTTTATTTTTGTACTTATTTTTCGCACCCTCGCACGGGGCATGCGCCGACAGCTTTTTAGCTACGGCATTGGCATTAATAACGTTTTAATCGTTGGCGACACAGCTATTACTCACGAACTCGTCAATAGTTTGGCTAACACAGCTGTTACAGGATATAAAGTAATAGGCGTGATTGGCGGCACCAAGCATCCGCACAAAGACCAAAACGGTTTTCCTGTTTTTGCCAGTTTTCAAGAAGCTAAAAAATACCTCGCCAAAAAACAATTGCACACTATTATTCAAACCGAGCTATTCGCTGACAGCGCTAACAACGACGAAATACTAACTTACGCTCAGGAACACCATGTTGCTTATAGATTCGTTCCCGGCAATAGCGAGCTATTCGTAGGCAATATAGAGGTAGATTTGTTCCAGTCGGTACCAGTGATTGCTGTCCACCAAACAGCTTTAGTCGGTTGGGGTCGGGTTGCTAAGCGTCTGACTGATCTGGCTGTAGGCGGCTTTTTGCTGCTTCTTGCCTCTCCATTCATGCTGTTAATCGCAGCGGCTGTAAAAGTAAACGATGGCGGTCCTGTTTTTTTCCGGCAAACGCGGTTAACGCGCTTTAACCATAAGTTCAAAGTTTTTAAATTCCGTTCCAATAAAATGGAATATAACGGCCTTACTCCAGAGCAAGCCTTTGAGAAAATGGGCCGGCCGGAACTTATCAAGGCTTACCGGGCTAATGGCGACCAGATGCCAGATGATCCCAGAGTGACCACACTAGGGAGTTTCTTAAGACGCGCCAGTCTGGACGAGCTGCCGCAGCTTATTAACGTCGTCCGCGGCGATATCAGCTTGGTCGGGCCGCGGGCATTAATCCCCCAAGAGTTGGATATGTACGATAAACGCCACACTATTTTGAGCGTTAAATCCGGCTTGACGGGCCTAGCGCAAGTATCAGGCCGCCGCAACATAAGTTATGATGAGCGCCGCAAATTAGACATATACTACGCCCAGAACTGGAGCGTGCTAGGCGATCTGGTGATATTTATTAAAACTATTTGGATAGTATTGTTCCACAGAGGAGCCGTTTAGTGGCAGCAAAGAAACCGAAGGTGGCTATTGTATGCGATTGGCTGGTTGGAATTGGCGGCGCCGAACGGGTAGTACTAGAAATGCATCGGCTATACCCTAAGGCACCTATATATACTTCTCAGTATGACCCAGACGCCTTAGACTTGTTTAAGTTTAAAGGTGTCGAGGACCTAGACATCCGCGCCAGCTGGCTGCAAAAACTACCCAAGAGCCTCAAGAAGTTCTTACCAATGCTCAGGGCTTGGACTTTTAGCCATATGGACCTAAGCGAATACGATTTAATACTGTCTAGCAGCGGTGCCGAAGCCAAAGACGTTAAGCGGCGCAAAGATGCTGTTCATATATGTTACTGCCATTCACCCACTCACTACTATTGGGTGCGGCACGAAGAATATCTTGAGCGTCCAGGATTTCCGCGCGGCTTCAACTGGTTAGCTAGGCTTGGCTTAAAAACGCTAGTTGGGCCGCTTAGACGCTGGGACTTAAAAGCCGCCAAACGGCCAGACCATTACATAACCAACTCTAATCACACTAAAGAAATGATTAAACGATTCTATAAGCGTGATGCTGTAGTCGTGCATCCGCCGGTGGAAACAGAGCGCTTTAAGGTTAAAGGTGAACAGCCGCTTAGGCACGGCTTTATAATTGCCGGCCGGCAGTCGCCTTATAAACGCTTTGATCTAGCAATCGAGGCTTGCAATCAACTCAAAGTCCCGCTAATAGTAATTGGCGACGGCCCTGATAACGGTCGCCTCCGAAAACTAGCTGGCCGCGGCGTAACCTTCTTAACTGATGTAAACGACCACGATATCATCGAGCACTTCCAATCCGCATTAGGTTTTATAATGCCCAACATGGACGATTTTGGCATTGTAGCCGTAGAAGCTATGGCAGCAGGCACGCCGGTCATCGCCTACAAGAAAGGCGGCGCATTGGATTATGTGATACCAGGCAAAACAGGCATGTTTTTTGATCAGCAAACTGTAGGCAACCTGCGCAATACTCTGGAAGCAGCCATGAAGAAAGATTTTGACCACGAGGCCATAGCTAAACATGCCGAGCAGTTTTCGGTTGACAATTTCCGTAAAAACTTGCAAAATACAATCAAACGGTTGGTGGGAGACAGGGAGTAACTAACCGTGTGCGGCATTGCCGGTTGTGTTGGTCATGTTAATACGCCAGGCCTGGTAGTTGAAGGCCTGGAGACGTTGCAATACCGAGGATACGATTCGGCTGGTATTGCTATGCAGAACGATGGACAGCTGGAAGTCGTTAAGACTATAGGCGCGCCGGGTAATCTTCGTAAACAATTCGATGTTAACGCGACGATAGCAGAAACGGCTATTGGGCATAATCGCTGGGCCACGCACGGTCCAGTTAACATGCCAAACGCACATCCACATACTAACGAAACCGGAACTATCGCTTCCGTTTGCAACGGCACCATAGAAAACTACAAACAACTTAGAGCCGAGCTGACATACAATGGCTACAGTTTTTCTTCTCAAACTGACACCGAAGTTATCCCTCACCTGTTTGATTACTATCTAGCCGAGGGAGCCGAACCAGAAAATGCTTTTCGCCAGGCGCTCGGCCGCCTAGTCGGCGCTTATGCGGTTCTAGCGCTGACAGACCAAGACCCAGGTGCTTTATATGCGGCTAAATTCAGCAGTCCGCTTGTGCTAGGCGTAAACGGCCATGAACATATTGCTGCCTCTGACACGGTAGTCTTTGCCGGCACTACTAAGCAGGCTACTTTCCTTGAGGACCATGATATGGTCCGCTTAATCGCCGATGAACCGCCGCGAATAACTAGCGTGAAAGACTCAGGCAGCGTAGTCCGCGTGCCGGAAGATATCGAGGATATCGAAAAGAAAGTCGGCAAGGGCGAATTTGAACATTACATGCTAAAGGAAATATTTGAGTCGGCCGAAACCGTCCGTGATGCCACCCGCGGCCGTATCCATCCAGAAGACAACTTGGTGAAGCTTGGAGGGCTGGAGTCCGTAGAAGAACGGATAAAAGATACTAGCCGTATTGTTATTGTAGCCTGCGGCACCTCATATTATGCCGGTCTTATCGGCGAACAATTGATTGAAGAAATCGCCGGTATTCCAGTAGAAGTCCAACAAGCTTCCGAGTTTGTGTACAGAAACGAGCCGTTTGACAAAAATACTACCGTGATAGCTATTTCACAGTCGGGCGAAACGGCTGATACCATCGGCGCTCTAAAGAAAGCTGATGAACTTGCTATGCTCAAGCTCGGTATTGTAAATAGCTTGGGCTCGCGAATCTACCGCAATACTGACGCCGGTGTTTACTGTCACGCCGGGCCAGAAATAGCCGTCGCCAGCACTAAAGCATTTACCTCTCAGGTCACTGTGTTAACAGAGGTAGCTATGGCTCTAGCGGAAAAAAGCAACACACTCAACAAGCCGCTTATGGAAGAGCTGGTTGCTTTGCCTGAGAAAATCGAAGCTATGCTGGCTGATACGTCAGCTATCCAAGCTGCCGCCAAAAAGTACGCTGATTATAAAAATTTCTTATTTATTGGCAGGGGCTATAATTACCCGGTTGCCTTAGAGGGCGCTCTTAAGCTCAAGGAAGTAAGTTATATACATGCCGAGGGCTATGGTGCTGGCGAAATGAAGCATGGGCCGCTGGCTATGATCGACGAAGACTTCCCTACAGTCGCTCTTGCTACCGACAACCCGCAGCTCGAAAAAACTATGTCTAATATAGAAGAAATCCGCGCCCGGCGCGGACCTGTTCTGGCATTAGCAACAGCTGGGAATAAAGAAGTCGAGCAAACAGCCGACGACGTCATTTACGTACCGGCCAGCCTAGAACAAACTCAACCGATACTAAATTCTATTGCCCTGCAGCTTTTCGCTTACCACGTAGCCGTAGAAAAAGGCCTGAATGTTGACCAACCGCGCAACCTGGCTAAGTCGGTTACTGTTGAATAGCTTTGACAATGCCTTCTGTAGCGTAAGCAGTGTCTTCCCAGTTTCTGACTGAGATACATTCAATACCCATTTTATAAACGGCGTAGTCGTTGCCACCTTCCACAATACGGTCGCCTATATATAGAATGTCTTTTTTCTCCAGACCTGTTGTCGCCATGAGTTTTTCCATGCCGTAGGCTTTATCAATACCCGGTTTGGTTACGTCAACGCCAGTCAGACCGCCCACACGAACTTGGAATTCTGGGATCTTGGGTGCTACCGTCTCGCGCAACTTGTGCTTTTTGGAGTTGTCTGGATCCCACTCTTCTTTTATCCGTAAACCCTCGTCGCCTAGCGCGTCGATTATTTCCTGGCCAAAAACACTCACCGTAATTTGGCTGCCGCGGTCCTCGATAATATCGCCGTATGTTTTGGATTGCTTCAGGCCCGCATGCTCCAAACCTTCCTCTAGCGCCTTAATGATTTTCTTTCTCTGCTCAGGCGTAAAATCCTCAGCATATTCTAACTTCCACTCGCGGTTTTTCATGTCGTAACTGTAGTAACGCGTGCCGCTTGTCGGCATAAGATGTAACCGCTTGAGAAGCTGAGGATCATCAGTTATTTGGGTCAACACTTGTTTCTGGAAAAGCTGGTATTTGCCGCCTGATATAATACAGACTTCAAAATTCTCGAGCAGTTTATTCAAAAGTTCGGCCATGCGTTTTGGCAGTGTA
Source organism: Candidatus Saccharimonadota bacterium (assembly GCA_029288485.1). Taxonomy (GTDB): domain Bacteria; phylum Patescibacteriota; class Saccharimonadia; order Saccharimonadales; family UBA4665; genus JARIHC01. Next base: position 154,018 of record JARIHC010000006.1, on the reverse strand, counting down.
GATTTGCTGGGCGCTAAGGTTCCGTCTAGATCAAAAGCTATAAGTTTTTTCACGCTACCCTCTATTATACTTTCTTACTACGTTTATTCCATCGATTCAGAAACCAACTGCTGGACCATTTCTTCTTCTCGCCAACGTTGAAAACCACTTCAATATTATTTTTCTGGCAAGTTTCCCACTCAGGTAGACTTTCTTTGTCTTTACGATCGCCGCCTTTGGTAAAAATGTTTGGCTTAATAGCCTCTAGGGCCCTGGAAACAGTTTGATCGTCCTCGATTTCAAACGGAATTACATAGTCTACGCCGACGATACCGCTCACTATCAGGCTGCGGGTTTGGAGATCTTGAAAGGGGTGCCCTTTTTTGGCAGTTAAGAACGCATCCCCGTTAACTATTACTACTAAAGTATCGCCGTATTTTTTGCTGTCGATGATGCAGCTGATATGGCCCGGGTGAATAGGATCAAAGCCGCCACTGGTAGCAACAATTTTGCCTAGCTTTGGCCTTAGCTCTTCAAATTCGTCAAGAGACACAATTCTAGCGCCCCATTCTTCTTTATTCACGTCGGAATTATATCAAACGTGCGGTATAATGGTTCGGAAATATGAAGAAAATTCTCGTTACCGGCGGCGCTGGTTTTATTGGCTCAAACTTCGTTCATTATTTGCGGGAACACTACCCCGATTATCAGATAACTGTGGTAGATAAGCTTAATCAGCAAGGCAATATTGAAAACCTTGCCAGTGTTAGAAACGATATAGAGTTTCATGAGTTCGATCTGATAGAAGAATCTAAACTTGCTCCGCTATTTGAAAAGGGCTTTGATTACGTAGCCCACTTTGCCGCCGAAACCAATGTAGACCGCTCAATTGAAAATCCTGACACCTTCGTAAACAGCAATGTACTAGCCACAAACATATTGCTGCGCCTAAGCCGTGATCATGGCGTTAAGCGCTTCCACCATGTTTCAACTGACGAGGTATTCGGTAGCTTGGAGCTTGAATCAAATGACAAATTTAGCGAACAAACGCCTTACGACCCGCGCAGCCCTTACTCGGCCACTAAAGCTGGCAGCGATCATTTGGTGCGATCTTATTTCCATACTTACGGCCTGGACGTAACTATTAGCAATTGTTCTAACAACTACGGCCCTTACCAGGTGCCGGAAAATATCGTACCGGTATTTACATTGATGGCCATGAACGATAAGCCGGTAACCATTTACGGCGATGGCAAAAGTGTCCGCGACTATTTGTATGTGCTAGACCACTGCCGAGCGATCGACTTAATTCTCCATAAAGGCAAAGCCGGCGAAACGTACTGCGTGGGGGGCGGCCAGGAACAAAACGGTATCCAAATTGCCGACACAGTGCTGTCCATCCTTGGCAAGCCAGAGAGTCTGAAAAAGTTTGTAACTGACCGGCCCGGCCATGATCGCCGCTACGCTATTGACCACTCTAAGTTGTCCCGTGAGTTAGGCTACGAACCCAGCGTCACTTTCGAAGAAGGCGTGCGCCAAACCATTGAATGGTACAAGAACAACGAAGCTTGGTGGCAACCATATATGAAAGATTTTTATGTGCCCGAGTTTATGAAAAAGGATGTGGAGTAGAAGTGGCTGACGATCTATCTGTGCGCCCGACCGACATTCCTGGCTTTTACGAAATAGACCTGGTGCTCCACGGCGACAGCCGCGGTTGGTTCAAAGAAAACTACCAGAAAGAGAAGCTCGAGGCACTCGGCCTGCCAAAGTTCGAGATTGTCCAGAACAACTTTTCGTTTAACGCTCAAAAAGGTGCTACCCGCGGCCTGCACGCTGAGCCGTGGGAAAAATTTATATCGATGGCTTACGGCAAGGTTTTTTGCGCTTGGGTGGATCTTCGCAAGGGCGACAGCTTCGGCAAAGTTCACACCATGGAGCTAACGCCCGAAAAAGCCGTGTTCGTGCCGCGCGGCGTGGCCAACGGCTACCAGGCCCTAGAAAATAACGTTACCTATACATACCTTGTGAACGCACATTGGTCTGCGGACGCCAAGTACGCTGCCGTTAACTTGTTTGATCCTGCTCTTAAGATTGACTGGCCGATCGGCCAAGACGAGGCAATCGTATCCGAGAAAGATACTAACAATCCTCTGTTCAAGGACGTAACGCCAATGGAGTTTTAACTATGGACGATAGAACTTTTGTAATTATTGGCTCCAACGGCCAACTGGGCCGTGCGCTGCAGCAAAAATATCCGAACGCCGTAGGTGTAGATAGCGACAAGCTTGATATAACTAATGCCGAAGCAGTTAATAATTTTGACTGGAGCAACGTTAAAGTCATTTTCAACGCCGCTGCCTATACTAACGTAGATGGAGCCGAAAGCGATGGCGGCAAAACAACTGCCTGGGATGTAAACCGAAACGGGGTTAAGAATCTAGCGGAAATTGCTACCGCGCATGATATAACTCTCGTTCACATTTCTACGGAATATGTCTTTGACGGAACAAAATCGCCGCATAACGAAGACGAGCCGATATCTCCACTGTCTGAGTACGGCAAAAGCAAAGCCGCCGGCGACGAACAGGCCGGCAGAGTTCCAAAACACTACATTATCCGCACCAGCTGGGTAATTGGTGACGGCAAAAACTTCGTCCGGACCATGCTGGCAGTGGGCAAAAAAGGCATTAGCCCTGTGGTAGTTGCCGACCAGATAGGCAGATTAACCTTTACTAGCGAATTAGTCCGCGCAATTGATCATCTGCTAAGCCGCGAAGTGCCTTATGGCACTTATAACGTAAGTAACGGCGGCGAGTTAGCTAGTTGGGCAGATATTACCCGCGCTATTTTCAAAGACGCCGGCTTTGACGATTTGAAAGTTACGGACACCACAACCGGAGAATACTTCGCCGATAAGCCGCAGGCGGCCAAACGCCCTCTAGAAAGTACGCTGGCGCTTGATAAAATAGAAGCAACCGGTTTTAAGCCGCGTGACTGGCAAGAAGATTTGAGAAAGTATGTAGAAAAGGAGTTAGCCTGAACCATGGAAGCCTTAGCTCCCGAAGCCATGGGTGGGGAGCTGATAGCAAACAGCGAGGTTGAGACTAAACAGGAGATATGCATAAATGATGAGGAGGTCGCGTTGAAAGGAATCATTTTAGCAGGCGGATCAGGCACCCGTCTCTACCCTATCACTAAAGGCATTTCCAAACAGATCATGCCTATTTATGACAAGCCGATGGTCTACTACCCTCTGGGCACATTGATGCAGGCGGGCATTCAGGACATTCTGATCATCACCACGCCAGAAGACCAGGCCCAGTTCCAGCGCCTGCTTGGCGACGGAGACGACATTGGCATCAACCTGGAATACGCCGTCCAGCCTAAGCCGGAAGGTCTGGCTCAGGCTTTCATAATTGGCGAGGATTTTATTGGCGACGATAGCGTTTCTTTGATTCTCGGCGATAATATATTTTATGGTGAAGCCTTCGGCGACAGCCTGCGGGAATGTGTTAATCCCGAAGGTGGTGTTGTATTTGCTTACGAGGTGTCTGACCCGGAACGCTACGGAGTGGTAGAGTTCGACGATAACATGAAAGCTATATCCATAGAAGAAAAACCGGCTCAGCCGAAGTCCAATTACTGTGTTACAGGTCTTTATTTCTACGATAACGACGTCATAGAGATTGCCAAAAATATTCAACCCAGCGACCGAGGTGAATTGGAAATTACCAGTGTTAACGAAGAATACTTAAAGCGCGACAAGCTAAAGGTTCAGGTCATGGGCCGCGGCTCTGCCTGGCTCGATACCGGCACCTTCGACTCTATGAATGATGCTTCCGAGTATATAAGGGTCATGGAAAAGCGCACCGGCATTAAGGTAGGTTGCATAGAAGAAGTAGCCTATCGACAGGGTTTTATTAATGCAGACCAGCTCAAGAAAATTGCCGAACCGCTAGTAAAAAGTGGTTACGGTAAATATCTCATGGGACTACTAGGATAATTATGTACCGCGATTTACGCGTCGCTGCCATATTGCCGTGCTACAACGAAGAAAAGCTCATTGCTAAAACTATTGAGACACTGCCTGATTTCGTAGATTATATAATAGCTGTCGATGACAACAGCACCGATAAAACACTGGAAATTATCAAAGACCAGTCCAAACATAACCAACGCGTCATACCTATACACCTAGATCCGAATGAGGGCATCGGCGGAGCATATATCCATGGCTTTGAGTGGACATTAAAGCATAAAGTTGATCTTATTTTTACCATGGCTGGAGACGCCCAATGCAACCCAGACTACATGTCAATCATGGCGGATACGCTGATTGACAAAAATCTGGATTACGTAAAAGCCAATCGCTTTGCCCATTTGGAAGATCTTAAAAAAATGCCCCCCTTTCGAAGGGTGGGAAACACTGTCATCACTATTCTGACAAAGTTTGCTTCTGGTTATTACAGCATTTTCGATTCTCAGAACGGGTACGGGGTTTTTAGACAAAAAACTCTTGAAAACCTGCCTTTTGAGCATATAGGACGACGCTACGATTACGAAAATACTCTGCTGATCGCACTTGCGATTATGAGCGCTCGGATTAAAGACGAGCCTGTACCTGCAATTTACGGCGAGGAAGTGAGTACTATTCCTGTATTTAAGACTACTATGCGCGCCCTTAAAGTGGTATGGCAAGGGTTTTGGCGACGCATATATTATAAGTATGTGGTGTATAATTTCCACCCTATTGCCTTGTTTCTGTTGGGCGGACTTACGCTGGGCGGATTAGGATTTCTGTTTGGAGCTTATTTGATTGTAGCGAAGGTACTGAGTGATGCTACACCTTCAAGCGGCAGCGTTATGCTTGCAGTCCTGCCTATAATTTTAGGTTTTCAGATGATCCTTAGTGCTATTACAATGGATATGAACAATGAGGGGAAAAGTTAGATGCTATTGATTGTTGCCTGGATGGTAATTTACGCTATTGTGGTTGCCGCTTCTATAATATTTATTGGCAAGCCAATTGAGGGGAATGTTCATCTGGGTTCTCTGTTGAGATTGCTTTTGGATTGGCGTTTTCTATTCGGCGGATTTCTAGCGCTTGGAGCACGGTTTGTCTTTGTTATAATCAATAATCTTGCCTCTAAACAACCAGCGCTGAGCGATGCACATTTGACCGTTGCCGCACTTGCAACGCAACTGAGTATTCTTACAATCATTGCCGCAAACTCAATCTTTTTGCATGAACATCTACGGCCTATACAGATGGTTGGAGCTTTTATAATAGTTTGCGGCGTGTTTTTGGTTTTTAGATAAACTGCTTTTTTATCAGTAGTAATTCTTTATTTCGTCAATTGCTAATTGTATTTTATTACTAATATATGTCATAATATAAAAATGCGTATCGGTGTAGATTCAACAGATATTACTCCTAGACAGCCCATTGAGCTAGTGGGTTATGGTTACTTCCCTCATCGACAGAGCGAGAGTGTAGAAAGCCCCCTGGTTGCTACTGCTATGGCGCTCGAAGACAATAGTGGTCAGAAAGCTGTGCTCTGCACTGTAGATATACATTCTGTAGACAAATATGTAGTTAACAGCGTACGCGAAGCAGTAGAAGAGGCTTCCGAAGGTTATCTCGAAGGTGGCCCTGTACTCGTCAATGCATCTCATACCCATTCTGGGCCAAGCGGGCACGCTGGGTTTCTTGGGATCGGTAAGCACAATTCCGACTATTTAGAGCAAACTCTGATCCCGAATGTAACGAAAAGCATAGTCAGCGCCATAGATAGCATTTCGGATGGTGAAATCGGAATTAAACGAGCCAGCAGTGAAGGACTTAATTACAATCGCACAGGAGCAGAAACCATTGACAGACGAATAACGGCTATTCGTGCTGACAGCGAGGCAATGAATGCAGTAATTGCTCATTTTGCTTGTCATCCTGTTATATACGGCAGCAGTTCGTCTGTAATTTCCAGTGACTATCCTGGAGCAGTACGACAAACTTTAAGAGATGGTTTGCAAACTGACTATCAATTATGGGCGACCGGAGCTGCCGGCGATATTGATCCGGCAGTTAACAAAGATCGAAAAAACAAGACAACTCAAGCGGATGTCGTTGCATTGGGAAAAGCCATCGGCGACCAGATTATAGATATCTACCCCGACATAAACTTAGGTGACGACACACTCCATGCGAGCCAAACCGAAATCGAATTGCCTGTGGACACTGCATTTGAGCTGAAACCCGTACATGAGATAGAGTTATACCGCGAAGCTCGAAAGCTCTCCAAAGATCACGATCTAGCGCAGTTCAGACACTTTCTAGAGATAGCAGCACCTATTATTAACGGCACCACGACGGAAACTATCTCAGTTCCAGTAACTCTCATCGCGATAGGCAAAACAGTTTTTGCTGGTTTGGGTGTAGAGATTTATAGCGAAACCGGTACTGCCATTGAAAAAGAACACCCCGAGCTGGAGATTGTCACTATGATGACATCAAACGAACACCAAGGCTATGTGCCGCCAGTGCACGAATATGAGGATGCGGCTTATGCAGCTCGTTCTTCAGCCTTTTTCTTTCGCAGAAAACCGTTGCTTCCTAGTAGCGAAGAGATTTTACGAAACAACGTCAACCAAGCTATAAGCAATCTTGTAGCCTAGACTGTCTAGTTTAGGACCTGCTTAAATTCTTCGTTATTCAGTTCAATTAAAGAATTTACTACAAAGTCAGGTTTTTGGGCGTCTATGAACGTTTTGTCTCGCAGACCCGACAAGACCCCTATGGTGATCAAGCCTAGCTGCTTGCCTGTTTTTATATCTGCTTCTGTGTCACCTATGATTATCGCTCGTTCGTTCGGCAGCAACTCATTGCTAATAATTTCTATTTTTTTGTCAGATCCATCACTTTCGGAGTGACCGGTTAAAACTTTCTTGAAATAAGTATCTAGGCCGAGCCAAGTGATTTCCTGTATTAGGTTTTCCCGATTTCGTCTGAGACTTACTAGATAGCAGCTTTGATGCATCGAGAGAGATTTAACTATATCGACAGCCCCAGGCAACAGGGTATCAAGCTTTAGATAGTCCACATTTTCGATTTTTTCTCTAAAAAGTGCTAGAAACTCATCTAAACTATCCAGTGAAAGCCCGCTATCAGCTAGGATGTGCGCCCAAGACGTTTTGGCGCGCTTAAGAGCCCAGTACTTATTCTGAGCCAGCGGCCTACCTTTTAGTTCACTAACGACCTCTCTATATACACGATAATGGCGTGCTGACGGGTCGGATATCGTGCCGTCTAGATCAAAAAATATTTTCATTTTTCGCCCATTCTATATATAATTCCAGCCCCTGTCTCAACGGAGTCTGTGTCGCATGTAGAAGTTGCTTTTCTTGAGCCTTAGTAATGTCCAGCTCATTGTCCGGCGTAACAGTTTGTGTATTATGATCCGATTCATCAATGATACGGACCGAAAATCCGTACCGTTGTTCACAAATATTTGCAATCGTTTCAGCAACCGACGCAACCGTCACTGAGGTGCCACTACCCATATTGACGTTCGCTCGATCACCTAGATCAAGTTTCAGAATATTACACACAGCGTTAACTAGGTCTCCTATATACAAATAATCGCGTTTGGTGGTGGACGACTTGACTATAATTTCGTGTTCCTGAAAAGCGGTCTTCGTTAAGTTTGGTATTAACCCAGGTGAGGTTTGCCCCGGTCCGTATACAGAAGCCAGCCGCAAATTGACCAAGCGGCACTTCAGCGAACGACTTAGATATTGTTCGACTTCGTATTTGCTTTTTCCATATTCACCAATTGGTTTTAGGGGTGTATCTTCCTTAAAAGGGGGTTTACCACTCATATCATACACATTCCATCCGGACACAAAGTATACGCAGCGTATTTGTAGCTCACGAGTTAAAGCCGCAATCGTTTTTGCCATTTTCAAATCATCAGAAAAGTCAGGCTCGGCTGCCCATGGTGTTACGGCGGCGGCATGTATAATATGTGTGATTTTATAAGTTCCAAGCTGGCTGACAAGTTCATTGCTTTTTGTTGTCTGAGTTAAATCAAACTGTACGCACTTACCTTTTCCGGAGGAGTCACCTCTTCTGACAATACTTACGACATCTTCATCGAAAGCCTCCGCTATTGCTTTACCTATAAAACCGCTGCCGCCAGTAATAAGTATCATTTGAGTTGTTTTTTTAGCGCGTTGAGTTTCTTTACGCTTTCCTCAATGTCTGCCATTGGAGAAAGCACTGGTTCAAAATCAATTCCGCGAACCCAGACCATGTGGTTAGGTGCGGGGTTTAGTTTTTTAGCTATAGGAGGCAGCTGTTCGTCGTAAGCTAACTTAATAAAAATGTACGGCATGTTTAGTCCTATCTCCGTGAAGAACTGATGGGTAGTGAAGAATCGGCCTATATTGATTTCTGTTGGGTTCGGAACGCCTTTGCTGTCGTATGCTAAATCTACCCCGAATAAACCCTCGGGTTTTTTATCTATAGCCATGACTGTTTGGCGAGCTATTTCGTCCAATTTTGGATCCGATACCGTTTCGCCACCACCAGTTGCCCCGGTTACACCTGAAGGCGATATTTTGCTTAGCTCCCAAAATAGTCTACGACGCCCTTGGGCCACTACTAGCTCTCCGTCGTGCCATATCGACATCCAGGTGATGGTTTCCGGTTTTAATAATTCAGACGCGCTGAAGTTGCCATCCCAACCTTTTTGAAAATCCAGCCACTTTTCGGCTGTGGGTATATCGTAAACTGGCAGCGAGCCGCGGCCGCCAGCGCCAGAAATTGCCCGAACCCACATCTTGCCGCCGAGTTCTTTAAATGCTTTTTCTAAATCTTTCTTATTTTTAATAATGAATGTTTTCGGTACTTTTATGCCGGCTGCCTCCCACTTTTCAAAAGATTGGAACTTATCCTGACAAATTTTTACAGTTTTCTTGTCAGGGAAAAGAGTCTTAGCATTTATCTTTTCACGGTTCTCCGATAAGAAATTAACTTCCGCGTCATTTTGAGCATGCACGAACTCAATCTTTTCTTTAGCGATAATGTGGTTAATGACATCGAGGTATTGCGGATCGTCGACTGTTGGCACAAGATAGCGTGCGTCCACTTCGGCCCTTGTTAGATAGTATTTACTAGCGTCTGTGCCAACTAAATAGAAGTCTTCGGGAGCTTCTCGTAGCGACCGCGTAAAATTAACTGCTGGTGAGCCGCCTGCACCTGTCACTAATATACGTTTCATGCCTCTCCCTTCATTACTTATAACTCTCGACAGCTTCTAGCGCTAAGCGAAGTGCTTCACGGCCAGCTTGCGGATCAACCAGGTGCACGTCTTGGCCATTAATCTTTGCCAAGAATGATCTTAGCTCAACCGCTAGCGGCTCCTCGAAATCTACCTTTATAACTTGTTTCTCCGGTTCGCCCATTTTAATCACAAAATTTGAAAAACCGTCTTCTATTTTCTCCATATTGTGTTTGTAATATTCAAGCTCCTGAGTAATATAGTTGCCTTCCAGATAGCCCTGGGAACCGGTGATAGCTACGGTACGTATCTTCACTGGCGTAAGCCAGTTGGCCTGCACAAAACCGGAAGCATCGCCGTAGTCCATTAAGATTTCGGCCGAATCTATTTCTTTGGAATGATGAGTCCTGGAACCGTGACTATAAATTTTTTTCGGCTGTTTATTTAATAAATGGCTAATTATATCTATATCGTGTACAGCCAGATCAATTATGACATCAGTTTTGGGCTCCACAGTCGGAAAACCGCCAACCCGTTTACAAACTACGGACGTTACCTTACCAACCTTACCTTCGTCTACCATAGACTTTAGTTTTTTAATCAGCGGGCTGTAGTGTTCTATGTGTCCGACAGTAAAAACAACTTTATGCTGTTTTGCGAGCTTTATTAGCTTGTCAGCCTCTTGGACAGTGCTGGCAATAGGTTTTTCTAATAAACAATGAATGCCCCGCTCTAGAGCTTCTGAAGCAACCTCGGCGTGAAACGGTGTCGGTACCACTATTGAAACTGCATCTGGCTTTAGCTTGTCCAGCATCTTTTTATAATCAGTGAAGTGTTTGGTCTTGTATTCATCAGCTAGCTCTTTAGTGGCAGAATTTATATCTGCTAAGCCCACTAGATCTGCTTCCGGTAAAGCAGAGTAGTTACGCAAATGATTGCGCCCCATATTGCCAGCACCAATTACAGCCACACGTATTTTTTTAGCTGCCATTAGCAAGCTCCTTTATGGCAGAGACAATGGTTTCTATATCGTCTTTGCTGACTTTAGGATGAACTGGCAACGATACAACTTGTTTTGCGGCCTTTTCCGCTTCCGGAAAGTCACCCGTCTTAAAGCCAAGTTTAGCGATATGCGAATATTCGTGCAGAGCTTTGGGATAATATGCACCGGCCATTATGCCATTCTCCTTTAGCTTTTCTATAAATTCGTCTCGACTTAGCGGAAATTCTTCTGTAAGCCTAACTGTAAATTGATGAAAGACATGGGTGCGGTTATCCGCGATTTGCGGTAACTCTATTCCGATTACATCAGCTAATTTATCGTTCAGCAGCTCAGCATTTTTTTGTCGTGCGGAGTTAAAATTGTCAGCTTTTTTAAGCTGTTCAATGGCTATAGCAGCTTGCAGGTCAGTCATACGGTAGTTATAGCCAATGTCTGCATACTCATATGGACCAGTCATGCCGTGCTGGCGAAACTGCTTAATAACTTTTATGTAATCTTCATTGCTGGTGGTAACCATGCCGCCCTCGCCGGACATAATATTCTTGGTGGCATACAGCGAGAAGCAACCAAGATCTCCTAGACCGCCAATTTTTTTGCCTTTGTACTCCGCGCCAATTGCTTGGCATGCATCTTCAATAACTTTTAAATTGTGTTTATTGGCTGTTTCGGCCAGTTCGTCGAAGTCACATGCTTGGCCATATAAATGTATCGGTACTATGGCTTTTGTTTTAGATGTTATGGCTGCCTCTAGCTGAGAAGTATTGATATTAAATGTTGCTGGGTCAATATCAACTAATACTGGCTTAGCCCCAATAAATAAAATTGGGTTTATAGTGGCAATGAAACTAAAAGGGGTGGTTATGACTTCATCGCCCGGACCAACTCCAGCGGCATATAAGGCAGCGTGGATAGCCGCAGTACCGCTGCTGACAGCAGCAGCGTATTTGGTACCGCAGTACTCTGCAAAAGACTTTTCTAGCTCCGCAACTTTAGGGCCTTGTGCCAACATTCCGGACTTTAGAACATCATTTACGGCTGCGGTTTCTTCCGGCCCAATGTCAGGCGAAGCTATATGTATCAAGGTGTCTCCTGTTATTTCTTCTTAAATACTATAACAACTGGTGCGGCGTCTACTCAAGGCATAGCTTATACATAGGTCGTTATGCCGGTTAAATAAAGTTTAACGATTATTACCAATAATATTTCAAGGTAAGCACTAGCATGGCTAGTAAATTCACGCTTGCGACTGCCGACACTATCATTCCCATTCTGTAAGGTTTATCTAGAGTTACCTTTACCCATCGGCTTAAGACTATAAAGAAGGGAATGAGCAATGGCAGAATCGGAATAAAGTACCTGCCCTGCAGGCCAGCAACCTGTTGTGCGCCTACTGGCGTCCACACCGCATAAAGAGCCGCCGCGATCACAATGATAGAAATAATAAAGGTTGTTGTCTGTGTCCAGGCTAGACGAGCAACAATACTTTTTTCTTCTCGGATGATAGAGCCGCTATAAAAGTAAGCTAACGTCAGCGCTAGATATCCCAAAAAGATGAACGGAATCGGAAGGGTGTATACAAGAAGCGAAAAGTCTCCATACATTGAAACCCAGAAGAAATCAGGAAGAGGTATGCCTTTAAAGCCGGCAAATACATACGTTTTCGCCAGCGTTTTTATAAAGTCTAGGGGGTGTGTAATGGCATGTTTTATTTGAGCCGTTTGATCCACTTTGTCTATACTCAGGGTTGCAGAGTAATCCAGCTCATAATGATTCAGCTTAATGGTCGCGTACCAAGTAAACACGGCTAGCAGGCTAGCTCCAAGGGCGCCAGCAACTATTAAAAGTTTATAGCTTGGCTTCGGGAAGATCCGTTTCGGCAAGAAGATAAGGGGCGATAACAAAACTATGTTGGTCTGTTTTGTTAATCCAAGCCCGATTGCTAGACCAATAAGCGCTATGCATTGGTTTCTGCTTATGAGCTTCTTTTGGGTAAACAAATTGTGTGTTAAAGCTATCGTAATAAACGCCAAACCAATGGTCATCACATCAGTCGACAAAGAGGCTGCTTCTTGAATGGCCACCGGGAAAAGACCAATAACGGCATATACCCATTTACCATGACGGGCAATCCGGATTGCTAACCAGACCAAGAATACATATGCGATAAGATTGCAGAGCCGTCCGCCCAGTATCATGGTGCCAGCCGAATGGCGGACTATCTTGCCAATGTCTATACCAACTGCTTGTGGCATATAGCCGGCCGGACTATACAGTGCCGACGACGGAAACGGTATAAACTTTGTTTGCGACTTGGGTATAGTTGTGAAGTAGTGGCTTCTTGGAATTGGAGGTATACCTACACCATTTACAACGCTTGAACCAGGAAAGTTTGGGACTCTGCCGCCAGTTATACCTCTTACCGTCTGGCTAGTAAGATGACCCTCCCCTACTTGATATGCACGGTCAAAATGCACACCTTCGTCAGGCACCATAAAAAGCGGCATAGCAATAATCATAGCCACGCCAAAAATAAGGGAGAGGATTACAAATACCTTCTCGGGTTTTTCAAGTATTGGCACTATATATTTCTTAAAAAAAGTTTGAGCATCCGCCTCGGTAGTTACCTTTGGCTGAGTTGTGCTAGTTTGCGCTGTTGACATGAATGAAAAAGTTTCTTGCTTTTAGCTGGCAGAACTTTTGCTATTATACAGCATTCATTTAACCCTTTTTTTGTTCGCTAAACCTGTTAATGTTTGATTTTTAATGTTAAAATATGACAATAACTATTAAAATAAAAACATGGCATTCAAGTTAATAAGGCGAAGAAGATTAAATAAGCGTGCGGTCGCACTGATTTGCGTCGTGTTAGTTGCCGGCACTATCACAGCGCTAGAGCTCACCAACACAACCCACTTCTTTCATCATAAAAAAGAGTCTCTTGTGGCCTCGAGCTCTTCTTTTGCCACCAAAGGAGAGAAAAAGTCTTCCGGCAAGTCTCCAAGTAATAAGCAAAGTGGCTCAAATAACAATACCGCCTCTTCGCCTCAATCCTCGTCTTTGACTGTGTATGTTCCTTTCGGTAATTTTGTGAGCAACCATCACCCGAATCTTAGCAGCTCGCCAGCCCCTAATGTTATTTCTTCGGTATGTAATACTACTCCAGGAGCAAGCTGTAAAATTGTTTTCACAAAAGACGGAGCGACTAGAGAGCTACCGTCTAAAACTACTGATGATAATGGTACAGCCTATTGGACATGGAAACTCCAAGACATTGGTCTTACTGTAGGATCGTGGAAAATTCAGGCAATTGCCAGCTTGAGCGGGCAAACTAAAGACGCTTCAGACACAATGGATCTGGTGGTCGCCCAATGAAACGTTTATTATACTTTGGCATAATCCTCATAGTGGTTGTCGCGTTTGGATTGTCGTTTGTAAGTCATGCGTCAGCTGATTCATTTAACCAGAACAGGATCATTGACGATTCAATATTTGACAATGCCAATTCTATGAGTGCCAGCCAAATTGATAGCTGGCTGAACAGCAACTTCCCGAGCAGTTGTATTAGCACCCACAACGGCTTTTCTTCTCCTGATCCAATAGGCTATAACCCCTCGCAAGGCTTTTTATACGGCGGTAATGTATCAGGCGGCCAGGTAGTTTACGATGCCGCTCAAGCTTACGGAATAAATCCTCAGGTCTTATTAGCTACGCTACAAAAAGAATCATCCGTAGTTTCCGGAGATGCTTCATATCATTGCGCCTACATTAACACCGCTATGGGGTACGGGTGCCCGGATAGCGGCAGCTGCCCGACCAACCCGGCCACTATGAGCGGTTTTAGTAAACAAGTTATCCATGCGGCATGGCTATTCAAGTTCGGTGAGCAGCGATCAGAAGGCAATACCGGCTGGGCCGTCATAAAAGGCGGCTGGAACAATTCAGATGACCCGCCAACTTGTTATGGCGGGCCGATGACTCAAGGGACTTTAAGCCGTGGCTGCGGCCAGGCAGCAACCTATTTTGATGGATATACTACAATTGACGGTACAGCCGTACATATGGACGACGGCGCCACAGCAGCGCTGTATTGGTACACACCACATTTTTCTGGCAACCAGCACTTCTTCAGCATTTTTACCAGCTGGTTCGGTCCAACAACTAACAGTAGTCTTTATTACGCTGTCATCCAAGATCCCAGCGCTAATGCTCTTTACTTACAAACGTCTGCCGGAAAATATTATCTTCCGTCTTACGACATCATGCACGACTGGGGGCTTGATACATTGCCTGTGCAACAAGTCTCACAAACGTATTTCAATAGCTTGCCAACACATGGTTGGGTCGGCCATCTTTTGTCAGATGACTGGGGCAACTTGTTTGTAGTGGAGAATCAAAAACTTCACTGGGTGAGGCAAAGTGATTACTTATCTCTGCTCAATCTAAATGCGAGTGACGCTGTCCAGTCGTTAGGGCTTACCAGAGCGATACCAAGCGGCACTTGGCTAGGACGGTTCGCGCAGGATTCATCACAACCAAATGGGCAGATATATTTATTAGATAAGGGACAAAAACATCCTATTCCGGATGCAAACATGTTATATGAATGGCGCTATACCTCTGACCAACTAACAACGCTGTCAACCAGTTACCTAAGCAGCTTGGCAACGGGTAGTAGCGTGACTCAATACGCAGCAACCGGGTCTACTAAGTATGTTGTAGACTCAGGTAGAAAATTATTCTTTAGCAATAGCGATGTCCAGAACGCCTACTATGGGTCAAGTTCTTCGGTCTCCTACGACTCAAGTACTCTTGCTTTTTTGCCCACAAACGCTGCAACTGTATTTGGCGTAAACTCTACAAACGGCCAATGGTTCATGCTTGAAGGAGGCAACAAACACTATATTAGTTCAGCGGATCTTGCTCAATTATGGGGTAAAGCTGCTTCTACTCCGTTGTCGGGCTTGAGTCCGGCTTTCTTGTCCAACTTAACCGATAGAGGTAATCTTGCATATGTTGTTCAGACTGCCAGTCCTTCGCAATATTGGGTTGTCGATGGCGCTAAACACTATATAGCTACTTCACCTGTGGCCCAGGCATGGCTAGCGCATGGGGCTTCGCCGCCGGTTTACTCCAATCAAAGCTTGGACCTGCTAACCCGCGGAGCCGATGCCACTACGACAATCAATGCCGCAGGCTCTCCATACACCTACACCATGGATGAAGGCACCAAGCACTATCTCATGTCATCGGCCGCTAAAAGCGCATGGGGAGGAAGCATTATGTCCACGTCCAGCCAGTTAGTTAACAAAATTCCTGAAGGTGCTTTCGTTAACTACCTAGCTAAAGATGGCGCTGGACAAGCTTACCTGGCGATGAATAATGTTAAATACACTATAGACCCCACCTATAATGACGCATGGGGAGTAAACTCTGCTACGCCGGTGCTATCTGACTCGACCCTGGATCGTTATTCAACGTCCGGCAGCACTTTGCAAGCTTTCATAAAAATCGGCTCAACTTCTTATATAATGTCCGGGGGCAATAAAATACCAATTAGTAGGTTCGTGGATGCTTACCAGCCCGCTTCGCATAGTCCTGTAACTTTACCGAGTGATTATTTCCCAAGCGCCAGCGAAGCTTCTTATCTTGTCCAGTCAACAGACGGCGGCGATTCCCGAACATGGCTCATGGTCGGAGGCAAAAAAATACAGTTATCCTTCGAACAAGCAGTTTCATACGGTTATCTCAGCCACGGCGTGCAGCCAGCTAAGCTCACACCAACTACACTAGGAACCATTACGAACGATGGTCGGCAAGGATCGTTACTGATACAAAAGACTGGTTCTGGCATCAAGTTCCTCAATTTTGGGCAGGCGCTCGGCTTCCCCGACGGAGCTACACTTACCAACACCATTAGCGCCTCAAACCCTATATTAGTTGTTGACGATGCTACTTTTGATTCTTTCTCCCTCGCCGGCTCGACTTCTAGAATCATAAAAGATGACGCTGGCAAACTGTATTACATGGATTCAGGTCAGCGTCGCTGGGTCACCAACTGGGCTGCTATGCAACCTTATGCGAATATACCTATAACTTATTTATACGGCACAACCATGGCGCTTATACCTCAAGGCACTCCCATCAATTAACCCGTTGATACGCCAAACTCTAGCAAGTGATGTTCCCCCGCCGCTTTGCCCGAAGCATATAAGTATGTGATAAAGTTGATACTACTCATAATTATGCTAAGACATTTAAGCTGTTCGGAGACAGGTTCGTGAAAAGAAGGTCCAAGCTCTTAAAAAAAATTGATCTCATGGGTAAGGGACTTGAGATTGGTCCACTGTGTTGGCCTGTAGTAGCTAAATCTGAGTCCAACATCCAATACGTTGACCATGTATCTACCGAGGAAATAAAAGCGCTATATAAGAACGATGAAAACGTTCCATCCGATCAAATAGTTGAGGTGGACTTTCCGTTACACGGAAGGACTTTACGTCAGGCAGTTGATAATAGAAAATTCGATTATATTATCGCTTCGCACGTTATAGAGCATGTGCCGGACATGGTTACTTGGCTAAAAGACATGGCTAGTTGTTTAAAACCAAGCGGTGTCCTATCACTTGCCATTCCCGACAAGCGCTATACTTTTGACATCGATCGTGATGATTCTCGGCCGGCGGATATCGTTGGCGCCTACTTAGATAAAAGGTCAAAACCAGCGCCAGGTATGGTATTTGACTATATGGCTAACTACCGGCTTAAGGTAGACCCTAAGCAAGTCTGGAACGGACAACTGTATAACACTGAAGGGGCTGGGCCGCACCGCTACTCACTATCTGACGCACTCAGCTACAGCCTGAAAAACCGCGACACAAATGAATACATAGACACCCATTGTCATGTCTTCACGCCATCATCTTTCATAAATATACTGAAAACACTCGTTAACCTGCGGCTTCTCGACTTCAGGGTTGCCTCTTTTTACGAAACGAGGAATGGTGAGTATGAATTTTTTGTAAGTTTAGAAAAAGTTGGCGGCCAGGGTGCGTTGGGTCGACAACTGTCTTCGTTTCCCTCAGTCAAGCATCCACCATCGTGGCGAGAATTAAAATCTCAATATGACGATCAGCAACAGATAATACATCTGTTGGAAGCCGAGATCAAGAACGTGCTTAGCTCTAAGTCATGGCAAGCTACAAAGCCATTGCGGTTAATTATAAAAACGTCACGTCGCGCTAAAAAGTATTTATCTAGCTTGCCTTCCCGCTAATTATTACCTTGCACGCTTCATCGAGCGATTTTTCGTAACCCTTATAGAAGTCGGCAGCCTTATCAAGACCGCCTTTTATCAGTTTCTTTCTTAATGTAGGCTCCTCCAGGCAGCGTCGAACGTTGCGAGCAATTTCAGAAGCTGTCGGCAAGCTTACGAGGCAGGTCTTTTCGTGCTGATACAACTCTTTCCAAGTGACGTCATCGTATTCGTTCACAACTACAGGACAACCGCTAGCCATCAACTCTGACGCGGTGACACCGGGATGTCCGCTGAACATAAACATGAGACCGGCATCCACAGAGCGATACAGCTTCGGCACTGCGTCGTAGGTAACCTTTCCCAGGTTTGTGAATAGGCCCTCGACTTCGTAATCGGAAGGCTCCCATGCGGCTCCGGCGGTGATTATTTCTACGTCATCGCCTAACTCTTGTTTTAACTTCTTAAGACCCGCCACTCCGAGCTCGAAGGCGTTGCGTGGCATATTTGGCCGCGCATAGAAAAATACTTTGTATGGTTTTTTTGTTGCATAAAACTTGTTTTGTCTTGGGTGGTAGGAGTCTAACTTGACAAGGGACTTAGTTACAACACCGCTGCCTCCATATTTTCGTTTGTAGAGTTCGAGCAAGCCCGCAGTATTTGCTATAGCGGTGAAGCCAAGTTTATAAGTTAGTTCTACCAGCGCAGATATAGATCCCTTAGGATAAAAGTTAGCTTCATTGTCTTGGATAAAGTAGCATTTTCGTTGAAACCTGTTCGCTTTTGCAAGCAAAAAGGCTGTAGCCCACTGCGTAGCAATCCCTATGTCGTGCTGCTTGATGTGGCTAACGTTATTGGGGGCAGTAGATACAAACGTTGCATTTTTCAATGCAGGGAAAGCATCAACTATCAATTTTCTTTCTGTTGATACATCTTTCTCGTTTTTGAGGATATATATGGTTGTATTTAGCTTCTTCTCTTCGGATATATAGCAGGCAAAGCTAAAAATGTTCATAAGCCCAGCGTAGACAGAATCGAAAGCAGGTAAAAACCAAGCAACGGACTTTGGATTTTTAAGTTCCTCTTGTGAAGTCGTCACGCGCATGTTTTCTTCTAGCTCTGCTATGTTTAAATCAAATGTGCCTGCTAAAATAACCGCGTCGTGCTGGTACTTATCAATCGGCTCATTAGATACTGGTTCGTTCAAGCCTACTAGCGGCTCGTCATCAAACAGTCTCAGCGGGTCATCCACGCTCATGTTTGGATTGCTGTAGGGATCTTGGAATAGTTTTCCTTTTTTAAACATCTGTTTGCCGGCACTAATCTTACGTGGCGGATCAACTTCCCTATCACCGGATATTGTGGCTGTGACGTGAGGCGTCATTACCAGCCGGTGTGCTTTTGCCATAGAAAGCCATATAAAATAGGCATCCATGCTGTCAGCCGGCCGCGCCGGGTCAGATGTAAAATCTACAAGCAGTGAGGTTCTAGTGGCGCACAAAGACGATGACAAAATGCTCAGGTTGCGGACCCATTCCGCATTCCCTAAATAGCTTTGGTAGTAACGCGGGAAGCCTTGGAATAGAGGAGCATACTGAAAGTCGGGTGTAATCACTCCCCCGCTATCAACTATAAGATCTCTTCTGTTGACAAGCCTTCCGCTTACGGCAGCAACGTCTTGAATTAACAGCCAGCCGCTTAGGTCTTGATACCAATTGTGCTTCTTAGAAAATTTAACTTTATCATGCACAACTAGCGACGTCTTATATTTGGAGGCAATGTCCGACTTCTTAATATAGGCGCCAATTTGCGCGGCGAGTTCATCGTCCCCATAGACAATTACGTCAGCTGAGAAGTTTTTAGTAATTTTTTGTTTACTTGCAGCTAGTTTACTGGAAACCAAGACGGCAAATCTAGGTTTATTAGTTACTCTTTTTAGATGTCGTACCGTTCTTCGTAAGTTAGCAATGCTGCTAAAATCTATAAAAACCATGGGATTGGAGTCAACCGCTCCTTCATTCCACCGTAGAAATAGTTCAGTTTTTTTGTGATAAGACGTCGCCGGAATACTTTCTGTTTGGAGATATTTATCTACCGCTTTGCGTTGGCCAGCCAGCGCGTACGGCTTGGTCTCGATAGAGTGGGCTGTAGAGGTAGCTATCACTCTCCAGTGGTAAAGAACTTTCGGTATATGCGCTACTTTACCGGTTTTTGCCATGAGCTTAAGAAATAAATCCCAGTCTTGTGCGCCGTCGGTGTTCGAGTCCCAGCCCCCCACTTCTTTAACCAGCTTAGTTCGCATGACGTTTAAGTGGGTCAGATAGTTAATATTGAGGAGAGTTTCTGGAGACAGCTTCGGCTTAAAGAAGGGGTCGAAGCGATTTCCTTTTTCGTCGATTTTATCCTTGTCTGAATATATGAAATCTACTTCTTGCTGATTTATAAGCTGGACGTTTTCATACAATGCGTCCGGCGACAGTGTATCGTCATGGTCGAGTAACGCGATAAAATCACCAGTGACTTTTTTAAGTATCTGATTGGAATTATAGGCAATTCCTCGATTGTCCTTGAACCTCATATTTTTTATACGGGGATCAATATCGGCGCATTTTTGAATCAGAGCTTGTACTTCTTTATCGTCTCCGAAATCGCCAAGGCACAGCTCGAAATTAGCATAAGTTTGTTCAAGTACTGACTCAATTAGCTCTTCAAGGACGTCTACGGGAGGATTGAAAACCGGCGTAATAATGCTGATGAGCGGCCTCTGCTTGAACGTGTCGCTTTTTTGGCGCTGAGTCTCTAATTGGGCTTCGTCAGGTTCGTTCAACAGTATCCACTCTTGGTATTTCGCCGTTTGTTCGGCAATACTTTGGGCTATGAACGCGCCTCTACTCGCAGTTCGGAATATATGACGGAGTTTTTTTGGGTCGTTTAATAAAATTCGAGCCGCTTTTTTGGGCAAACCAACCGGGTCAGACATAATTTGAGCCTTAATAATCCCAACGGCTTTTGATAGCCGGTAAGCTTTTGAGCTTTTAATAGCTTCCAGTTCGGCGCTAATCAATTTGCTGCGATACTCGGCTTGTTCGATCTTTTGCTTGCTACTTTTTTCTTCCATTATTACTTGTCGGACTCCCATGTTCCATTTATTTCAACCAGTCCGTGAGTTATGTGGTCGGTAACCACGGAAAAGTGTACCCATTTATCGAGTAAGTCATAGTAATTTTCCGGTGCATCTTTGTCGTAAAGCGCTATGGTTATGCCGTACTCTCCGGGAGTCAGGGTCAGATTTGGCAAAGTAAAGGTTACTTTTGTAGCACCTTCTTGCAGCGTAACGGCCTCGCTATTTGGCCCGATAACGTTCACTTCGTCCTCATTGAAAAAAGCCAGGCCGCATGTAAGGGGGGCTGTTTCATAACCGGCGGAGCGCTTTAAGTCCAACTCAAGACCAAAGTCGTCACCCATATTGAAGACATTTGCAGGCTTACCGCGTAAAAACGTTTTTGCTTTCACCACTTTTATCTTGCCGGACCCGAGACGATTTTTGCTAACTTGGTACTTTTTATCTGTTGACTCTTGCTGAGCTTCGCTTATGTTCAGTCGAGCGTACATGGATGATGCCTCTCCTGGTGTAGTTACGGCCATCTGTTCGCCTTCATTAATGACCAGCACACGGTCGCAAAAGCGTTCGACATTCCCCATATCATGCGTTACTAAAATTATGGTCCGGCCTTGCTTCTTTAGGTCGCGAAAAATCTCGAAACATTTTTTTTGGAAAGCAGCGTCGCCAACAGCCAGCACTTCGTCCATAACCAATATGTCGCTTTTGGCGCGAATAGCAATAGAGAACGCTAATCGAACCTGCATGCCAGACGAATAATTTTTTAATTTTTGGTCCATGAAGCGCTCTAGCTCGGCGAAAGCTACGATATCTTTGTACATTTTGCTCATTTCCTTGCGGTTGAAGCCCAGCAAGGCGCCGTTTAAGAAGATGTTTTCTCTTCCGGTAAGTTCAGGATTGAACCCTACTCCCAATTCAATGAAAGGTGTTAATTTGCCGTTCACCTGGACGTTACCGTGCGATGGCTCATAAATTCCAGATATTACCTTTAATAGGGTGCTTTTGCCGCCCCCGTTTTTGCCTACTATGCCATAGAACTCTCCTTTGCGAACTTCAAAGGATATATCGTGCAAAGCGCGCTGGACTTCGTATCCTTTATTTCTCCGGGGAATACTGATTATCTTATCTTTCACTGAAGACGATTTTTCGCGCGGCAGTTTAAATACTTTGCTAACGTTTTCAACTTTTACAGCCAGCTGATCATCAACACTCATACTTGCTATATATTCTCCGCAAAATACCTAGATTGCTTTCGAAAGTAAACGGTTCCGCAGATAATTACTAATGACGTTATAGCAAATGGTATTAACGAGTATGGACCTCGTTCAAAAGTCTTGTAGATTGTCTGCGTCTGGTGGGTAATAATGCTGTAACGAGCATCCTGGATGGCTTGAGCGAGAGGATTAAGCAGGATTAGCTTCTGTGCTGTGAGGTTAGGAATAATTGTTATTGAGTACAGGATCGGTGTCATATAAAAGCCCGCCTGAAGTACTACTTCCCAAATGTAATTTATATCTCTGTATTTTACAAAAGCGGCTGACAGAAACAAGGAAAATCCTAGCGCCAACAAGTACACCTCTAGTAGAATCAGCGGCAACCATAAGCTAGTTTCCAATAGATCAACATGATTAAGCAACATGAAGACTGCTACTACTATCAGATTTAGAAGTAGGTTTATAAGTGCCGATATGCTGCTGCTGAGTACAATGATCCAACGCGGTATACGAATTTTACGGATAAGTTCACCTCTCTCAACGATAGAACCAAGGCTTTGTGAAGTCATTTCCAGGAAAAAGTTCCAAATAACGATA
Source organism: Candidatus Saccharimonadota bacterium (assembly GCA_029288485.1). Classification (GTDB taxonomy): domain Bacteria; phylum Patescibacteriota; class Saccharimonadia; order Saccharimonadales; family UBA4665; genus JARIHC01. The sequence goes on along the minus strand of JARIHC010000006.1, from coordinate 131,571 downwards.
CCTAGCAATAAATAAACTGGAAAGTGAGGAATTCCGCCGCCTGATTTCAGCACTACAACGAAAACCGCATACAGAATTACGAACAGCAGCAGCGGTCTAAGCAGCGACCAGGCGTAGCCCAGTACGGAGCCTTGGTAGCGCAGCTTGAAGTCGGTGCGTACCAACTCGGATAGCAGGGCGCGGTTCTGCTTAGAAAATAAGCGTTTCATACGTAAGTTATGGGTTATTATAGAGTAAATGAAGGCTAACGTCGATGGTTAAGAATTCTTCAAATGTAGCCGTAGTAGTGCCGAACTGGAACGGTGCCGACCATTTGGCTGCTTGTTTGGATTCTCTGCTAAAACAGTCGTTACCGTGCCGCGTGATCGTAGTAGACAACGGTTCGGTAGACGGCTCGCTGCAGCTACTAGAAAAATACTCCGGCCTGGAAGTAATATTGCACGACAAAAACAAAGGTTTTGCCGGCGGCGTAAACCCTGGTTTTCGCCGGGCTATTGACGACGGCCTAAAATACGTGGCTACGCTGAATAACGACGCTGTTGCCGATAAAGATTGGCTGAGCGAGCTAGTGGCTGCGTTAGATAAAAACCCTCGGACTGGTATTGCCACCTCGAAGATCTTGGACGCCAAAGGCAAAAAGCTAGATAGTACCGGTGATTATCTGACTAATTGGGGATTGCCCTACCCGCGTGGCCGTGGCGAAACAGACAACGGCCAGTACGACGATCAGACCGAGGTTTTCGGCGCCAGCGGCGGCGCTAGTTTATACCGAGTGAAAATGTTGCAAGAAATCGGTCTATTCGATGAAGAATTTTTTGCTTACTACGAAGATGTAGACTTGAGCTTCCGCGCCCAGCTGGCCGGCTGGAAGGTGCGCTATGTGCCGGCCGCTACCGTACGCCACTCCATTGGTGTAACGTCTGGAAAAATTAAAGGCTTCACTGCTTACCAAACCATGAAAAACCAGCCGCTACTGCTTTATAAAAATTTGCCCGGGCAGTATTGGTGGACTGTGGGCTGGCGTTTTACGTTAGCGCACACGCTATTTTTCCTGCGGGCTATTGGCCGCGGACATGGTTGGGCAGCCCTTAAGGGCGACTTAAAAGGCACAGGGCTAATCTTTGCCAAACATTTTGAGCGAAAGCGCATTCAGGCCGGCAAAAAAGTCTCCGATGAATATATTTGGGGCATGATGGTGCATGATCTTCCGCCCAATGCCCGCAATCTGCGTCGGCTACGCGGCCTAGCTTGGAAGCTAAGAGGCAGGCGTGGCTAGAATAGTTATAGATGCCCGAGAATCCGGCACCAGCACCGGCCGCTACATAGACAAATTAGTTGAGCATTTAGACAAACTAAATCCCGGGCACGAAATAATCGTCCTGGCCAAGTCCCACCGTATGGGCTACTTAAAAAAAGTGGCGCCGAGCTTTAACGTTGTAGAGGCGGATTACAAAGAATTCACCTTTGCCGAGCAGCTTGGCTTTAAAAAACGTATTAAAAGTCTGGGGCCAGATCTGGTACATTTTGGCAAAGACCATCAGCCCATACTTTACCGCGGCAAAGTTATTACAACCATGCATGACCTAACCACTGCCCGCTTCCGCAATCCTAACAAGAATTTTCTTGTCTTTAAATTTAAGCAGGTTGTTTATAAGTCTGTGGTGCGCCGGGTGGCTAGTAAATCAGCAGCTATTATTACTGCTACGGAGTTTGTAAAAGGTGATGTGGTGCACTACACCGCTGTTAATCCCGATAAAATTATCGTTACACCGGAAGCCGCTGATGTTTTTGATGAGCCGTCTGAACCGATTCCGGCTTTTAAAGGCAAGCAATTTATTATGTTCAACGGCCGCCCCCTGCCGCACAAAAACCTGGAGCGCTTGATTCAAGCCTTTGCCCGGCTGCATGCTAAACATCCCGATTTATACTTGATGATCGCCGGCAAAAAAGACAGGTCGCATGCCACCTATGAAACCTTGGCTGAGCAGCTAAAAGTAGCCGATCGGGTAATTCTGACCGATTGGATAAGCGACGGACAGCTGAAATGGGCCATGGAGAATACTAAGGCCTATGTTTATCCGTCTTTGAGCGAAGGTTTTGGTCTGCCGCCGCTGGAAGCAATGTTAAACGGCGCCCCGGTAGTTGCCAGCAACGCTACTTGCATCCCGGAAGTCTGCGGCGACGCGGCCCACTACTTTGATCCGCTTGACGTTGCCGACATGGCAGGTGCTATTGAGCAAGTTCTTACCGACAAAAAGCTGCGCGGCAAGCTTATAAAGCGCGGGAGAGACCAGGTTAGAAAATACTCTTGGCAGCGCATGGCTAAACAAACTTTGGCCGTTTACGAAAAAGTTTTAAAGTCTTAAATATCTCCGCTTATGCTTGTGGTTAGCTATATAATAAGTTCAGGCAATGGGGGAATTGCAAACAAATATCCTGAGGGTACTGCGCTCCGAGCGCTTCTTTAAAGCCGTTTTGGCCTTGTTTGTTTTGGAATCCGCGTGGATTGCTGTTTCGGCCGCCTACCCTATGGTATTCGACGAAAACACGCATTTTGGCGTTATCCAGCTTTACGCCCACCGCTGGAGTCCAATCTTCTGGAGCCAGCCGCCGGATGCGGCCTGGGCCGGACCCTTAGCCCGCGAGCCGTCATACCTGTACCAGTACCTGATGAGCTTTCCTTATCGGTTAATTTCCGCGCTTACCGGTAGCCAAATGGTGCAGATTATCTTTTTACGCTTCATTAACATTGCTTTATTCGGTATGGGGCTGATACTATTTCGCCGCTTGCTTCTTAAAACTAAGGTTTCGCGAGCGATGGCTAACGGTGTTTTATTATTTTTTATCCTTACGCCAGTGGTTCCATTGCTGGCAGGACAGATTAATTATGACAATTTAGTGATGCCACTGGCCGCCTGGGCGCTTTTACTGACACTTTCGGTAAGTAACCGTTTAGCGCGGGACAAACCGTTGCGTTTGGGTCAGATGCTGCAATTATTAACCCTTTGTATGTTTGGCAGCTTGGTACAGTTTGAGTTTTTACCGATTTTTATGGGCATCGTGCTTTGGCTGGGCTGGCAGATTTGGCGCCGTAACAAGCAGAAGTCTTTAAAGTTTGTGCATGACGTTAAAGCTAATTGGCAATCTAGCAGTTGGCAACGCAAACTAGCAGTTGGACTGCCGCTGATTATAGCGCTAGTTATGTTTACGGAGATGTACGGAGTTAACCTGGCGATTTATCATAACCCCACACCGAGCTGCGATCAAGTGCTAAGCGCCCGTGAATGCGCCGGTTATGGCGCCTGGCAACGCAACCAGATTGCTTTAGCTCATAAAGTTCCCGTGAACACCAACCCGCTGCTCTATACCGCTAGTTGGACTTACCGGATGTTCGTGGCATCGTTTTATACCTCCAGCGGCGGCGCTAGTCCGCAGGCTTATTATTTAAGCATTAACCCTTTGCCAATCGTTTTTGGGGCGGCGCTAATAGTGTTTTTGGTTGGCGTGTTACTGTTTGTGCGCTATCACCAGGTAATTTTTAGACGCTACCACTATATTGGATTTTTGCTATTTATTTGTTTGCTTTACGCTGGTTTATTGTTAGTGCGCAACTATGCGGACTTTCTGCATGTCGGCCAAAAAATTGCCATTAACGGCCGCTATTTGTTCCCCGTTATCTTGCCCGCCATGCTGTTGGTTGCGCTAGCTTATCGCCAGGCTTTGGCTCAAAAACATCATTTAAAAATAGGTGTGCTGGCAGTTGTGCTAATACTCTTCTTGCAAGGCGGCGGCGCTCTAACCTATATAGTCGTCAGCGACAGTCACTGGTATTGGCCTAACCGCACTGTGATTAGCCTTAACCGAAGCGCTCAAAAGGTAATCAGGCCGTTTATTATTGCTAAAAAGCCTGTGAAAAGTTTTGGTTAAGATTAATTGTCTTTGTCTGAGCCCGGCTTTAATATAATGTGCCTGTCGCGGCCCTCGCCGACTGATTCAGTGTCTATACCGTACTCGCCTGCTAATTTGTGAATCACCCGCCGGTCGGCAGCATTCATGGGTTTGAGGTCCATTGACTCGCCGCTGTCTTTAACTTGCTTAACCCACTCTTCGGCCTGGCCTTTTAGCCGATCTGCACGCTGTTTCTTGTAATCCGCTATGTCTACATTAACCCTGGTATGGCTGTAGCCGTTGTTCTTGAGCGCTGTGCTAGTTAGATATTGCAAAGAGCGCATATTTTCGCCGCGCTGGCCGATCAAAAAGCCGTTCAGGTGCGTGCTGGGTACGTTCAGCTGGATGACTTCTTCGTCGCTAGTGGCATAAACGTCGGTATTAAGTCCAAAGAAAGACAATAAGTCTTCGAGATATTTTTTGGCGTAAATTATGGCTTCTTCCATATTGTCGCTCATCGTTGCTTCCTTCGCCGTTTAGCTTTTTTTGAACCCTGTTTAGGGTTTTTGGCGGCCTTGGCTGGCTCTACTATTTCAGCTTCCGGTATGTCTTTTACGCTTTTGCCAGGCTTATCGGCAATTTCTTCCATTTCTTCTTCGTCTTGGCGCAGTATATAGGCTTGCTGGATATATGCCACCACGCCGCCGGTTAACCAGTAAAGACTCAGGGCTGAAGGGATATTAACTGTGAACAGAAAGATCATACCTGGCAGCAGATATCGAGTACTGCGGCCGACAGCGGCATTGATTTCAGACTGGTCGGCTTGTTTGCCGTTATTAGCAGCCTTTAGGATGTCGCGCAGGCCCCGTTGTTCTTTATCGTCAGGCATAAGTTGTTTGGCCTGATAGTATTGAGCTACGGCGCTAGCCGCTACGATAATCATTGCCGGCCAATATATGCCACCGCTGTTAAGAGCCGCTTTGCCTAGATCAACTATTCCGAATAAAGTATTGTCGAACCTATGTATGTCATGAGCCAGAGACTGCATCCAGCTCATGTGTTGCAGCGACGGATAGGCAAAGCTAATAAGCTCGTGTGGATTTTCTATAACGCGCCGCAAACCGCTATACAAGCCAATTAAGATAACAAACTGGATTATTAGAATTGGGAAGGTGCCTATAGGGTTAATGCCGCGTTCTTTATAAAGCTCCATGAGCAGCTGAGATTCTTTTTGGCGGTTGCCTTTAGCGGCTTTTTTAATACGTTTGATTTCCGGCTGCATCTCACGCATGGCTTTTGCCTGGTGAAGCTGTTTTTTCACTAACGGCCAAAGTATCAGACGGATAATTATAGTGAAGATGATTAACGCCAAGCCGAAATTATGGCCGGGCAGAAGTGCGTAGACCAACACCAGCAGATTAAAGATAGGTTGTACGATCAGGGTCGTAAACATGTACTCAGAATTATTCCCGGTTAGTTTCTGCTTCTATAATACCGTGATCCTGATCAGTTCGCTAGTTACTTCTCTTAAGCAGTTCCTCAACGGCCACTTTTAACTTTGGCGCCTCGAGTTCGGCCGTCTTATCGCTAAAGACTGTGAATATCATATCTTTCTGACTAGTGAGCTCTGGATCGGCACAGCGAATAATCTCATATATCCGGCGGCGTATGCGGTTACGTGTCACGGCTGATTTATGAACTTTCCGGCTTACTACTACAGCAGCCCGGTAACCTGGCTTTCTGCGCTCGTTATATTTGAGACTAATAAGCGGCGCGCGAACTGTACGCCCCTGTTCGTACACTCTTTTTAGGCCGCCTCGGCCGTGAAAGCGATTACGAACAGAGATCATATCCTACGCGGACAGACTGGCGCGGCCTTTGTTACGGCGGCGTTTGAGTACGCTGCGGCCGGCTTTGCTGCTCATTCTCTTCAAGAAACCATGTTCTCTTGCGCGAGAGCGTTTCTTTGGCTGATAAGTTCTTTTTGGCATATCTGATATATTTTATCGATTTGGCGTGCTTTTGACAATGTTTGCCCGCTATTTTTTGGTCTTTTTCCACGATACTAATATAAGTTTCCACAGATTTTACAGGGGTAATGGATAGGTGTGTATAAAAATACCTCGGTCGGTACAATTTGACCAAAGCACCGAATTGTAATTTTTACGGGTGTGGAAAACTTGGTCGTAGTCGAGTATATTGGTTGTTACGCATATGGGAACTTCAACACAACAAGATAGTTTGTGGCAGGCTGTTCTAGGGGAGATAGAGCTTTCAGTTTCCCGAGGGAATTATGTCACTTGGTTCAAGAACACTTGCCTGCTTAAACAGGCCGATGACATCGCAGTAATAGGCGTGCCTAATATTTTTATTAAGCAGCAGCTGGAGCTTAAGTATGGTGACTTAGTAGCTAAAGTGCTGCAAAAAAACGGTATAGCAGTACGCGAGGTCAGATTTAAAATTTCATCTCAGGCCAGCACAAGCCGGCCGACTGACGATGTGGTGGTTCTAGATCAGCCTTCACCTAGTAAAAGCACGGTGTTAGCCAAAGAAACCGGCCAGTCAGCCAAACCCGGCGCAAATAGTCTGGCACATTCATATCGGCAAGGCTTAAACGAGCGTTATACATTTGATAATTTTGTAGTTGGCGGCAGCAACGAACTAGCTTTTGCCGCCTGCCAAGCTATTGTTGGCCAGCCCGGCACTAAATATAATCCGTTATTCTTATACGGCGGCGTTGGTATCGGTAAAACTCATTTGTTGCAAGCTGTTGGCAACACCCTGGCGGCACGCAATCCAAAAGCCAAGGTCTTATATATATCCACTGAGCAGTTCGTGCAGGAATTCGTAGATGCTCTCAGGTTTAGGAAAACAGCGGATTTTGCCAGCTATTACCGTACAGCTGACGTATTGATCATCGACGACGTCCAATTCATTGCCGGCAAAGACAAGATGCAGGAAGAATTTTTCCATACCTTTAATGCTCTGCATCAAGCCAATAAACAAATTATTATCAGCTCCGATAAGCCTCCAAAAGATATTCCTACCTTAGAGGATCGATTGCGCTCCAGGTTCGCTGGCGGCATGAGTATAGACATGCAGATTCCGGATTATGAAACCCGTTGTGCTATTGTTCAAACTAAAGCCCAGGATCATGAGATAGTCTTAGGCCAGGACATAGTCGAGTATTTAGCCCAAAATATTCAGACTAACATTCGGGAATTAGAGGGTGCGCTTAATCAATTATTAGCCTTTTGCGAGATGCGCGGTTTAGACCCAACTTTAGCGGTCGCGTCCAGCTTACTTAGCGCCAATAAAACCCGGCCTAAACACCTAAGTGCTAAGCAGATTATTGAACGTACCGCCAAACACTTCCAGATTCCTGTCGAAGATATTGTTGGCCCTAAGCGCGATAAAGATATTGTGGTGCCGCGTCAAATTGCCATGTATATATTGCGCAACGAACTCAATCTGAGTTTTCCTAAAATAGCTAAGGAACTGGGTCGTAAAGATCACACGACAGCCATTCACTCAGTTGAAAAGATCGAGAAAGAATCAAAACTTGATCCAAATCTGCGAATGGCAATATCGGAAATCAAGGAGCATTTATATGTATAATCTGCATTTTGGTTGGGGAAAGTGTGTGGGTAGTGTGTTAGAAAATAGTGGTAAACTGCGCAAGTTTTTAACATGCTGCTTGAAGAGCTTTGTAGACAATGGAAAACTAGTTGGATTTACCACCGTCTTTACCACTTTTTTCCATGGGTTTTTCCACTACGAAAATATGTTTTTCCAATCTGTTAATTACCAATTTTTACCCACTTTCAACAATACCTATAAATACAATAACGATATTTAATTAAATTTTAATTATAGGAGGATATAAATGAAGCTGCAGGTCACTCAAGAAAACCTTAACAAGGCTCTTAATTCTGTTTCTAGGGTGGCAAACAGTAGAGGTACATTACCAATTTTGGCAAACGTACTTATTAAAACAACCAATAACAGGCTCAGTTTAGCAGCTACTAATCTAGATATAGCTATTACGCATTACATTGGAGCTAAAGTAAGCGAAGAAGGCTCAATAACTGTACCAGCAAGGTTAATGCAAGATTTTGTTAACAGCTTGCCAGAAGGTGTTATTAGCTTAGACTTAAAAGATTCTAAACTTAATGTCACAACCGATAAATATCAATCCGTGGTAAACGGTATAGTTGCTGATGACTTTCCTGTAATGCCAGCTATAAGCGGCGGTAAAAAATGGACGGTCGACGGAACGAGTTTTAAAAAAGGTTTACAACAGGTTGTTTTTGCGGCTTCTGGAGACGAAACTCGTCCGATTTTAACTGGTGTTTTACTGCAAACCAGTAACGGTAAATTAAATATGGCAGCTACAGATAGCTACCGTCTAGCTGAGAAACAACTTTCCAACAACAAAGAAGAGGTGCAGATATTAGTACCAGCCTCAGCTATGCAAGATTTACTTAGAATATTAGGCGACGGCGAAGACAATATACAAGTTACCCACGACGACCAGCAAGTCCTTTTCCAAGTTGGCGATATAGAGCTGGTAACACGCCTGGTTGACGGCAAGTACCCTGATTACAAAAAACTAATACCAGAAAAATTCGCTACAGAAGCTCGACTGAAACGCACTGATCTACTAAACGTCACCAAAGTCTCTAGCTTATTTGCTCGCGAGAGCGCTGGCAGTGTGACGATCGAAGTAGACAGCAAAACAAAGCAGTTAAGTATTCGATCAGTGGCTTCACAATTAGGAGAAAATACTGCTACCGCCGAAGCCAAAATAACTGGCAGCGGCAGCATTACATTAAACTCGCGCTATTTGCTTGATGCGTTGAATGCTATGGACGGCGAAGAGGTAGTATTTGGCTTTAACGGTAAATTAGAACCCACACTGCTTTTTGATCCAGCTGTTGAAGACTACAAACACATCATCATGCCGCTCAAAAGCTAAAGATATACAATAAGTATATGATCACCGATCTGCGTTTGCAGCACTTTCGTTCATATAAAGATTCTTCATTTGAGCTATCACCCGGGGTTAATATTGTGGTTGGACCAAACGCTAGTGGGAAAACCAATTTACTTGAGGCACTACTAGTGTTGTCGCTCGGCAATTCTTACCGGGCTAAAGACAATGAACTAGTGCATTTTAATAAACCTTGGGCTAGGTTGGATATTCACTTAAAAGACGGCAGCCAGCGAACAGTTAAAATTACCGCCGAAAATGGGCAGGGCAAAACGTATGAACTAGACAAAAAAATATACAAGCGCCTTAGTTTGCCCAATACATTACCGGTTGTATTGTTTGAACCGGAGAATCTGCGCCTGTTATCTGGCAGTCCGGAACGCCGCCGCGACTATCTAGATGATTTACTAGAGCAAATAGTGCCCGGCTATACGGCTGTTCGGCGGCAATACCGGCGTGCTTTAGCGCAGCGCAACGCTTTATTAAAACAAGGCGGCACACAAAACCAAGTGTTTCCGTGGGATGTTCGTCTTAGCGAACTAGCCGGTCAAATTGTTCGCGCCCGAGTCGAATTAACAGGGCGCCTTAATAAGGACATTGGCAAGCTATACCGCAAGCTATCAGGCAGCAAAACTAAAGTAGTTTTGGAGTACCAAAGCCGCTGGCCAGCCGAAAACTATGAGACCCGCCTTTTGAAAGAACTCGAAAACAGTTTAGGGCAGGACAAGTTGCGCGGGTTTACCGGTGCTGGTCCGCACCGTGAGGACCTGGTTGTGTTGTTTGACGGGCATCCAACTCAAGAGTCAGCGTCACGTGGCGAGGTCCGCACGGCCGTGCTAGCCTTAAAAATTATCGAACTAAAAATTATCGAGGAGTTGCGTGAAACACCACCGCTCCTATTGCTGGATGACGTTTTTAGCGAGCTGGACGGTAAGCGCCGCCATGCCTTAACTGAATATATAGCTCCTTACCAGACTTTCATAACAACTACGGACGCCGATGCTGTGGTCGGCCACTTCACAGAGAGCGCCAATATTATTCCGCTCAGATAAACCGGCACACACTTAGTCTTTGGCTAGTCGACTCTTTCCTCGGTAATGTTCAAGCTGCCTATATCAAAACCTCTGGATTGAAGTTCTTGTTTAGCCGACTGCAGCGAGCCAACTGGGTCAGAACCGCCGTACAAGACGACTTGGATTACAGGTGGTTCTGAAAAGTTTATAAGGCGTATTGTGTACCCGCCAAACTGTGCGGGCATGATGTCTTGCAGCCTGTATACAAGTTCTGAAACTTTTTGCCCGCGCAAACCAACACGCCGCACAGTGCTAAAGTTTTTATTGTCAAAAGTAACTAAATATACGTATGCTTTATCAGTGCTAACATCTATCTCTTTTATGGAGTTATTGAGGGGCATGTTGGCTACTAGTCGTGCTTTTTGCCCGCCTACCTCAAATGACCATAATTGCCCGCCAACACTATAGAAAACAGTGTCGTCGTCGAGCCAAGCAGGATAGGCGATATTGCCGCTTTGTGGAACGGTTGCCACCACTTGCAGAGAAGCATCGAGGATCTCGGTTAGCGGTCCAACAGTTATCAGTAGATATTTATCATTCTGAGACCACGAAGACCAAGCATTAAAAGGCTTATCGAAGTTTTTGCTGAGCTGGCTGCCATCATTATTAATCACCGTAACAGTTGAGCCAGTGTTATGATAACCGCTGCTCAAGACTGCTACCCTGCCGGACCCGGCTAGTAAAAACGAGCCGCTCGGCCGATTGCTATATATTTTTTTAAAACCACCATGCTGGGAGCCAGCATAAACCGACGAGCCGCTGCCTATATATATTTTTTTATTTGGCGCGACAGAGTATACTACGCTACCATCCTCTTTACCTGATACGGGCGAGTGCAAAGCACTTACCTGGCCGCTATTGATAACAAATAATTGTCCTTTAGAGTTTTGCCCTACACCATAATTGGTATTTGCCCATTGAATTGACCGCAAACCGTACTCCTCGCCACTCTCGCTTTCTTCATTCTGAGTGTTAATTTGACCAATGGCAGAATCATCAGAACTTAAATACTCAAGGCGGGAGCTGTCAGCGACTATATTTTGGACGGAATCATAAAGCACGGGCTCTACACCAGTCGTATCGAGCAGAGATACATTTATACGAGTGGTTGAACGAGCTTTAACTTTTACATATCTAGTAGTACCGTTTGTGCCGTTACCGACTGTTACGAAGTAGCCACCGGCCTTTAGCCGCGTTGATAAAGAGCTCTTGGCGTGCTTAGAGAACCCTTTGCCGGTGGTATTTTTTTGTATCGAGGAGATATTTACATCAGCATATTTATTGCCGCTGGTGATAACAATTCTCCCGGTAGTTAGGTAGTTGATCAGCCATGATATTAGAATCAGCAACACTATTGCCAGACCAAGCAATGCGATTATCTTTCTGATGGTGAGCTGATTATTTTGCATATATAGCAGCCTTACGTTTACTAGTATTACAAAGCTGAGCGTACATAATCAACTTGCTCCTGGTCCGACGTAGCGGTAAGCGGCCGACCAATCAGATGGCTTCCACGATTGCGGCCCAGTTTTTTCGCCTGGCGCGTGAGAACCGAAAGTATATATTGTGCCGCCTGAGCTATGATCGACAATTTCAACGTGTACGTTAGGGTCCTGGGTGACTATATCTCCGGCTCGTACATCGCCTATAGATATTTCTTTCCAAAAGTGACTTTTCTCTATGCCCGCCACATCAGGTCCGCCCATATCGATCCCAAAGGCGGCACCCGTGGCCACGTCAACTAAACCGCTGCAATCCGTGGCGCACGGCCCAGGGTCACCTGGAGTACTACTTGAAGCAGCGGTAGCCAAGTTAGTAAGAGGGCATTTGCTTCGGAAGCTAGCGTATGTGCCGTGGCCGCCCCCCGACAGATAATAAATACCATTATACTGCTTGGCTTCGCACAGGATTTTGGTATTGCCTGTGGCCTTGGTGCAGTCCGGACTGCCGGTATTGAGTACGCTGCATCCGCCAGCTGCCGTAACAGCTGCGTCGCCACCACCGCCACCGATAGATCCACCCGAAACGCCGCCAAATTTCTGGAAGGCTGCCCACACCAGACTCGGATAAGAAGCGCTAGGATCATGGATACCATTGTAGTCAGCTGCTGCCTGGCGAAGTTTTCCTTCATCGGTAGTACCTTTAGCCCCTAAATCGGCGAGGTATTTTGCGGCACCAAACGCTGCATCAGTTAGATCTTGAATATCTTTCTTGCCGTCGCCGTTTCCATCTTGCGCGTATCCTGCCCAGGTTGAAGTTAAGAACTGAAACGGCCCATTTGCGCCGGCATATGACGTTGCCCACGGACTGCCGTGGCCATATGGCGGCGGCGGGTCGGGGAAGCTGTTACCATGCTCACCTCCATAAAAGACGGCTGCCAAGAAGGCTGGTGAAACGTCAAACTTAGCCGCCGCCGCCGTAAAAATTCCATTGTATGGGTCGGGAACCGACGGCGGTAATGTGCCTGGTCCAAAACTGGCTCCGCCGCCGCCTGGACAACACATGCCGCCACCGTTAACGGATGGACCATTAGCGTCTGCACTGGTATCACCTCCATTGCTAGCGTCTACCACGGCTTTATCGTCATTGGCCTGGCTGACTCCCACTACATCGTAGTGAACGTGGCTAGGGTTATCAGGGAAAGAGTGAAAAGTCTTGCCGTTTACCGTCTTGTCGCCAAAAGGATGATTGCCCATACCAAAGTTTGAGCCGCTTGGCAGTACCTGCTCCAGGTCGCTAATGATTTTATTTGCCACTGAGTCCGAGCCGTCAGTGCCAGCGCCATCAAGGTAATCAATGTCTATAGCCTTGCCCATACCATGCGGATTATCAGTAGCTAGGTGGCTTTGTCCGTTTGTAAGGGCGCTTACTGTTACTTTGTGGGTCTGGGCTAAATGGAGTAATGCCACTAATAAGATCGGCTGAACGTCCACTTGCCTGCCATCATCGGTTTCAGCCTTCTGGCCGTTTGCTAGCCGTTTGAATTGCGTGGCGGTTGGGCCGTTTGGTCCGTAGTCGTAAGTAATATTATCACTATTGAGTACTCGCTGGGCTAATGATTGCAAGTCACCAGCTCCTACAGCATCAGATGGGCCGGTAGGTGCACCGCCTACACCGCAGCACACGCCTCCGCCGCCGCCTCCGTCAGAGACGCCGCCGCCAATATTGGCTCCGCCCCCACCATTCCCAAAATCCTGCATGGCATCGTTAGCGGCGGCTTCACGCCTAGAGTCATGCGATACTGCAACCGCAGGGTTCTCGAAAATATTTTCAAAGGCCAAGGCCGCGTCCCCAGGACTGGTCGAATCAGTTACTTGATTTTGATATTGTTGCAGCCAACCCTGGTAGTTTTTCATGAAGCCGTAAACCACATCAAGCTGAGTTGAGATGTAGTAAAAGTTATCATCAGTCACTTTTACGCCAGAAATACCCCAGTCAATCGGACTATTGGTTAGAAGCGAGGCGCCGGGTGTGAACCCGACTAATCCATAGCCTTGAGTTTGGCCGGTCAACTGGCGGAGACGATTCGGATCTTTTGTTCTAGTTGCAGGATCCTCTATATTTTCTGGATCCCAAACACCCTCGACGGCAATATTGCCCATAATACCCGCTGCCTGAACGGTCGTCCATCCTTGTGCAATGAGATAGTTCCAAATTTTTTGCCGGCGGCTGTTGCCTGGCAACTGGTTATCTGGCACCTCTGATCCTACCTGGATAGGGGCTCCCGCGTCGCCCGCGGCGGGATTTGGACACGACTCGAAGAAGCAGTTGCTGTTTTTGGCGCAATCAATATCGTTTTGGGTAATTGCGGCAGCTTGTTCTGATCCTATTAGCACCAGTACGGACAGCAACATAAAAGCCAGATTAAAAAACTTCTTAGCTTTAAGATATCTCATTTCCACCTCGGCCAATCTGCGGGTAATTGATTGCCAATAGTGCCACCTTGGTAAAGACCGGAAGGAGCACCAAGCGACTTTAGCAAGTCGTTATAATTTATGCCTACTGTAGTAACAGTGCTTCCATTACCCCCATAGTCTTGGGCCAAAGGCTTGCCGTTGCCTGGCGGTGACGCCCAGCCTGTTTCAATGCCTGTGCTGGTGGGGTTAATCATGTGGCAAATAACGGTATTTGAATCTACATGCTGGCCGACGTGAAGCCCGGGCACTGGCACACAAGCCTCGGCCACATAATTGTACCGTCCACTCGCCGGTCCGTCGGAAAGCTTCTCGCCGATAAAGGCATCGTAGCCGCCGTAATTCCAGCCGGAGTTAGTCAAATTGGTAATAGTCCCTGGGCCTAGCGCGTAAACGGGTCCAGAGCCTGCGTAATCCACGCCCTGGTCTATTCTTTCTGGCCGCAGGTCTTTGACATCGCGAAGCGGATTCTGATACTCCGAGGCTCCAGCCGGTCCGCTGCCGCCGGCCGGATCGTTAGATGTGATCTGCTGTTCGTCAATCAACTGGTCTAGTGTCTTGTCAAAACGATGAGATAACCGCCAGCGGAAGACCATATGATTACCATAGTCATTGTTGCTTGGGCCCAGTTGGCTGGGCGAACAGTCTCCACTTTCGGTGACATTGCCGCTCGAGTCCCGGCTGATATCACCATCGGCGAGTAGCGAACCCAGCGAACCATCGCCGTTCGCATCTGCTGTCAACTTGCCGTCACTGTCGGAGCTATAACCGAAGCACTTAGCGTATTTTTGTGCAATGGCAGCCTCCTGGCCGCTGTCGTCGAGAATAGCTTGATTAGGCAGGCTTTTGTAGCTGCCGTCACTATTTATAAGGTTTTCCTCTTGCTTCGACCAGCCGAACTGAACGTTGCCGTAATGCTGCGTACTGGGGTCGGGCGCAGCTTTAGCGGAGCCGTTTATCGAACCCATAACCGCAGCCAGCGAGCCCATAGGCCTAAAGATAGATCCAGCCAGATGCAAAATAGATGCCATGAAACCGCCGTGTGCGTTAGCAGACAAATCCAAACCTATGTGCGAAGCTAGCGAGTCAGCATTGCTGAGTGCGAAATAGCGGTCGGTAAAGCTTCGACTACTATTTTGGTCGGCTAGAGTTTGTTGGTCTTGCTCGTCGCTCTGGCCAACCTCATCTTTAGTTAACGGACGGCCGAATTGCCCCTGGCGGCTATATTCGCCGGCTCGTATATTAGCACCAGAATCCGCTTCGTTAACTAAGTCGGTATTTTGCGCGAAACCGTTATTTGCCTCTCCGGAGCGTGCCGCAACTATTAAATGAGCCAGCTCTGTGGCCCCCACCGTTGCGCCCACTATAAGACCTTGTTTAAAGGTAAACCGCATCGCCCGGTTAAGAAAACCACGCTCCACGGTTTTTACTCCCTTTTTCACGGTTTGTTTTGCAAAGAGCTGCTGAAACCCATTCTGGACAACAGTTTTTACGTATTGGCTGACTGCCTCGCTGGCCGTCTGACCAGCAGCTTCTTCAGCGGCTTCGCTGGAACCTAGAGTTACAATTGCCAAAACAAGATTAGCTAAACCAACGCCGCCAGCAACATATATATTAGTAAGCACCGGACAAGTGTTGCCGAATGCCCAGTTAATAAATTTACCTTCTGGACTCCCGGATGGAATACCTAATGCATTAAATATGCTGTAGTCAAAAGAGCCGCCCGCTCCAGCCTCGGAACTCGGAATACTGGCTGTATTTACAGTACCACCAGCCGCGCGGATCTCAGGATTGGACTGAGATATGTCGCCGATCTGATCGTTGGTGGCGCCTATAGCAGTTGCCAACTCACCGGAGTTAGCTGAGCCGTCCGGCGGACCGCCAGCCTTTTGTTCATCTGCCCGTGCCGCCAAGTTGTTAAATGCATTCTGTTGCTGCTTAGTTTGATTATCTATAGATGGCTGAGAATGCTGAACAGAACCGTCATAAATAATACAAATCGGTACCGAAGCAGCATATATAGGGTTAGCCACACCTAATGCTTGAGTACCGAATGAAGGATTAAGTTTAGCATCGGCGGCTGCTTGAGCAGCGGTATCATCGCCTCCGTTTTTGACTATATCTTTGACTTTTTCAATGTCCTGCGAGTCCTGCTTATATTGCTCTTGTACTGCCTCGTCGGCGTTTTTAATCTGTTCTGTCGTTGCATTATCTTTAGCTGTCGCTCCGGCCTCAGTAGCGGTATAAGTGTCAACCGCCGCCTCGGCAAGATTCTTTTCAGGATCAGTACTAGTGAATTTACCTAGCAAATATCCGCGTAAACTACCGCCAGTGTCTTTAAGCAGACTGCGAAAGACTTGCCCGCGTACTAGCACATTCACATTGTTGGCCTTCTGGGCTTCGGTGATCTCCTGAAAAAAGCCGCTCTGGTTGAATGCCACACGATTCTTGAATTTGACTACCTGATTTACGCCGGGTGTCCATTTGGCAACACCCTCCACTGGCTCAACATTGAACTCCTGGCCGTTAATGCTGCCACCGACAAAGATTTCTCGTCCGGTCAAACTAGACGTCTTATATCTTAACTCCAGGTTATTATTCTCGCCGAGATTTTCGATGACCTTGCTTGGTCGGTATTGGTCGAGCTTGCCCCACGTGTTGTCGCGCAGGTTCTGATATCTGTCTTTCAATGCGCTATAGGTGCTATCATTAGTGGCTTCAACTGCCAAGGCTTCGTCAGTGGTGCGCTGTGCGCTTTCAGAGAACTGACGTGTTACTCGGGCAAATTCGTAGCCCTCTATATGCTGCATAACATTCGGTAGCTTTAAAGAGCCGATTATCAAGATAAATAAAATTATTAAAATAACAACCACGCCGCCGCCCATAGCCGTGAACCGCGCCCATCGGTTTTTAGCAAAGCCGCTTACCTTACCCTTAAAACGCTGCAAACGACTCCCTTTATCATTTGGGTTAAATAAAGATTCGCCGCCACCCGCGGACTCCTCAGAACTAGCTAAACCGGATGGGCTAACCGATTTTGCGCCGCCACCCGCGGACCCTGAACTCTGGCCGCCTCTATGCTCGGCTTTTCTTAGAGAAGGACGATCCATGCTATCCGGGCCGGGTCCACGCGGGTCCGATGAATCACCCGATGGTGTTTTATTTGGGTCTCTCGTTCCGGGACGATTATGTATAGTGCGCGGCTCGGACGAGTCGCGGTTCTCAGACGTTAGGTCGGGCGGACGGTATGCCTGCTCGCCCTCCTGGTCCTGATCATATACAGAATTTGCCATGTTTATTTCAACGCAAGTCTTAAACCCTTATGTATGTTTTCATTATACCTGACAAAGACCCGCGTGTGTTAACGATTTACTGGGGCGCACTAGTACTGCCTGGATACAGGCGGTTGCCCAGATCAATGGTGCCCTGTAATTGATCAAGCTCGCCGGCTTGCGGCTGTCCGCCTGCTGCCCCGCTTTCTGCGGCATTGATCTGGGCAACCTGACCGGGATTGGTAGTAATTAGGCCAGTCTCAGTGGGGCTAGCCACCACCTGGATGTGTACATGGTTTTGGCCCGCGAAGAACAGACCCTGCCCAACCGGAAATTGACTAAGACGCTTTTTCTCTTCGCTGGTTAGCTTAAAGACATCCGTTAATACGTCGACAGCCGACGGAGACTGTTTGAGCAGGAATTGCATGGAGGCGTTAGCTACTATAGCTCGGCCCATTCGTGAGCCCATAAAGTCCTCAACATCTTGAGTCACTGTAGTGACCCCTAAGTTATACTTACGAGCCCGCTTAGCCAAACTGAACAAGAAGTTGGCTGAATCTTCGTATTTCATAAGCTGCCAGGCTTCATCAACTATTAGTATTCGCCGTTTTTGGTCGGTCTTAGTCTTGTTCCAAATATAGTTCAACACAATATACATCGCTACTGGCCGCAGCTCGTCTTCGAGGTCGCGCAGGTTAAAGACAACCATTGGATTATTAACGTCTGTGTTACTTTGTTGGCTGAAAATACCAGCAAATGTACCCGAGGTGTATTTACGCAAGCGCTGAGCTAGTTGCGGTCCCGTGCCGCCCATATGAAGCAGGGTGTCATAAAGATCGATAATGGTAGGCGGAATGCCGGTATGGGTTAGGGGGTCATTGGTAATACCAGCTTTAGCGTAAGTCTCAATTAGAGCTGCATCTAGGTCAGCCTCTTCGCTTGGCGCTAACGCCGGTGTGACCGCAGAATTGCCACCGACAATTTGGGTCTGCGCGCCACCCATCATTAATCTCAGCAGTCCATGCAAAGTTATTAAATTGGATCTGAGGGCATTATCGGCCTCTTCGCTATCCACGACTCTAGGCAAGTCAAACGGGTTAATTCTGGTGTTAGAACTTAAGCTTAGGCGAACATACGCGCCACCGACGGCGTCGCACATCCTTTGGTATTCATTCTCTGGATCAACAATAAAGATCTCTGTACCAAACATCATGCTGCGAAGCGCTTCTAGCTTGACGCTAAAACTTTTACCGGCGCCTGACTTGGCGAAGACAACGGAGTTACCGTTTTCCAAGCTAAATCGATCAAATATAACCAGACCGGAGTTGTGCATGTTTATCCCATAGAGAATGCCATTATCTTGACTAAGGTCGGCGCTTGTAAAAGGAAAGCTGGTGCTTAGCGCACCGGTGCTCATATTGCGACGGATCTGCAACTGGTCAACTAGTTGCGGAACATTGCTGTTTAATCCCTGCTCTTGCTGGGAGCTAGCAGGCTTGCTGTATACCAATTGCTGGCCAAGCATTGACTCTACTTTGTGGCTAACAAACTCTAGTTCTTCCATGCTGCCGGCGTAAATTGTGAAGTACAAACCAAAGCGGAAGAACCGCTCTTCGCCGACTTGCAACTTGTCGCGGATTTCCTCGGCGTCTAAGATGGCTGCTTGTTTGGCTGGATCACGCACCCGTCCTTTTTCGGCGTCAATTTGAATGCCAGCTTCCAACTGAGTGACTTTTTTACGCAGATTTTCTAGCACAATCTGACTTTCTACAGGGTAGATGTACAGGCTTAGGTCGATCACTTCGTCCAAATTGACCATGGTGCTTAACCAGCCGGTATAGAGTTGGCGCGGGTAGCCGTAAACGTAATAAGTCCGAGCGTAGCGCGTGCCTAACTGAAAGTAAGTGCTCTTAAATTCTAGCGAGCTAGGCGCGATAAAGTCGCGAAGCGCTGTAACACCCTTCTGAAAAGCAGCTTGCACCTCCTGCTCTTCGCGCTGACGCTGCGCCTGTGCAATGGCTACGGGATCAGTCGGCGTTTTTTGTTTCTTACCAAACATTAGGCGCCTCCTTGGATGGTCGTATAGTGTCTATCATTACTGCAGCTCCCGCTGTAAGTGGGCTTGCGGCGCGTTGCCGGTGCCTTTAGTAACAATATCTGCCGATAAGTCGTCAAAGTTCTTTAACTGTTGGCGTGTAGCGGTATCAGGATTATAAGTGTCGTAATATAACTCAATCAATTCCTGGGTATCTAGTGGCAGCCCCTGAATACCTGATTGCAGCAAGCCTGCCAGCACGGCTTGCACTCGATTACGCAGTTCCGTTTTAGCATTTTCCAGGTCCGGTTCATTAATGACTATGTGCTCCTCTTTTTTATTGAACAAACCACCCAAACCCGTAAAGAAACTTCGGCTTTGTTTTAAGGCGTGCTGGGTGTCTACGGCCGGGAAAAACGGAATCACCACATAGAATTTTTTATCCATAATGTTGGTGTGCTGACTCAGATCGTTTATGTAAGTAATATAGTCTTCCATAAGCAGTGCCAGTAACATGTTGTCGTGCTCGGTGCGGATTTTATCTAACTTTGCTATGTAAGGCTGCAAGTCGACTTTCTGAGAACGCATAAAAATCTGAATTGGAAAATACAGAGAGTTTAAAAAGCCCTGATAGCTGAACTCAACAGCTTCTTGCTCCTGTGGGCTCATGAGATCAAAGTTAATGCTTTTAACCATCACTACCGAGCGGTACGAGCCATCATTCATAATAACTATACCGTCGCGGATTTCGGCGATCTGTAGTGAGTTCTGAGTACTGTTGGGATTTTTAGGTTTAGCCTGAGCGGTTGCTGGCTTGCCAACCACTGGCTGGCCGCCTGTGGTGCCGACGGGCTGTTGGCTGCTTCGGCCTGTGGTTGGGGGACTACTTGGTTGAGGTGGTGGGGCTGCCGGTGCCGCCGGTTGAGGCTGAGGCGCGGGCTGTGGTTTGGGCGGCGGAGGCAAGGGCTGGTCAGGATTAGCGATCGATGGCACAAAGCGGCTATCTACATCTCGCGGCAAAGCCGTGGATTGAATCTGAGGCGGAACACCTGCCGATTGGCCTCCGGGAGGAGGCGGCTGGTTCTGATCTGAAGGATTCATCTTAGTTGGCCCACCTTTGTTTGTTAGAGCTATCACCCACCAACAATACCTACTGGTGTAGTGAAACTACAACTTCGTCTTGAGGTGGTTCGTCGTCGTGCTTAGCCTTGTAGGCTTGACGAGCTAACGTCGACACGCTCAAGTCGTTGTTATTTGCCAATGACAGTATAGCAGGATCAGGGGCGGCTGGGCCAGCTGGCTGCTGGTAGTTAGCAGCTGGAATAACGGGTGCCGCAGGCGGTGTTAAAGGTTGGTTGCCTATAGGTAGAGGGGCTAGAGTACGCATATGCGAATTTGATAAAGACTTGGAACTGCCCTGAGCCTTTAACTGCGCCGCTAACATAGAGTCATCAGCTGCCGCTGACACCTGTTGTCCTCCAGAAACCGAAGGCTGGTTTATTGGAGCTGCGCCTGTCGCCTTTGCTGCCGGCGGGCTCATAAACCAGCCGCTTGGCTGGGAGCTTGTCTGGGCTGCTTGAGCCTGGTCGGATCGGATCTCGTTCATTTCATCAATAAGATGTTGCCGGTGCTGTTGCGAGGATTGATTAATCATAGTCTGAAATTGCTGAGCTACCGGGTTGCTTGTCTCGTCCAAAATGTCATCAGAAGCCTGGACATCGTAAGCGGGTACTTGCTGCGGAGCGCTGTTAATGCCGATCAGGCGGTCTGACCCGCTTTGATTAAATAGGTCCATAGGTGTGTAGGTCTCTAAGTTAACGTTTTTTACAGCCCAGCCGCGGCTATCTAACGTATTGGCCAGCGCTTTAAGCCGGCTATGAACTTCATTTTGACTGAATCCTTTAGTAAGCACCCGCTCAACTTTTTTGGGTACGGTAATTGTAACCAGCTCTTTTACGCCGCTTTGATCCCAAATACGTTGCCGGGGTTTAAACCAAAAACGCAGCTTAGCCAAAAACCATACTTCGGTTGGTTGGTCGCGGCCAAACGGAACCGCAAAGAAAGTACAAAAAATTGCAGGCGGCGCTGTAATCGCCAGCAAAAAATACACATGTTTAACAAAAATAATGAAAGATAAATACCAACAAAATGCTCCCGCCAGCGCAAAAATAAATTGGCGCAGCGACAGCGGGCCAAGTATATGGTCTTCAGCCTCAATATCTTGAATAAGTTTGTATGTTGCCATACCTATACATAAGTATAGCGCATCAGGGGTTTATGGTGCTAGAGCTTACGTCTCGGCCTGTCAGAGCTACGACGTCTGCGCTCTCGCATGGAACGAATAGTGTCGGAGGCGCCGCGAACGACTGATGATTCACGAATGCCTTCACGAACACTTTCGCCGGCTCTTTGAGTTAAGTCGTCTATAACACGGGGTTCATAAGTGCTGTCGCCATATAAAGGCGGCGAAATAGGCACACCTTCGCGTGAGGTTTTTCTTCTATCAGGGGCTTCGTCTGCAGCTTCTTGTGACCCTGGCGCAGTATTGGTTACGCCCGAGTCGATATCCTCAGGGTGCAAGCCTCTGTTGCGATTTTCGGCGGAGATACCATGCATTCTGTCGTCGCGGAAACGATAGGTATAAGCATAATGTTCAGTTTCGGTATCAGGCGCTATGGCCAAACCAGTGAGGTCCACACTCGATTGGCGCTTAGCGGCTGCTCGAGCATGCTGTACTCTAATACCAATGACAGCTTTATCTAAGGCGTCAAAAGGGTTATTGTCTTCTCTGGCAGCGCCATTGAGCAAGTCGGCAGAACGAGGGTCGCCGGCTGTAACTTCACCAGCCGCTATTAATACTCGCTCTACATTTGCGCCTGGGCTAAAAGGCGCAGGTTCGCCGATAGTGACGTCAGGCATAGGTGTTCTAGGAGTCCAGCGAGTTTCGTGGATATTGCCTGTAGCTTGGGTGTGACCGAAGTCATACATCGTATCGCCCCTGAGATAATGTAAGTTGCCGTCATCTGTAGCTATAATAGCTCTGCGCTCCGACGGCTGGCTCTGATCGCCTGTTGCAGTAAAAGGATTTTCTTCCCATGCGATTTCTGTGCCGTCCAAGTTATAACTCTCGGCCAAAGGTATCACGCCATTTGTTTCAGGATACTGGATTAGATCGTGAGGTGGTCCAGAAACGACTTCACCGCCCATGAGTGCGGGGTCTTGTCCTGTTGGTCCTGATGGATTGCGTTCTGCTGACATAGCTTATTTTAGGTGTTTAACGGGCCCGTAACCTCTATAAATAATAGCAAATTTTTACGCTTTTGTCAAGAGAAGAGAAACCGACGCAGAGAGAGCCTGCGCCAATTACGATAGGTTTGGAGACTTAATTCGTGCCCTGGCCTCCGCCGGGCTGCCCGCCGGGCTGGCCGCCCTGTTGACCTGGTCCCTGTCCCTGAGGGTTGCCGGCAGCGGCAGCAGCTGCAGCTGCCTGGTTGCCGTATTCCCGACGCATCTGCAAGAATTGATCGTCGCCTCGCAGTGACTCAATAACTTCTTGTACTGTCTGGCCTCCAAGGTCTTCTTTCAAAACAGTATCGGCCATAATCTTAGCATTCTCGGGCGACGATTGAGACATAGCATCATACCGTCCGGCAAGCGAGGCATACTCTTGTTTTAGCGTACGCTCGGCTGCGGCTTTCTGTGCGGGTGTAGCGTTGGGGTTAGATTGAGCTTGATTATTAACAACATGGGCTCGGCGTAGCCTTTTCTTCATCTGTGGTGCTAATAACTTCATTGTGTCGCCGCGGGCGCCCAGAATGCCACCCGAGCCTTGAAGTTCCAGAACCTGTTCATTATTTCGGTCAGTAGCTTCCGCCTGAGTCATCTGATGACCCAGAGAATTGCCTTGATTGTCAAGGTTATATTCGGCGGCATACATAGCATTCAGGTCTCTCATTTGACCGCCAAAGCCGGCACCGCCCAAATCTGTCCGACGAGCCTGAGTAGAGCGTTGGCGCATCTCGGCTAACATACCGGCAGCCATATCTCGGTCGCCGCCAGCCGCTTCGTTGATGGACGCCATCATGGCGCCAGCGCCATCGTCTTTCCAGCCAGTGCCAGTGCTAGCATTAGCGACCACAGCAGCTCGCTGGAAGACCTCATCATTTGTATCGCGTTTGGCGGCGCGGATAGCTGCAACACCTTGTTCAAGCGCTCTACCCCTATATCCATGTTCAGAGAGGTATCGCCGCCAATCGGCCTCTGTATGGCCGCCGCCCATGTTAGCCATAGTAGCTTGGAGATAATCGTCGTTGCCGGAAACTTTTTTGAAAGCCTGGCTCTTTTCCATGTACTCGTTCATAGCGGTCATCTCGTGCTGGGACATGCCGGCTTGGAAGCGCGAACGCATTTTCCATGGAGTTACGCCAGCGCTTGGAACATTGGCCACACCGCGGGTAGCCCGGTTAAAGCCGCGGGCAAACGGATTGCTGGCTCTATATAAGTTGCCTTCTGCCATGCGGTGCCGGCGATCTGCCGCAACTTCTTGCCGCTTTTTGCCGAGTGCTTGCTGATACGGCTGGGCTCGACTGTTTACGAAATTGCCTATGCCGCTCATAATTCCGCCCGCCATGCGGTAAGTCATGGGAATCATAAAGTACGGCGCGAAGTAAGCTGCGAAGGCTATAAAGCCTCCGATACTTTGCGGGTTATCGGTGTTGGCTACGGCTGCGAACACGCGCCCGGAGGCAATCAAGGCAACAATCAAAGGAAACATTATTAACGCGCCGCTGAACGAATCGAACCATAGCTTATAAAAGCGCTGAGTATTTGGCAATATATACATAAGAAGCGCTACCGGTGCCAAAATTACCAGAGCGACCACCACTACTTGCCGCAAAATTAGCACAATGAAAGCTGTAAAAGCAGCCAAGACCGCGGATAAAACAAATGTAAACAGTCCGAATATGCCGAGCGAAACGATAACGGCAGCTGTGGCCAGAGCTACAGCTACACCGCCGCCGCCGGAAAGGGTTATGGTGTTATTGAGACTGCTGAATGGCTTTTCTATCAAAAAGCGCACACCGTATCCCAAATCGTTAAACAGCTGGATTACAAACCGGAGCAATGCCCAAGACAGTGTTATTAAAATTGCCATAACAACAAGGCGCGGTAGCACTTTTCGGATAGTATAAGCGTCCAATATTTCCATACCCAATGCCTGGGCAATAATCATAACCAAGCCAGCAATTACCAACAGGCCTAACGCAATATCGCGGAAACTGCTCCAGGCTTTGTAGTAAGCCTTGCCGGTATCTGTGTTGGTGTCGAATATCTGCGATGGATCACCACTGGGTGAGTTGTTGGGCGTGCCGACCGCTAGCAAACTGTTTATAGTATCGTCGACACCGTTTAGCACTGCCACCATGCCTTTAATAGCAGCGCAAATTAACCAATTAAGGGGATTCCATCCGGCGTCGCAACTTAGCTGTGCCGAGTCGTCGCCGCCGGCGGCACCAGCGGTGGGAGTAGTTGGGTTCGACCCTAATGGGCCCGGCGGACTATCAATAGTGGTGCCATGATCTTTAAGAAAATTAAACCAGTCTTGCTGCTTGGAATATGTCATTCCATAATATGACGGCAACGAAGTGGATTTTATATTGCCACCCCAGTTGGTGGGATAGACATCGGCGCTCGATGGCACACAATTAGGGTGGGAGGACTTCAAAGTCGGACCGTTTATAGACGATCCGCCTTTGGAGGCGCCAAGTATCCAGACTTCGGAGTTGACGCTATCTTGACTGCTGCCAAAGCCGTTTGATTGCGTTACTTCGGTAAGGCCAATCATTGCATAGACTTTTAAGCCGGCGCAGTTGTAGCTCCCTAAATAAAAGCCATGTCCTCCGGCAACGGCCGGGTAATAGCTGTTGATACGTCCGGTTAAAATAGTACTTAGTGCTACATCTGCTGTATGATTACCTGTAGAACTCGACGAGTTGCCGGGAGAGAATGTTACAGGACCATTGCCAAATGCGCCGTTTCGAGCGTAAACAGCAGAGTCATTGTATTCATCTTCAGTAGCCTGAAAACTGGCTTGCTTGAAGTCCAGCATGTAATCCTCGCCGCTCGCTGCTGCCGACGCGGGATGAATAAAATTGCCAGCAAACGAGGCCAGGATGACCGAGATGGCGAACAAGCTGAACAAACGGTGTTTCATTTCTATCTCTTCTCTTAGTAACTATAGCATAAGCAGTAATATTTATTCTTGTTAGCGGCTTGTTTATTAAACTCGGTAATTCTATAATACAATTAGCAAGTTTCCTAAAACCAAGACATGAAAACCCCAAACTTAAAAAAGAAAGTACTATCCGCGCTCGCTGCTCTCGTATTTAGCTGTATTATTTTGGTCGCCCCTCTTCAGGCGATGGCGGCCCCGAGCCCATTTCATGTAGCCCCTTTATTTCCTTCTTCGAGTGGCGGCAGTAACAGCAGCAGTGGCAGTGGCGGATCAAAAGGAAATAATAACAATAAGAGCAACAATAACAATAAAACCGGCACCTCCGGCAACAATAACACCGGTAACAACAATAATAACAATGGCAACAACGGGAATAACGGAAACAATGGGAACGGTAACAACAACGGAGGAAATGGCGCCAACGGCGGCTGTACCCTAGAGAACGGACAATGTGCCAGTTGTTATGGGAAAAATTGTGTAGATTGCTCCAAAACCTCCTGCACCGATTCCGCTGTAGAGTGTTCTCAAGGCAATTGTGACCTCGTTGATACTTACGTAAACCCAGCAATTAAGGTGCTATCCATAATAGTCGGCATTATAGTGGTAATGTCGCTTATTTTAGGCGGTATACAGTATTCGGCGTCCGAGGGAGACCCCCAGAAAGCTGCAAACGCGAAAAGCAGAATTACCAAAACGGTGTTAGCATTGGTAGCGTATATGTTTTTATACGCGTTCTTGCAATTCTTAATACCCGGAGGTGCCTTCAACAGGCATTAAAGGAGCTGCATGTTTCACGCACTTAGCCGACAAAAAAAATTGATGAGCATATTGATATTGCCCCTGGCAATAGTATTCTGCCTAGCTACAACGTCTGGAATTGCCCACGCTGCCCAGACTGTTGGGCCAAGCAAATGCGTAGGCAATAAAAGTACTTGCAGTAAAAAGGGTGGCCCTTCAGGCGGAGGCGGTAATCCAGCTGCTGCTGGCACTAATGGCTGTAAGGGCAATGAGTTCTTTGGGCTTATACCCTGGTGGCAATACTTACCTAATGATGATTTTGACAATAACTGCAATATAGTGCATTTTGACGTCATACACGGCTCGGACGTACCACTAGTACTTTTAGCAATAGTAGACGATCTGTTAAGAATAGCCGCGTTGGTATCAATAGGCTTTGTTATATACGGCGCAGTTAAATATACTGCCAGCCAAGGCGATCCAGAAAGCGTTGCCAAGGCTCAGTCTACCGTAGTTAACGCGCTAATTGGTCTAGCCGTAGCAATAGTGTCGGTAGCCTTCGTGTCATTTATAAGTAATCGGCTGGGAGGTTAACCGTGATAGATTTATCGCACATATTTGCAGCTAGCAACTCGCTTAGCCCTGTAGATGCGCCCACCGTACTCCCGCAACCCAGCGCCAATACTAGTACAATCCAAACTGTTTTAACTATTGTTTTCGGCATAGTTGGCGCTCTTGCCTTGCTTATGATTATAGTCTCGGGTCTTCGTTATATTTTGTCGGCTGGCGATCCGCAGCGCATGTCTAAAGCCAAGGATGGTATCATATACGCATTAGTCGGAATCGTGATTGCCATCACTGCAGAAGCAATAGTAAACTTTGTGGTGGCAAGAATATGAAAAAGGCATTGCTACTTATTAGTATGGTTGTAGGTTTTAGTCTATTAACGGTGTCTGTGCCCGCTTTTGCCTACAACGCTCTCCAAGGAGCCGATTGTGTCCACGCTGGAAATTCTGCTGTATGTAATCGCGGTAATCCTTCTGACCCTATAGCGGGTAGCGACGGGTTGCTCGCTCACATTGGCAACATAGTCTCTTACATAGCTGGCGCCGCGGCCGTAATATTAATAATCGTGGCCGGTGTCCGATACATAACCTCTGGCGGTGATAGTAACGCTATCAGTGGCGCCAAAAACACATTAATAGGTGCTTTGATTGGTTTAGTTATTGTGGCATTGGCCAGAGTTTTGATAACATTTGTAGTAAATAGATTGTAGAAGATTATGAAAAAAACTTTTATCAGAATAGCCATCACGATGTTCGCAGCTTTTACGATGACTATTATCCCTATCGGCACGGCAGCTGCTGCTAATTGCCCAAATAGTAACGATCCCAAAGGCCAAGTTTTGCAAGGAGTAGGCGAAAGCGGTAGT
The DNA here is from genome assembly GCA_029288485.1 of Candidatus Saccharimonadota bacterium. Classification (GTDB taxonomy): domain Bacteria; phylum Patescibacteriota; class Saccharimonadia; order Saccharimonadales; family UBA4665; genus JARIHC01. The sequence goes on along the minus strand of JARIHC010000006.1, from coordinate 103,991 downwards.
AATTGTGACGATAGCGGTGTTGCTACAACCCTCAAAACAGCTGTTAACATACTTAGTTTCTTTGCTGGAGCTATAGCAGTGATTATGTTAATTGTGTCCGGTATTCGTTTTACGACCTCTGGCGGTGACAGCAATTCTGTTAGCGGCGCTAAAAACGCTCTTATATATGCCATCATTGGACTTGTAGTAGTGGCTCTAGCCCAAGTAATAGTACACTTTGTGCTGAATGCCATAATAAGCGGCAACGTAGATACGAACACAAAGTAGTATGGGCTTGCGGATGCATAACCACTGTGCTATAAGTAAACTTAAGTAAAGAAAGGCAATCTAATCATGATTCAAAAAATTAAAAACTCGCTAATAATTCTAGCCACTACATTGTTAACGCTAGGCGTACCGGCCGTTTCGGTGTCTGGTGTTGCCTTTGCTGCTACCTGTACTGGCCAAACTAATAACATCAATGCTGGCGCTAATGCTCCGTTTGGAACTGACACTTGTGACGTTCAAACCAGCGGAGGCACTCAGAGTCTAGCTAGCGTAGCAAAAACAGCTGTTAACATTCTTTCGCTAGTAGTTGGTATTGCGGCAGTCATAATGATAATTTACGGTGGCCTGAGGTACATAACTTCCGGTGGTGATAGCGGCTCGGTCGGCAACGCCAAAAACACCATAATTTATGCGATAGTTGGTCTAATCATAGTGGCTCTAGCCCAATTGATAGTACACTTTGTGCTGAATGCGGCACTGTCGGGTAATGTAGACACAGGTACCCAGTAGTAGAGCAAACACACATATAGAAACGTTAACTATTAAAAGAAGCCCCACGGGGCTTCTTTTAATTCAGGCTATAAGTCAGCTAAGATTGACAGCCTACAGTACCTGAATTTTCTTAACCGTATCCTGTTGAACCTTGGTGAAGCTAATAGTTAGTACCCCGTCCTTCAGAACGGCTTCAATCTCTTCTTCTTTAACTGGCACCGGCAATGCTATAGTGCGTGAAAATTCTCCCCAGTAGCATTCTTGCAAGAAATAATTCTCTACACCCTCTTCCGCACCACCGCTCAGCGTGCCTTTAACAGTGAGTTGATTATCGGAAATGCTAACATCCAGATCATTCTTGTTAACACCGGCAGTACGTGCTTTTACAACCAGCTTTTGTTTAGTCTCATAAACATCTACGGCAAGCTGGCCAGGTACGTCAGCTTCGTCTTCAGCCCATTCGTCTTCAGTGGGCGCAGCGGCTGCAGTCTGGTTATCGGCAGCTGCTGGAGCTGCTGCATCATCCCCCAAGAAGGCCGCGGTTAGCTCATCTTCTTCAAGTAGTAAATCGTCATCGCGGTTTCGGCGCGCCATAAGTTTGTTACCCTCCACTTTTGTTTAAAGTGATTAAATAATTCTTTAGGAGTCTTGCATTTTTATCTTGCTAGCAGTATAGCTTAGGCAGCAAAGCATGCGCAACCGGTGGGGCACATATTTACAACACAATAAACACAACATGAGCCTTATAGATATTCTAATCAGTAAATTTGCACCCCATGATTGCTTGGGGTGTGGACAAGAAGGTGCTCTGCTTTGCTGCATATGCGCCGCTAAACTAACACCTGTAGAAAATCACGCTCCAAAGAAAGTGGGCCGGATCACTGCTGCGACCACATATAACTCTATAGCTAAGAAGCTGGTATGGCAGCTTAAATTCCAGGGAGCCCAAGCTGCGGCCGCTGATATGTCGATGCGCATGGCCGCCTTGCTGCAGACGGACGAACACGACTTGATTGTTCCCGTGCCTACTGCTACCAAGCGAGTTCGCCAACGCGGTTATGACCAAGCCAAATTACTGGCGCGCCATATGGCTAGACAAAAACAACTGCCCTACATGGATTGTTTAAGACGCAGCGGCCAAACACATCAAGTAGGCGCATCGCGAGAGCAGCGTTTAATGCAGCTAAGAAACGCCTTTCAGCTAAAAAGTGGCTATATGTTGGGAGGCAATCGTATTGTGATCGTTGACGACGTAGTAACCACCGGAGCTACGCTGGAAGCGGCTGCCTCTATTTTGCTAGCGTCCGGCGCAAGCCAAGTAGATGCTATAGTATTCGCTTGCGCTTAAGAATTAATAAGTTTGGCGGAGAGAGAGGGATTCGAACCCTCGCGGGGACTTGCGCCCCCCTATCGATTTAGCAAACCGACCCCTTCAGCCACTTGGGTACCTCTCCGTACAGATAGAAATTGTAACCTGAAACTTAATATGGCGGAAGGGGTGGGATTCGAACCCACGGTACCGTTTCCGGCACGCTGGTTTTCAAGACCAGTACCTTAAACCACTCGGTCACCCTTCCCTCGCAGCAGGCCAAACAGAGGTGATTATATCAGCTAGGCGACCTCTCCTCAAAATCTGACAGATACGGTACAATACGCTTATGGCAGAGGCAAGTATTCCAGCGGGCGGAGACGCCAACAACCAACAACCAGGCCAAGTTATTAAGCCGGGCCAATCCGAAAGCTCGATTGATGCTGCACCGACTTCGCCGCCAGTCGTGGCTGCGCCGCCGCAATCTGTGCAGTCACCGGCAGCACCACAACAAGCTACCGAATCGTCGTTTAAATTTTCGCCGAACGAAAACCAGGCCACTACACAGCCCGAGCCTAATCGCACCCAAGCGCATAGTTCAGACGAAGGTGTAACCTGGACGGCCTCCGAATTTGTTGCTCATGAAAAATCAACCGGGTGGTATGCAACTTTGCTACTTGCCACAATCATAATAATCGTAATTGTTTACCTGCTGACAAGAGATAAAGTTTCAGCGGGCGTGGTGCTCATATGCGCAGCCTTTTTAGCGATACTGGCTGGACGCAAGCCTCGCCAATTACAGTATAGAGTCGACGGTAGCGGTGTAACAGTTGGTCAAAAACACTTTGAATACGGTCTTTTCAAGTCTTTTGCTGTTGTGCCCGAAGGCACTTTTTCAAGTATAGTTTTCATGCCGCTTAAACGGTTTGCTCCGCTTACCACCATTTACTATGCACCCGAAGATGAGGAAAAAATAGTCAATCTTTTATCCGATCAATTACCCTTTGAGCGACACAAGCTGGACGCAGTCGACAGCTTAATGCGCCGTATTCGCTTTTAGGGCTGGCGCTTTTCTTTTCGGTGTAGCTTCCGCTCCATTTTACTTATAAAGTTTTGTTTAGCGTGCTTGGCGTCCCACTTCTCCAGCTCTTCCATCATTAGTTCAGCTTCTTCGTGTGACATAATTACCCCCTTGCAGGTTATGTTTTAGTGGAGGTTATTGTCTCTCACCTAGCCTAAGAAAAGCTGTAAACTTTTTAACAAAAAAATCTGCAAGGAGGATAAACAGTGGATAAATCTACGCCACTGTGCTGTAATAACAGAGAGGATTCAAACTAAATGCAAAAATTAATTCAATGGCTTGATAACTTTCAGCGGCGACATAGATTCCCTAGCCTTGTGGTGGCGGTAGCTAAAAAGTACGACGAGGACGATGCAGGCCGCCAAGCGGCCTTACTGACTTACTATGCTTTCTTGTCGCTGTTTCCGCTTCTTCTGATCCTAACTACGCTGACAGAATATCTTAGCAATAACCACCCCGAATTGCAGGCTGACATTGTTAAAGGGGCTACTAACTACTTTCCAGTCCTTGGCGCTCAACTTGCGGCCCACGTTAATACTATTCAAAAAAGCGGCTTCGCATTAGTAATAGGTGTTTTATTTACTCTTTATGGTGCTCACGGTGTGGCCGACGCTTTCCGGCGCGGTGTTCAGCATCTTTGGAAAGTGCCGAACTCAGAACGGGACGGCTTCCCTAAATCTACTTTAAAAAGCCTGAGTATTATACTGATTGCCGGCGTAGGCTTCGTGGTAGCCTCGATTAGCGTTGCCCTAGCTGGGGCTGCTGGACACGGCTGGGTTTTTCGGCTGCTATCCATCGTCATTAATCTGATTATTTGGTCTGGGATTTTCGTACTGCTGCTTAATATCAGCCTGCCCCGGCACATACCTTTCAAAGAGACTCGTGCGGCCGCTCTTACCTCTGCCGCTGGCTTGGTAATACTACAGGTGTTAGGGGGATACCTATTATCACGCGAACTCAAACACCTAGATGCCCTCTACAGTTACTTTGCACTAGCGCTCGGTCTTCTCTTCTGGATATATTTACAGGTGCAAGTAATGTTTTACTCACTGGAAATTGCAGCTGTGCGTTCGCATAATTTATGGCCACGCAGTCTAAGTGGGCATAGGCCAACAGAGGCCGATAAACGGTCGGCTGCGAATACAGCCGCTAAATACTAAGAACTTAATTTGGCGGAAGGGGTGGGATTCGAACCCACGGTACCGCGAAAAGCGGCACACCTGTTTTCGAGACAGGCCAGTTCAACCACTCCTGCACCCTTCCTCGGTGGTTTATTTTAGCACCCCTGGCATATTTAATGCAGACATGCTAGAATTACCCCTGTTGCAGACACGCGCGTGTAGCTCAGCTGGATAGAGCGTCGGCTTGCGGAGCCGAAGGTCGTAGGTTCAAATCCTGCCACGCGTACCACGATTTTATCTTATTTGATTGTATTACAAGCTAGCGGGTGGCGAACTCGTGAATCACGCTGCTTATTTCCCGCCTTAGCTGGCGGCTAAAACTAGCTTCCATCGCAGAAGGATTTTTCTCAGCAGCTATGCTGCCATAGACTTTGGTTGTCGAACGATCATTAGCAAACGGATAGCATACCGCGGCCGGCGTTCCATCTATAGCTACGAAGTCAGGCTGGATTTCGGAACGATTATTAGATGCGCTAACTACGCCGAAACGCACGTCTTCTACCCCGGCTTTCTTAAATTTGTCTATAATTGGCCATACGCTATCGCCGGTATGAATACAGGCGTCAAACAAGAGAATTGGGCGTTCCCTAGGAATCTTCTTGCCTTTCATGTCTCTATCTAGGCCCTCCTGAAGTTCCTCTACTATGTCCGCGGCAGGACGTATATTGCTCGGGTCTTCTTCCATGCCTTGCTTGTTGCGGTCGTTATATAAAAGTTCAGTCAAGCTAACGTTGCCGCTTTCGATGTCCTCGCGCGCGACAAAGCCTTTGGGGTTCAAAAACCTAATTTCAGGCAAAGGTAAGCCTGGGTACTGTAATTTCCAAAACTCTTCCATGGCAACATAAGCAGGCCTGGCTGAACGGTCTATAAAACAAACAGCGCCAACGCCGTTATTCGCTACATAATCGGACAAAGACCGGCCGATCTGGTAAAGGTCATGACGCTTTTCAGGATCGGTGAATATTTCATATTGCATATGGCCGCTGCCATGTCGGTCTGCGTACATATCTGAAAAGCCACCCCCAAAATCACCGTCAGCGGGCATCGGTCCTGATTCTGTTTTCATTGTTGGATTAGGCATTTTTATTTTTCGTTTTACTTAAATTAAATGACTATATCTAATATATCATGAATATTAATTTAAGTCAATTCAATTACATAAAATATTGACAAAATGTATGTATATGTGCTACAATGCAAGCATCATGAAAGATAAAAAACAAAAATCAACTAGTTTTCTTGAGCAGGTCGAATCTCTGCAAGAACCCCAACGTACTAAAATAAAGGCCGCAGTTAGTGAGCTGATATTGCTTCAGCTGACTGATCGCTTAGGCGATCAACTAACAGAAGCTCAGGCCGAGGAATTCCAGCGGGTTGCTGAAGAAAGCGAATCGACTGGACAGGCCATGGATTGGCTTGCCGAAAGAGTGCCAGCACTTACAGAAATTCGTGATGAAGTAATAGCAGATGTCGACGCCTCTCTAAGCGAACAGCTGGGTGGCGCAGGCGGAGCACAATAAGGCGGACGCTATGCCAGGGTCAGCACTTGCAGAACGCGCGCCTCTACAACCCACCGGAGATAATCCGGAGGCTGTAGCTGGGCAACCGGACATCTTACAGACTCAGATGGAAGGTGTGCCAGTTGTGGAGACCGGTGCTATGCAGCCTGGGATGTTCGAAGAGCAGCAATCGGGCGGCCAAGATTATGATGTTTCCCCTACAGGAGGCGCTAACCAAAATGGCGAGCAGGTTGATCCGGTTGACGCCAGAGTACTCTTTCTTCGCAATGCCGTAGACGAACTAGCTGGAGACAGTGCTACATTATCAGATGAAACACGCGATTATGTCCGCGCTGGCGGCGGTATAGAAACGGCTTTGACAGAAATTGACGAGTTGCGTGGCAAAAAGTCTGCTGGCCCAGAGTCAGACATGCAAGCGGCTCGCCAAGAATACATAAGAGCCTTAGCTAGTAAAGATAAAGGCGCTCGCGAGACAGCACAACAACATTATAAAGAGGCAGTTGTTGCGGCCTTTCGCGAAGCTTCTCAGCGCGAAAATGAAACGCCTGCCGGCGAAAGCGAAGGTAAACCAACGGCGGAAAGATTAGCAGAAGAGAGATTAAGCATAGTCACTGATCTTGTTCTAACAGAAAGACATAAGATGCGCGAAGGATTGCAAGATGCTGGCCCTAAGCCTAATGTAGCCAGCCGCTTGCTAGGCAACAAGAAAGTTAGAATGTCGATGGTAAGCGGCCTAATAGGCACTGCCCTGGCCACTCGCTTTGGTATGTTGCCTACAGAAGCCAGCACACACATGGTAGAAAATAGTCTTAATGTTGTAACGGCTTTCATGTTTGCTCGAAACTCCCAGGGCGCAATTGCCGAACGCCTAAAAGAACGATCACTTTCTCGCCAGGCTGCTAAACAGGCAGCTCAGATTGAGGCCGACGAGGCTAGCGCGAATATTACTAAGCGGGTGGTTAGCCGGTCGCGTAATCGCTCTGGTAATCATGAGGGCGACGTGTACGCTCCTAGTGAGACTAAGCGCTATGTGGGCGATGTAGTTTTAAATCACGGCGAAGAAATACAAACAGTAGCCGACAAGCCAGAAGAGGCCGACGAAGCTTATGCTCAGCTACTGGAGTCTTTAGTTGAAGAAGAGCTATCGCATGCTAGAAAACGAGTATCCGTAAGCAAAGCCAAGGTTGCTGTATTTACAGGTCTGTCGATAGCTGCGTCTATGTCTATGACAGGGCCCTTAGCAACAGTTGCTGAATCTACCGTATTGGGCAAAGAAGCCGCAGAAACAATGCGCCTTTAAGTCAGCTCAATATTGATTAGCTTGCCTTTCTCGACTTCCTTGACTATAGTGTATTATTATGTCTAAAGAAGTGATTGTGCTGCCCGGTGACGGAATTGGGCCTGAGGTTATAAGTGCTGCGGCTCGTCTTTTAAATTATGTCGGAAGTTTTGAGATTAACTCTTTGCCGATTGGGGGTGCTTCTATTGATAAATACGACACACCCTTAACCGACGAAACACTACAGGCATGCCGTACTTCTGATGCCGTGCTTTTGGGTGCTGTAGGCGGGCAGAAATGGGAAACAAGCGACCCTGAAGCTCCGCGGCCAGAGCAAGGCCTATTAAATCTGCGCAAAGGCATGGAGTTATTTGCTAATCTGCGCCCTGTCCGGCCTTCGCCTGCTGCATATGAAGCTAGCCCTATTCGAAAAGAATTACTAGAGGGAGTGGATTTATTAGTGGTTCGCGAGCTAACTGGTGGGATTTACTTTGGACAAAAAGACCGTATTCGACACACTGATAAAACCAAGGATACAGCACAAGATACTTGTGAGTATTCGTGGCAAGAAATAGAACGTATCGCGCATGTAGCATTTCGTGCAGCTCAGCAAAGAAAACATAAATTAACCAGTGTAGATAAGGCAAATGTGTTAGAAACTTCGCGTTTATGGCGGGAAGTTGTTACGGATGTCGCTAAAAATTATCCTGACGTTGAGCTGAACCTTCTTTTAGTAGATAACGCGGCTATGCAAATCGTATCCAAACCAGCTAGTTTTGATGTTATATTAACCGAAAATATGTTTGGCGACATATTGAGCGACGAATCGGCTATGTTAAGTGGCTCGCTCGGCATGCTCCCCAGCGCATCGCTTGGTAAAGAAGACTCGCCAGGTTTATTTGAGCCGATTCATGGTTCAGCTCCAGACATCGCTGGTAAAGGTGCTGCTAATCCGTTAGCTACATTCCTCTCCGTAGCTTTAATGTTACGCTATGGTCTGGATAGCCCAAGTGAGGCTGAGGCTGTAGAAACGGCTGTCAGTAAGGCGCTTGACGAGGGCTTACGAACTAAAGATCTGGGCGGCCAAGCCACCACGATTGAAGCGACCGACAAAATTCTTTCATATCTCTAACTACTGAACTAAGCGGCGCGGTTTTGACGGCCGCGGTTTTGGCCTTGTGGATGGCTTATCATTAGATGGCTGTGCGCTTGCGGCTGGCAGTGGTCCAGTATCCGACGGGGTAAGGTTTTGCAGAGGCTTTGGCATTCTCAGACCTCGCTGCCGCGTGCCGATCAACAAAGCTAAAATTACTAGCGCCAGCAGCAAGTATGCAATACCAAACCAAAAATCGACTTTAACTATCTGGCTTTCAACGTGGTGCAAAAATCCGGTTAGCGATTTCTGGAGTGATCCGACAGAAGCTTGGTTAAAGATATTTCCTTCCACAGCCTTAAAGATCTGGTCCGAAACAAGCCTGGTTAACACTAGTGTTAAACCGGATATTGCTAGTAAAACACCTATAACCTTAAAGCCTTTACGCTTTCGTACGGCTAGAAACAGTACGCCTATACTGCTGAGAATTGTAAGTATGCCGGCTATCCAAGGAACTTTAACGGCGGTCTGGTACATTTTGGGTGCAGAAGCAAGCTTTTGGTAATAAGGCGTGGCGTCAGTTTCACCTTGTGTGTTAAAAGTCTTAGCAGTAATTACGGGATTGCTCAGAAAGTTTCCGTTAGACTCAATCTGTTCTGTGACCAGAGCGCCTTCTGTCTTGGGGTCCAAGCCGGTGGGTCGGCACTGCAGTGTTAGCGGATCAATGCTCGAAAGGTTAATCTGGGCGGTTTGACTTGGAGTGCAAGCTGGCAAAGTAGATAAGTAAGTCGTAACATATTTGCCTACTTTCTGGGCAAAGCTGGCTTTAGCGCTTGTTAAATCAATCGTAAAAGCCGGTTTATCGGTTTTCCCCCGAAGCCAGGCGTAGTTACTGTCTAAAAATACGCGAGTGTTTTTCTGAATCAATTGAGAAGAAAAAGTTGACTCCGCGGCCTGCTTTACGGCTGCGTCGCTCAGCGAAACGCCGCCGTCTTGGTCGTTGCCGGCGGTCTTGTTGGCCTGGTTGATGGCAGTATCGACAAAGCTGTCGTAAAAGCCGCTCTGCCCTAACCATGTTTCAATTTTTCTGGGATTAGTAAGAGCCGAGTTGGTGCTAGTGGAAAAGGCTAATGCCAACAGGCTGACGAACAAAATAAGAGAAAAAATAACCACGCCAAACTTTCGCATGATGATTATTGTAAAGCACACTCTAGCTTTTTTGTAATTATTTTTCGGCTAAATTATTACATGCCTCAACGCCGGAAGCTGCGCACAAATTTAATAATCCCCCAACTAAGAAAATTTAATTACTCAGGTTGTTACGAGACTCGGGTGCGGCCGGACATGGTAGAAGTGTCTAGTTCACCTTCCACGCTCTTCGCTCGTATGTTGCCGCTCATAGTCTCTAGATTCCATGCAGGAGCTGAGCTGTCTCGTAAAGTTACGTTGCCTGCCATAGTTTTGGCTTTGACGGTCGAAGATGACTTGACGCCTTCCATGTCGACATCGCCCCCCTGAGTCTCTGCAGAGATACTTTCAACGCCTACGCTTTGCAGAGCTAGATCTCCTGACTGCGTAGCGATTTTTAATATACGGGCTGTTAGATTTTCTAGATCTATGTCGCCGGATTGAGTAGAAATGTTATGGCTCGCCATGTGGCCTTCGGGCAACAGCAATGTAGCTCGTTGGCGAGCTGATTCGTTTATATCGCCGCCTAAAACTACTCTAGTGCCGTCTTTGCCTGAACTTACCTGGACATTACCGATTTGGACACTGCCCCGACTGCTGATATTAGAGCCAATGACTACTCCGCCCGCTCTAATACGGCCGCCTTGAATATTGATTCGGCTTTTGTCGACTCCGCTGATAACTACAGTGCTGTCGCCGTCTATAGTAATATCGCTCTCGCCTCCTTCTTGCACGGTTAAGTGCCCGTCATTAAAAGAGTGTTTAAAAGCATCAGAGCCACCTTCTAGGAGAAGCTGAGGATGCTCCGTACCAGATTCAGCTTGGCCGATACGAACATCGGCGGACATAAGATCAATCTCACTGGATTTAAGACCTGGAAGGTCTACAGTTTGTACATCTTGCGGCTTTTCAGACATAAGATAATAGTAGCATTAATATCGCTATAAGTCAATCTTCTAACACTGGTGCACTTTCGTCCTTTTGGACTCATCAGCACGAATACGCATTCGTGGAGTGCGAAAAAGGTAGGAATCATTTGGAGCCGTTAGGCTGCTACAAAGTGATTCTACCTCGCTGGCAGACATGGATATTGCAAGGAATCCTGGAAGGGACTCTACAAGTTAATCCGGCTGCCGGGCGGGGAATCCAAATGAACACATGGCTCAGATGACGATCCCTCGCCCACCTCTCGGTTGAGAGGATTTAGAGACCTAGGGTCTCGGCTGTTAGATTCGTATAGTTCTCCTAGCTAAACCGCTATTCGGCGGATTTTTCTCCGAACGGATTGACCGCTTCGATTTCACCGGTTTCGCGGCCAGTATTTGCTTCTTTGATGACCACGAGCTGGCGCATCTTGTCGAGCGCAGCTTGACCGCTGACCTTCTTTTTGCCAACTTCGATGACGAGCTTGTCGGTGGGGTAATTTTCCGCGCCGAGCTTTCGGTTCAGGAATGAACCTTCCCGCCATTCGTTGAACATGGTGACGTGCTTTTGGAGTTCGGCCTGGGTGTGCTGGAATTTCGTCCGGCATCCGGTGACCACCGTCAGTACGTCCTGGAACGTTTTCGAGAGCTGATCCGTATTCGGATAAGCCTCGACCATGGCGCTGAACAGGGAGTTCTTTCCTCCGCCAGGCTGCGCCGTGGATGGCTCTTCGTAGCGACCGCGAACCGCTTCCGAGATGACCTTGTTAATGGCCCCCGTCTGCGCTTCCGCAATGCCGGCTGCTTCCTTCGTTTCGATGATGCAGCCGCTCAGGACGTTAGTCGTTTCGTTCCAGAAAACGATCAGGCCCTGCTGCTTCTTGTTGCCTTCGCTCACGATGCTTTCGTGCTTCGAGAAAAGGAAAACCGCGAAAAGCACCACCAAAATAGCGATGCCCACCCCAGCCAACGGCCCGGGCCTTTGGTACCAGGGTTTGGAACTGCCTTTCTCTTGCATGCTTCTCCTATGGTCGGAGTTAACGGATAGGCACTTCTAGTACGTGTAACGGTTGGTTTTTTCTTCTTCGTCCGACGAACCAAACAATTTCCCGAACGGATCCAGGAAATAAAACAGCGCGCCGAGCACCAGCGTTATGACTGCAACAACGATGATCATCTCAATCTTTGCTCCGGTGGTAATCGGAACCTGATCTCGAAGATCGACGTAGCCAGCGCCGTTATCGCCTTCGTCCTCGCACTTCATGCAAGCCCGCGCAAACGGGAACTTGGTAAACACGATGTTGCCCACCAAGCCGCCTCCGGCCTTGTCGTAAACGATTTCGGATTCGCTGCCTTTTTTGTGGATGCTGGCTGAGACATTGCCGAGCAAGACGTCCGGATCGAACGATTCACCCGACAGGTCGAACTTCAGGGCGGCGAGCATCTGCTCGTTACCCACGGGCATCCCAGTTTCAGCGCGAGACCATTCGACGGTTTTGCCGTCGGGACTCACTCCGATAGCCAGGATGATGCCGTTCTTGGAAATACTCCACTTGCCCAAACTCGTCCAGTAGGCCTTCAGAGCGGTGATGTATTCGTCCGGATTGCTGATCTTGTCAGCGGGCACCAGAACGATGTGAATGTCACCCTGAAAGTCAACGCCGAGTGCTGCATTTAGGCGCATCAAGCGGTTTTGCCACTCGCCAATATTGGCAAGCTTAAGTCCGCCTACTGCCTGGACCTTCTGCGCCTGCATGTCGTAATCGAACAGCATGTTGTCTTCGTCCAGATGAGCCGTGGTCTTGGGCAACAGGCCGGCTTTCTGGTACTCTTCAATGCCTCCTTCGTATTCGGTGTACAGTTCGCTATCGCTGGCCAGGATGAAGTTTTCGTATTCGGCAACTTTAGTTACCGGATCCGAAAGACCGTTTTCCAGGTCAGTCTTGGCCTTGATCCACCGTTCAGGCGGTTCACGCGGCACTTCACTGACGCTTGGCAAACCTTCTCCACTCCTCCATTCCTCTGGATGGGCTTCGAAGTAACCGTCAGCAATCGTGAACGACTTGCCGATGTTGGTTTCCAGCACGTACTTCAGCTCGCGCGTGGCGTACGGGCACTGGTGATAGATATCTTCCCAGTAGCCGCCGCTCGCTTCGCCTTTGCTGTTGTAGGTGGTGTGCCAGACTTCTTCGTGATCACACCTGTAGGTGTGCTCGCACGAACCATCACGGTGACATTCGTCGACCTGGACGACCGGTTCCGTAACCGAGCCGTTCCAAAACTCGTGGTAACCGCCGATGGCACTTTCACGCGCCAGGCCGGGTCCCACAACCACGGTAGCCAGAAACGCTGCAATGCCGATCACGATTGCGCCGGCAATGAACTCGTGCAGCGTGATGCTCCGCAGCTTCCCGTAGAAATCTCTCACCTTCGCACGGTTGCCAAAAAAGGCAATGACGCCGAATATAGCGAGAGAGATCAGGATGCACACAATCGTGAGCATGCTCTAACCTCGCTTATAGTTGCGATTTAGCTCTAAAAAATTAACGAGCCCTTATAACCTCGGTACTAAAATATACTTCCCAAAGAAACAAGCCGAGTAATAATAGCATGTTTTAGTATATATTGCAAGAGTCCGTATCTGAGCTAGGCCGCAGATGGTATACAATAAATCCCATGGCCGACACCATTTTCACTCAAATTATTAAAGGCGAAATTCCTTGCCATAAATTATACGAAGATGATCTGACCCTGGCCTTTTTGGATATTCACCCCGTACAACCCGGCCACACCCTAATTATCCCCAAAAAACAGATAGAATTTGTCTGGGACTTACCCTTAGAAGACTACCAGGCGGTGATGGCAACTACCTTGAAGCTAGCCAAGCGTCTGCGCGAAACCCTTGGTACTAAGTATGTAGGTGAACGAATTGTCGGCGTAGATGTACCGCACGCTCATGTACAATTAATACCCTTTAACGATTCCAGTGAGTTTAAGGCGCCCCAAGATCTAGAATCAGAGCCTGACCATGATGCTCTGGCCCAAATGGCTAAAAAACTTGCGCTTTAAGCTACAATATAGGCATGAACCTTCTCTACTCTATATTTTTTGGTGCTGGTGTTGCTGCTGTAGCTTACAGTATCCTTGGCCGCCGTGTCGGCTACGGTAATTCGCAAAACGTCTGGCTGATAACAGGCGTATTCTTTATCATCGCGACAATAGTTTTCTACACAATCTTAGCTTACTTCATAACACCTCAATAAGAAGTTTTCTAGCCATTTAATGCCATTTTGGTTTGGATTTTCCTCTGTTAATTGGTAATATGTGGCTATGGATGAGAGGGGGTTGGGCAAAAGGCTGCAAAAGGCACGCCAAAATGCCGGATTAACACAGCAACAGTTGTGTCAAAAAGCCGGACTAAGCTTTTCGACATTAACCAAGATTGAGCGCGGCGCTATTAAAGCACCTTCTATTTTTACTATTCAGTCCATCGCTGAGACCATAGGCCTAAGCCTGGACGAATTGGTCGGACAGTCCCCTGTTAAAGTCCGCCGCGAGCTATATAAGACCAAATCAGGAGCTAGTTTCATATACTTTGATATGAATGGCTGCCTGGTTGGGTCAGATCAAGCAGCACTTATTAAAATAGCGGCTGACACCGGCGCTGCTCCAGATGTCGTGGAATCTGTTTACTGGCGCTATAATGACGAAGTTTGCCGCGGCCGCGCGAGCCTTCACGATCTCAATGTAGAACTAGCCAAAAAAACAGGCGTCAAAGAGATAAATTGGCTGGAATATTACTTGTCGGCCGTTGATAAAGTACAGATTATGCACGAGATTATTGAATCAGCCTCCAAGCACTACGGAGTTGGCTTATTAACCAACACCATGCCCGGCTTTATAGACGCCCTACGCCAAGCCGGTAAGATACCAGATATCAGTTACGACGCTATTATTGACTCGTCAAAAATCGGCGCTCTCAAGCCAGAAGCGGCGATTTATGAGGCTGCCGCTAAGGAATCCGATCTCCCCGCATCGGAAATCATGCTGATAGACGATTCGCGGCCTAACCTCGGTGCTGCTGCTAAACTGGGGTGGAATGTAATGTGGTTTGATGACACCCAGCCAGACAAATCAGCGGACGCTGTCCGTCAGGCCTTAGAGCCCGCCACCTAAACCTTGTTTTGCAATAGTCGACTTTTAATGATATAATTTTAATATGTCGAAAGAGCAAGAATCGGCAATTACTCAGGGCGAAGAAGTGAACCTCACGCCTGAAATTGATAGTTTAACTGCCGTAGTAGACGCTCTGGCTCGCCAAGCAGGTATCAAACCAGAAACATGGCAAAACTTTAAATCTGTTATTCAGCCGTTAGCCGAACACAGCCCCATAACTTATGCCCACAGTTTGCGAGTTGGAATTTATGCCCACGGCATAGCTTTATCAGAGGACCAGCCAGACTTACACTTTCCACTATTTGCCGGTTGCGGGCATGACATTGGAAAAATTGGCATAGAAAAAGGTACGCTGGAGACTACAAGCGGCATCACCGAAGAACAGTACGAAGACATCAAGCGCCACGCCGAAATTGGTTACCACACCCTAAAAGAAACTCACTTATATTCCGGCCTAGTAGCCGGGCTGCACCACGCATATAAACCTGACGGTTACGGCATAGAGCTAGAAGACCATACCTCACCACCCTTATCTGACGGAGCGCAACAAAAAGTCGAAGCGATGGCTAAGCTTATAATGCTTGTAGATTTCTTTGATGCGCTAACCACTCGTAAAAACGACAAAGGTCTTGCCGAGTTCGGCGACACTGATGCTCAAAAGGCAGTTCTTCTAGAAAACTTCCCGACAAGCGAGCAGCGGGTTGAATGGCTTTTTAGTAACAGAATAATAACCTAGCTAGATTGCTGCTCGATGTAGCCTGTAATTAGGCGTTTAGCAAGCAGCGTACCGTTGTTAAATGCATCGCTTGCGTAGTATCCGTCGCCTATAACGTCAAACTTGTCGGGGTATTCTACTCGGAACCTTCTTGTAGCTACTCCTATACGCAGCCCCTCCATGGCGCAAGTTTGAATCATATCAAGGCCAATACCAAGAGCCGGAACCTGCGATTTATTAATGTCTCTACGAAATGCGTCTCCCAGCTTGGCAAAACGAATAACTTCTCTCGTTACACGGTCGTTAGTGTTAGCTGCGTCATCTAAATCCATAGCGGCATAAATAAGCTCTTCGTCACTCAAAGTCAGAGTATCGCCCACTACCTCTACGCAAAGTAATCTGACTTCGTCGGGAATGTCCCGCCACTCTCGGCACTCCTGCGAAAAATCGTTAATCGCAGCATATATGTTAGAAGATGAAGCCCGACCCGTCATGATACCAATGTATACCACAATTGCTGCACTTAATCAATTAAATCTTTGACGCTCTAGGGTTAACTGGCGTAGCGTTTCTGTTCTGTCTCTATGGCAGAAATTAACTCTTTTGCCTCTGTAAGCTGCTGTCTCGTTTGGTCTACAATCTTGCCGGGAGCGTTCTCCACGTAGTTTTTATTGGCTAGCCGGCCTTCCAGCTGCTTTATAATGGCCTTTTGTCGCTCGTGCTTGTCAGATAGCTCTTTGGCGTATTTGCGGGCCTGAGAGACTTCTATATTAAGCCAGCAGGCATGTTTAGTTCCAGTTAACTGTATGCCGCTGCCTTTCTTGGCTATAGCCACCGATTTTAATCTGGCCAAACGCTTAATAACCCCCGAGTTATTATTCAAAAATGATATGTTGTCATGCTGTAAAGTCACTCCAGATACTTTGAGTGCGCGTTGAATAGCACGAACTTCAGCCACTATTGCCTGCACTTCTCCGAACTCCTCTGCCTGTTTGCTGTCGAACGGGCTAGTTTCCTTAATTACGCGAACAGCCAGCACAGACTCGTTTTCCCAAGCCAGCGTTTGCCAAATAGTTTCAGTCAAAAAAGGTGCGAACGGATGTGCTAAAATCAACACTTTTTCGAGCAAGTAAGCCAGCAGAGGTTTATTTGGATCGGTCTTGCTAGCTTCAATGTACCAATCCGCCAAATCGTCCCAGACAAAATGGTACAGAGTGTTATATGCCTCGGCGAAGCGGTAACTGTCTAAATCTTGACAAATCTTCTTCTGTGATTGTTGTAATTTGCTCAATATCCAATGATCAGCGGCAGTGTTAGGTTTGGTCTCTTCCCTAGCGGTTTCATCACCCAGCACATCTTCTATATAACGAGTAATATTCCATAACTTGTTAGCAAAATTCCGGGCGCCAACAAGCTTACTTTCATCATACGGACGGTTCTTGCCGGCAGATTCGTCGCTGATAATGCCCATGCGGAAAGCGTCAGAGCCGTATTCCTTTACTTTGTCGATAGGATTAACCACATTGCCTTTACTTTTGCTCATTTTTTGGCCGTGTTCGTCCTGTATAAGCCCATGCAAATAGACCTCGCGGAAAGGAATTTCATCTGTTACGTACAGCCCAAACATAATCATGCGCGACACCCAAGGGTATAGAATGTCTGCAGCTGTTTCCATGACAGATAAAGGGTAAAAGGTCTTAAAATCATCGCCGTCAGGATAGTCTATGGTTGCGTAAGGCCAGGAACTAGACGAGAACCAAGTATCAAAAACGTCCGGATCGCGCCTATAAGTTTTGCCCTCAACCTCTATAATCTCCTCTTTTACCCGATCATCATAAATCCAATCATCTGAATCATCCACATTTTGAAAGGCCGGTATAGGTATACCCCAAGCAATCTGGCGGCTTATATTCCAGTCTCGTAACCCTTCCAAGTATTTTATAAGTTGATCGCGCTTGCTTTCAGGATGGAAAACAATCTTCTTATTCTTCAGTTGCTCAATTGCCCGCTTAGCTAACGGCTGCACATCTATAAACCACTGTTCGCGAAGGAGTGGCTGGATGACCGTGTCGCATTTGTAGCAGTGGCCGACGCTATGGGTGTGTTTCTCGGTTTTTAGCAAAAAGCCCTGCTCCTTTAGATGCGCAAGGATCTTCTGGCGGCCCTCTTCCACACTCATGCCTCGGTAATTTTCTGGTACGTCAACCAACTTACCTTCATGGCTTATAACAGATATGAGCGGCAGGTCATGGCGCTGGCCGATTTCGAAGTCGTTCGGATCATGGGCAGGCGTGACTTTAACGGCTCCGGTGCCAAACTCCATATCAACAAAATCGTCCGCCAAGATGGGGATTTCGCGGTGTGTTAGCGGCAACTTAATAGTCTTGCCTACCAACTTGGCGTAGCGTTTATCGCCAGGGTTAACGGCTACAGCGGTGTCGCCAAGCATAGTTTCCGGGCGCGTAGTAGCTACAACCATTTCCCCGCTGCCGTCAGTCAACGGATACCTAATATGCCACAAGTGTCCCTGTTCTTCTTTGTGGGCTACCTCTATATCAGCAAAGCCTGTGCCGTGGTAAGTGCAGAAGTTAACTAGCTTCTCGGCACGGTAAATTCTTCCCTCTTTAAACATCTTCTTAAAGGTGGCGTAAGCCCGCTTAACTATCTTGTCGTCGAGCGTATAAACGTAGTGACGCCAATCAGGGCTGGCGCCGAGTTGTCGAAACTGCCTCTCATAGTTGTCTTTGTTTTTGGCAACAAAATCCCATATCTGTTTATATAATTCTTCACGTGAAAAATCGAACCGGCTCTTGCCTTCCTGAACCAACTTTTTCTCGTACACGACCCAGGTTTCGAAACCGGCATGGTCGGCGCCTGGGACAAACAGTACGTTCTCCCCTTTTTGACGGTGATAGCGTATCAAAATGTCTTCAATCGCTAGTGTTAGACCGTGCCCCAGGTGAAGGTTCGCGTTAGCATTGGGCGGCGGCATCACTATAGAATAGGGCTTGCCTTTTCCGCTGGGCTGGAAGGCTCCGCTCTTTTCCCATAAAGCATAGATGCTATCTTCGTGTTCACTTGGCTGATAAGTCTTCGGTAGTTTCACGTACCTATAATATCACCTACATGCTGAGACTGGGCTCAACAGAGAGGGAATAGGGGTCAGCCTGCGACTGTTGGCCTGTCAGCTTAAAACAACCCAGAGCGGCTACCATAGCACCGTTATCGGTACACAATCTGAGGTCAGGATATTCCAAAGGTAAGGGAATAGAATCGGTTAGTTTGCGGCGTAATTCCTGATTAGCGGCCACGCCGCCGGCAATTATAACGCTGTGCGGCCGAAATTCATCGTAAGCAGCTCGCGCCTTGTCGGCTATAACTTCTACCGCTACGCGCTGAAAACATGCTGCGATATCGGCCTTCTGAGCTTCAGAGAGCCGTTCTGGCAGCTTGATAGACGGGAAGTCGTATCCTTCACCAATCAACTTCTGGGCTAGCCTTAGAACGGCCGTTTTGAGCCCCGAATAACTAAAACCGTATTTATCTACCTTGGGAGTAGGCAAAACGTATCTGTTAGGATTGCCTTTTTGAGCTGCTTTGGATACCGAAGGTCCGCCAGGGTAGGGAAGACCAAGCATTTTAGCGACTTTATCGAACGCTTCGCCCACGGCATCATCTTGCGTCTGCCCTAACAGCTGATAATCAAAATGATCGCGGAAAAGCGTCAGCTGGGTGTGGCCGCCTGAAACAATAATTGCTAAGAGTGGAAACTTCGGCTGGCTAGATGGCATTTTGTAACTCAACAGGGAAGTCTTAGTTAAAAAGTTGGCGTATACATGGGCTTCTACATGGTTGATAGCATACAGAGGCTTTTGGCGAGCAATAGCTAATGTACGCGCCGTCATTACACCTATCAGTAAACTGCCGCTCAGGCCAGCCCCATAAGTAACAGCTATAGCGTCTATGTCGTCCCATGTGCACTTAGCTTCATCGAGTGCCAGTTTAATAACTGGCAGGATAACTTCAATATGGCTGCGTGCGGCTATCTCCGGTACGACACCGCCGTATTTCACATGAAGGTCCATACTGCTTGCTACCACATTAGACAAGAGCGTATCCCCGTTTTCCACTACTGCTGCAGCCGTCTCGTCGCAGCTGGTTTCGATTCCTAAAACTTTCACTACCAGACATTATATAGATTGAATTAATTAATCACATATGTTAAAACAATTATCAGCAATGAAAACTCAAGCCCCGATCGCGGACTTGGCGCCACCGCTAAAACTCAGTCATCAGGTTCTTTCTAGAATGGGATTTTTGGGTGTTAGGGAGGTAGCAGATTACGGCGATCAGCGGCCATACCGGCCCAAGCGTGCCGAAGAGACCATAAACACCGTGCACGCTGCTGCTCGCGGCGCTCGTCTTGAACAACCCGACCACGTACTGATCAACATGATTGAACGCGAAGAGCCCAAGGCACGGTATTTTCCCATAGCGCCCACACCTGGTTTTAAAAAGAGCCCTATGGGGTTTATGAACGCTCGAGGGTACGAGCATAGAGTACTGTTTCCGCTAGATGCGCAAATTAGAAAAGATTTTCCTAATCAGCTTGTTCTTACCAAAACCACGCACGTATCAATCAACGGATCTGTAAGGTTGCGCGATGCGGTCATACTAGACGCGGTAGACGCCGCTCAACAGGTAGAGGGAGAAGGGCCAGGCGCTTATGACATAGTCCAGATTGATACCAGCCAGCCAACACAAAATAGGTATTACCCCTTTAAAGATTACGTAGGCGAACTAGCCGAACTCCGGCGCCATGTCAGTCAAGAGGGTAGGGGAGAAGACATTTTCCCGGCAGTAATTGTTTATGATCCAACATATATGGAGCGGGACGGATACGCTACACGCTTGAGTGGTTCGGCCGAAGATGCGGTTCTTGGCGTGTACATCCTTGATGCTCCGTTAGCTGGCTACCGACTCTAAATTGACTCTAGCTGATAACTACATATAATTGACAAAACGTAATTATTTTGCTACAATAGTGTGAGTTTCAAGATAAAAAACAAAAAATCGATCAAGCAAGCGAAACCTCACTATGAATGAACAACTAAATATAACAGGCCACCAACAAATGGAAGCAAACGCAGCCGCGCATATTGCCGAACAAGAGCAAGCTGAAGCAGAGGCTATGTTGCAAATGCAAACTGAAGCTAAGGCGATGGATGCTCAAATCCAGGCAGGAGCCGAGCGTGCTGCCAAGCTAAACGATATAGAGGAACGCCGCGGCTCTCAAGAGGTGTGGGCCTTAAACAGACAAGCTGAAATAGCAATTCACGGTTCACGTGGTTACGTAGACAATGACGGTACAGTGCTGGCTGAACCTACTAAGGGTAAGCTTGATGAAATCCGGGAAAATCCTCGTTACGGTACCAAGCAAAGCGACCGCGAAAGGGCTGCTAAAGACTATCTGGCGGACGTTGACGACCTTGTAAAAGACGGCTTCGAGTTGTCTCAGGCCAAGCTAATTATGGATCTGCGAGAGGAACACGATGCCACAGAGAACCGTCTGGCTTCTAAGCTGGAGCGCTATACTGATTCCCGCTCTGCCGCAGAGCGCGTCGAAAAATCTAGGCTTCGCCACGGCAACGAAGATGAATTAATAGAGCAGGTTGTGCGAAACGAAGGCCTGTTTAGCCGCGCAGATTACGATAAATTCCGCTTTAAACACGGTAGCTCTAAGCAGGGCGAGCGCAAAGAGTTTATAGCATACCGCGATAGCTCAATAGCTGAAGCTAAAAGGGATCACGACGCAGCCGAACGACAAAAAATAGCCGACACTTTACGCCGGAAAAAGCTGGCTAGGGAGCGTGCCGAGGAGTACCAAGAAATTTATGATACCAATCAGGCGGAAGGCGACGAACCTGACGAATCCGACGAATCAGAAGTTGAACCGAAAGAGCCAGAAACCCCTGATGATAACGGGCCAAACGGCAACGCATCAACCGCTGCCGAAGAGCCGCATGCGGCTGACCCTGCCAACGAAGCAACAGGCAGTAACGAACCGGAGCCCGAGCCTACTAAAGATGGTCACTCAGAAGCTTCTGACGCCGCCAGCGCTGCTGCTAGCGAGCCTGCCACAGCCGAAACAGCTGTGCTGCCCGTAGAGCAAGATGGAGGCGATGGAGCGGAAGACCTGCCGCCAACTGACGAGTACGAAACTGAACCCGATAACGAGCAAGCACCTAAAAGCCGCTGGGAACGCCTAAAAGAAGGGTTCTGGAGGCACATGTATGAAACACCTATCGATATGAGCCCTATGGGGCCGACTATCCAGCCGGACAGGCCGTTTGAGGAATGGTATGCCGATAAACAAGCTAATAAAGAACCGGGCCGGGTAAGCCGGTCGGCAGAAAAGACAGTTGAAAAACTAAGCGAAATGGCCGACTTCGCTCTATACATGGGCGACATGGCTCTTGCTGACACAGCTTATTACGCCGGTAATGCTATAGATAGCGTTCGATACGCTAGCGGCGTAGCTGACGATAAAGCCAACGCAGTCCTAGATCGTATCGCCAATGCTGCAGGTCCAAGCGTTGAGCGAGCTGCCAACACCAAAGAGGCAGTAAAAGAAAGGGCAGCTTACCTTGGGCATGTAGCCTTTGACCGCATGATCTCGATTCCGAACCGACTACGGTCATTCATTAAGAGAAACTCTGGAAGCAAAAGCGAAAAGCGTCAGGAATCAGCAGCTGATGAGTCAGCCGCTAACGAATCTGCTATCAATGAGCCAATTACTGTTGAGCAGGCAAGACGTGAAGTTGCTGCCCAGCAACGTCCATGGGATTGGGAAGAAGACTGGGACTGGGTTGAAGAGTAGACGGTCGCGTATACTGTAAAGAATGAGCGCCCGCAGCACCGTTAAAAAGGTCATTCCAGCCGGTCTGTTTACGGCGGTTGAGCCGTACGGCCACTTAGCGGAGGCATTTATTTTTAACCTGATAAATGGCTTCCCAGGTCGTGGACTTAAAGTAATCGGCGTGACCGGCACGAATGGCAAAACTACGACAGCGTTTTTGATCCATAAGATGTTGCAAGAGTCGGGGTATAAGACCGGTCTTATGACAACCGTGGCGTGGGGTTCCGGCAATGAAATCAAGCAGCAAGTACAGCATTATACTAATGTGCCGGTACCGACGCTTATGAAGCGTCTTAAGTATTTACGGGCCGCCAAAGTGGACTGGGTGGTTATGGAAATAACTAGCCAAGCATTGGCTCAGAACCGGGCATGGGGCGTGCCGATATCGGTGGCTGTAATGACCAATTTAACGCATGAACACTTGGATTATCACAAAACATTTGAGCGTTACAGAGAAGCTAAGCGAAAATTGTTCAAACGGGCCAACAAAAATTGGCGCGGTTTGCGAACAGGAGTGGTGAACGCCGAAGATCCCAGTGCTAAGTGGTTTGCTGCTGATGTTAAAAATCCTATGCTATATGGGGTAAAGAAAGGCGACATAAGAGCTAGCAGAGTTAAATTGTCTCCGTCTGGCGTTAGTTATGAAGTAACGGATAAAAAATTAAAAATAAACTGCCATTTACCGGGTAGCTTTAACGTTTATAACTCGTTGGCGGCGGTTTGCGTGGGCTTGAAACTTGGCTTGTCTAACGAGCAGATAGAGCAGGGAATTGCCGCATTAGAAGGGGTGAAAGGCCGAATGACACGCATAGATGAAGGCCAAAACTTTGACATGATAGTCGACTACGCGCATACCCCTGACAGTTTTGAGAAGCTGTTTAAAGATTTAAAACCAGTGGTAAAGGGCAAGTTGATAGTTATGTTTGGTTCGGCCGGCCGACGCGATGAGGCTAAGCGGACAGTGCAGGGCGAGATTGCTGGAAAGTACGCTGATGAAGTAGTGATAACAGAAGAAGATGACCGTGACATGGACGGCCAAGCAATTATGAAAGAAATAGCTGCTGGCGCTGAAAAAGCTGGTAAGAAAGTCGACAAAGATTTGTTTTTGGTGCATGACCGCGCAGAAGCCATTAACTTTGCCGCTAAACGGGCAGCTAAAGGCGACACCGTGATGCTGCTTGGCAAAGGCCACGAAAAGACTATTGAGCGCAACGGGCCGCGGGCTGCTGAGCTAAGGCATTTGCCACAGGATGATAGTAACCTGGACCGTGTAGTAACAGATGACTGGGATGAAATAGCTACAGCTCAGACCGCAGCTAAATCGTTAAGAGTCTAGTTTATTTTTCTTCATGTAACCGCTGTACCAGCTGTATTCTTTGCCGAATAAAGTAGCTATCAGCTCTATGCCCAGCTCTGCTGTTTTGTGATCTTCGTCTTGCAATGGATTGTACTCAACCACGTCGATACCCACCACGTTACAATTTTGACCAATATATTGAGATATCGTAGCAATTTCCCGGTAAGTTAGGCCTTTGGCGTTGGGCATGCCGGCACCGGGGGCGTAAATTCGGTCGATAGAGTCAAGGTCTAGACTGACCCATACGTCGGGAACTCTGGCAGAAAGGGAATCTATCATATCTAAACAGGGGCCGAGACCACTACGCAGCAAATCTAACAGCGTGAAAGTTGTTAGATGCTCGCGCTTAATAAGATCGATTTCCGCCTGGTCAAAGTCGCTGCCTCCAATGTGTATCAGATTTTCTTTAGCCACTTTAAGTTGGTCGCTATGTACCTTGGTTAATGCCGGCTCGCCAAAACCCATTAAGGATGCTAAGTGCATGCCGTGTATATTGCCTGTTAGGGTTGTTTCGTGAGTGTTCATATCGCCGTGGGCGTCGAAGTAAACCAGCCCCAAGTTGCCATTTAGGGCAGCGGACGCGCCGGAAACCGCGCCTAAACACACCGAATGGTCGCCGCCCAGTACAATTACTTTGCGGTTTTGTTTTACTGCATCTGAAGTTTTTTTAGCAATTTCTTCATTTACGCGGATAATCTCGTCCATATAACGCAGGCGATGATCGCCAATTTCAAGCTCACTGCGATCGCGCACCGCAACGTCTCCGGTATCTTCCGCTTTAATGCCTGCTGTCTCTAACTTCTGGATAATTTTTTGATAACGAAAAGCGTCCGGACCGATGTCGACCCCTAGATTTTGAGCTCCTAGATCAAGAGGAGCGCCAATAATTGTAGCGGCAGTCTGAGACATATAGCAATTGTAACATACCCCTGTTAACGAAAGCACCGAGAGCTTAATAAGCATTAATATAATAAGTTGATTTAATAGCGAATCTATGCTATAATACAAGTGTTATTTAGTGCGTAATACTATGACAGTAAAATCACCCAGCATACAGCCTATACCGCTTGCGCTTCCCCAAGAAACAGGGGAAGGTGCGAGTGAGTTGTTAGGCTCTGGCGATCCTCTTAAGCCGGAGGCCGGTGCTATTGAGCACGTTCCTTATGAAATTTTGAGGTCGCCTGAAGACAGGATGCGCTATCTGCAATTAACAGATAATTTAATCCGGCAAATGGTGGAAAAAGAAACAGAAGTTGCTATCTTCTTAGATAAGTCAGCCCGGCCGGTAGCTTGGATGGTACATGCTCTGTGGGACCAGCTGGTTCCGCCCGCTAAGCCTGATGGAACTGCTTATAAAGAGCCGGAACTGAAATTTTTAAATATTGACCGAGAGCAATGGGAAGCGGTAGTTGGTCGCACAGAAGATGGCATGATAGATGTCGGAACCATTCCTCATGAACGGATTGATGAGTTGCGTAAGGTTATGGCCCCAGTTGGCAAATTAGTAGAAGAAGAGGACCCGGCACCAGAAGCTTCTATGCTAAGCGGCAAGAAGGTCATGGTAATCGATGAGGTGCGGGTATCTGGTGACACCCTGCGCATTGCAGACCGAATCTTAAATCGGGCTTTCCCGGATGCGTCTGAAATAGTCCCAGTATCTTGGATGGACGGTCAAGTCAAAGTGGACCCGAGATCAGGTCAACGCAGTAATACTGAACTCCCAATATGGTACAACGAACGAAGAGTTACGGGTCGCGGCGTGGGCGATCGCGATACTACTAAAGCAGCCAACTCGGCAAGTGAAAGGTCTCGCATCGGGCGCTACTGGTTAAGTACTCGATTTAAGGAGCCCGATACAGAGGGTATTCAGCTGAGGCGCGAGACTAAGCAGATGGCGGCAGATCTGGAGGCCCATCGGATTCTATATCGTCCGTCACCGAACTGGAACGCAGAAATCGAATCAGTTGACGACCGCATTGAGCGTATCAATGGCATTTCCGTTGAACAGTATAAAAATTTGCGTGTTACTTCTCGTAACGCCGAAGAGCTTATAGCGCGGCTGGGCCGTGTTGCCGGCGCCTAACTTATAGCTCGTTTATAAAAAGTAAAAATCCGGGTTTAGTAAGTGTCTGTAAAAAGTTGGGGTAGGGGGCGAGGTGTGTGGCCTCAAGCCGTAAATACTTACTAAACCCGGAGACCGGACGGCGCTTCACCGCGCTTACATATAAATGTGCGCGTTGTGCGCCGTCCGGGATTCCGGTGGTCCTAATACGAGTGGCTTACGCCATTGCGGGCTGGGGCAGGGAGTTCACCTCGCTGTCCTTGCGCTTTTTGGGCAGCAATGCCTGGTGGCTGCGCCTGATCTTGCGCGCCATGGGTTCGAAAATGTGCTTCTCGAGGGAGGCTGCTTCCATCGTATCGACAGGTTTGTCGAATTCGAAGGTGATCTCGCCGCTTCCGTCGGCTTTAGCTCTGCGGAGCCCGAAGCTCGGTTGGCGCTTTGCCATCTTGACGAGCTTGCCAGGCAAGCCGTCGGCGAGCTCGAGCGTTTTTCCGCCAATGGCGATCTGGCTGGTGAGGACCTTAAAGCCCTTACCGTTGGCCAATGCCTTCAGCGGAAACTGAATGTCCCGCGTGGTGTGTACTTCGTCGACCTGTGAGTCAATCGTACTGGTAGTCAAAAGAACTTCACCTCACTGTAGTAGGAACAGGGGAATTACTATAGTAAATCAGATTAATAGCTAAAAAGCAAGTGTTAATTTATTTTAATTTAATGGACAGATAAACTTGACAGCAAAATTAGCACTCTAGTATAGTGAGTGCCAGAAGCAGGTGTACATTGCGAGACCACATCTGCAAATATGCGTGTATGCGTGAATTAAATGGAGGTTACAGATGAGCACACCTTTACAGCCGCTGGGCGACTATGTAGTTGCTGTGGGCGAGGAAGCTGAAACTAAGACAGCTAGCGGTATCTATTTGCCTGAGAAGGCAGCCGAGAAGCCCAAAACGGCCAAAGTAGCGGCGGTCGGACCGGCCGTCAAACAAATTAAAGTTGGCGACCGTATTGTGTATAAAAGCTTTAGCACCACGGAAGTTAAAGTTGGCAAAGATGAATATATATTAGTAGAAGAAAAAGACGTTCTAGCGACTGTTAAATAGGAGGATATTATAAGATGGCCAAGAAAGTATTTTATGACGAGGAAGCACGCAAGCGAGTTTTGGCAGGCGCAGAAATTTTATATAACGCTGTTAAGACAACTATGGGACCCAAAGGCCGCAACGTAGTTATTAGCAAGGGCTTTGGTGGCCCAACCGTAACCCACGACGGCGTGACTGTTGCTAAAGGAGTAGAGTTAGCAGATGTTGACGATGAAACTTTAGGTCAAAAAGTCGGCGCCGAGCTCATTAAACAGGCAGCTTCTAAGATGAACGATGTGGCTGGCGACGGTACAACCACAGTAACAGTGCTGACTTACCACATCTTAAATGAAGCCAACAAACTGATTGCGGCAGGCCACAACCCTATGTTATTGCGCAAAGGACTAGAAGCTGCTGCCCAAGATGTTATTAAGGCGCTTGGCGGCATGAGCGAAAATATCTCAAGTAAGAAAACTCGCGTAGCAGAGGTTGCTACCATTTCGGCTGGTGATGCCGGGATTGGCAACCTGATAGCAGACGTCATTGAGAAAGTTGGTAAAGATGGCGTGGTTACTGTAGAGGAAGGCCAAGGCCTCCAGCTAGAAAGCGAGGTCGTAGAAGGCTTTACGTTCGACAGGGGTTTTGTTAGCCCGTACATGGTTACCGACACCGAACGCATGGAAGCCGTGTATGACAAGCCGGCAATCATTGTGACCGATAAAAAGATTTCCAGTGTGCAAGATATACTGCCGCTGCTGGAAAAGTTAGCTCAAGCTGGCAAAAAAGATCTAGTGATCATTGCTGAGGATCTCGAGGGCGAGGCATTAGGCACTTTGATACTGAATCGTCTAAAAGGTGTCTTTAATACAGTAGCTGTTAAAGCGCCGGAATTTGGAGATCGTCGTAAAGACGTTCTGAACGACATTGCCATACTAACCGGCGGTGATGTGATCAGCGAAGACTTGGGCCATAGTTTTGAAACTGCTGATTTGGATGTGGTTGGATCGGCCCGCAAAGTAATTGTCACCAAAGATGAAACTACTATCATCGAAGGCGGCGGTTCGCAAGCTGAGGTCAACGCTCGCATTAAGCAAATTGCTGCTCAGGCGGGGGCTGCTACCAGTGAATATGACAAAGAGCACTTAGAAAAGCGTCAAGCGGCTCTGAGCGGTAAAGTTGCCGTTATTAAGGTTGGTGGGGTGACAGAAACTGAGATAGAAGAAAAGAAATTCCGGGTAGATGACGCTGTCCATGCTGTGAAAGCGGCTCTTAGCGAAGGTGTAGTTCCAGGCGGCGGAGTAACCCTGATTAACCTAACCACTAAAGTTCAAGCTACAAGTGACGACGATTCTGTCAGCGCCGGCCAGCAACTGCTAGTGAAGGCTTTAAGCCAGCCCTTCCGCGTGTTGCTTGAAAATGCTGGTTTGAACCCGGATGAGTGGTTGCCGCAGGTTAAGAAAGCAAAAGCCGGGCAAGGTGTAAATGTTAATGATGCAAGCAAGTTAGTAGACCTAAAGTCTGCCGGTATAGTTGATCCAACCCGTGTCACCAAAGAAGCTATTCAAAACGCGGTCAGTATTGCTGGTACGTCAATGACCATGGGCGCCTTAGTGGTAGAAGTGCCGGAAAAAGAACCTGAGGCTCCAGCCGGCGGCGGTATGCCGGGAGGCATGGGCGCAATGATGTAGACTCGTTAAGAGCATCAGACGTAAAAGACCCGGCTTATGGCCGGGTCTTTACATTCAGGCGTATAATTAAAACAGGTCCTAAAAACAGAACCGCCAATAATTAAAATGAAATGTACAAACAGTGCCACAACCCGGAAATCGTAATCCCCGAAGGTTATGATGTAGTTCGTAAAATCGCCGGCGACGAAAAAATGTTGGCCATAGCAGCTTACGACCAACAGGCCGACGAAACAGTTTTCCTAAAAGCGCGCAATCCTTTGCGCGACAAACTTGCTGTTAGTAAAATCGTTAATGAAGCCAACATAAGAGGCAGTCTGAGCCATCCTCAAATACCAGCTTATCGGACTGCCAACACAGACGCTTCCAGTCCGTACATAGTAACCGAACTTAGGAACCACGACCCTACGGTAATAAAGCGTTTCCGTGAATTTGGTGATCCAAAATTGGCTGCCGAAGTAGGAGCTTCGGCTCTAGGCGTTATTGGTTATATCCATGAGCAGGGCGTGATCCACCGTGACGTTAAGCCGGCCAATTTGCTCCTAAGCTGGGAAGGGGCTGATCTGACGGATTTCGACATTTCAAAGTATATAGACGATCCGGCGGGCGGTATTCTGGGCGAGCAAGATGGTCCAGTTAAAACCACTATAGGCACACTGGAATATATGTCGCCCGAGCAATGCGCTGCAGATATGTCTGTAGATACGCGAAGCGATATATATTCTATGGGGCAGGTGCTGTTGCATTTCTTATCTGGTAAAAGACCGTCTGACCCGCTGAGCAGAATCGAGGCTATTAACCATCATGGCCCGACTGAGTACGACCCTGCTGCGCATTGGGGTCGAGAGGTACCAATGGCTTTGGTAGACATAGCAGATAGGGCTCTTCAGCTATTGCCCGAAGACAGGTACCAATCAGCAGCAGAAATGGCAGAAGATCTAGAATATTGGTTACACCCGGCAGAAACTTTAGCTTTAGCTGCCTAGCTATTCGTCCGAGGAGCCGCCGTTTTGGGTGAAGTAGTTGATTTCGTTAATGATATCTAACAAAGCCTGGGCGCGTTCTTTTTCGTCGTGGATCTGAAGAGCGGTTTCGTAGGCCTGGTGGACCAAACGTTGGTTGTCGCTAGCCTGAATCATCATCATGAGCGTTCGGAATTTATCATCTGGCGACTGGTTAAGCTTATCTACCAAGGGCGAAAGCTTAGACAAAGCTTGTTGCTTAAGGTCTATCAAGTCATTGTTATGAGGAGCGCCTGAAGCATCTGATTGCGACGTAGTAGTAGGATCAGCAGGTTGCTCTGTATGGTGATTTTCCTGCTGGGTAGCTTCGCCGTGGTTTTCGGCAGCTGGACCATTTTGTTCTAAGTCAGGGTGCTGCCAGTCTCCGTTAGCAACAACGGTTTTAGCGTCATCGTCTGATTGATGGTGATTGTCGTTATCGTCGTGCCCAAACATAGAGTTCCCCTTAAGAAGTTACTAAGTTCCAATATACCTCGATTGTAGCATAAACGGCTTGGCACTTAGCAAACAGAAACTGGCTTTATAGCGCGGAATACTATTTACTGGTTATT
The DNA here is from genome assembly GCA_029288485.1 of Candidatus Saccharimonadota bacterium. GTDB lineage: Bacteria > Patescibacteriota > Saccharimonadia > Saccharimonadales > UBA4665 > JARIHC01. The sequence continues at coordinate 74,092 of JARIHC010000006.1, read as the reverse complement.
AGACGTTATTAACAAAGAGGCATTATGTTAGACGACCTTAAAGTGATACATGAACGCGACACCCAGGATGCCCTGGGAATCGCCGAAAAACAAACTGAGCAGTATATGCACGATTTTGGCTTTAAATGGCAGCCGCCGAAGCCGGTTTATGACGTAATAGTAGCTGGGATGGGCGGTTCTGGATTAGCGGCTAAAGCATACAAAGTGGGCAATAGCCCGCATGTGCCGTTCGAAGTCGTCCAAGGTTATGATTTGCCGGACTACGCACATGAAAACACTCTGTTAATTTGTTCTAGTTATTCGGGTAATACGGAAGAGGTCTTGAGTGTTTTAGAAGACGCTATAAGCGAAGAAAGCGTTCGCCAGACTCCAATGGTCGTAGTCGTAGCATCAGGCGGCAAGCTGCTAGAAAAAGCTAAAGCCCAGCAACTTCCGTATATAGAATTGCCAGCGGGTTTCCAGCCGCGTTTTACGTTTGGCTATCAGTATCGAGCTTTAGCTGAAATACTTAATGCGACTCCGCTGCAGGATAATCAAATTCCGCTAATTGAAGCGGCTGCCAAAAACTTGGAACAACGTATTAAAAACTGGTTGCCTGTAGTTCCCACTAAAAATAATCTAGCTAAACAAATTGCTCTTGAAGTAATTGGCAAGTCGGTGGTGGTATACGCCGGGCCGCAGCTTTGGCCGGCGGCTTACAAGTGGAAAATTAGCTTTAACGAAAACGCTAAGCAAGTTGCGTGGGATAACCAATTCCCAGAGTTTAATCACAACGAAATACTTGGTTGGACCAAGCAGCCCGTCGATAAACCGTACGCTGTTATTGATTTACGAAGCCGTTTAGAAAATCCCCGGATGCAAAAACGCTTCGAGGTAACTGAGCGTTTATTATCTGGTCTCAGGCCTCAGCCCATAGTGGTTGAAGCCGAAGGCGCCAATCAGCTTGAGCAGCTATTCTCGACTATTGCACTGGGAGACTTCGTTAGTCTCTATACTGCCTTGCTAAACGGGCTTAATCCAACGCCGGTTGAACTGATCGAAAAGCTCAAAAAAGCTCTAGCTGGGTAAAAAGCCTATGCTTGCATCGGTCTAAACAGGCTGATATAACACCTATATGAAACTATTTTTAGCTTTGGTGTTTGTTGCTGGTTCGTATCTAGGTTTTTTGTTTTACACGTCCAATATCGTGCTTAAACAGGCGAGCGATCTCAATAAGACCTATCAATATGTAGCAAATAACGCAGACGGGATTGCTGCTGGTAGCAAACCAGTGTCTAGCGCTCAGCACACAATGAATAAAGATCAACAAGCCGTACTCCAAAGATATTAATCTGGCTAAGATATAATAGGCTTATGGCTAGGTGGCGGTCGCCGCGCGACCAATACATCTTGGCGCTAGGGTTTTCAACACTAGTTAGTGTTGGCTTGTTCGCATATGGCGCTTGGCGAAATAACAGCTTAGAGTTTAACTACTTAATTTGGAACTTGTTTTTAGCATGGTTGCCGCTGATCTTCGCCGTGCGTTTAGTGAGTGTTCTAAGGCGCAAATTATGGTCCAGCTGGGAGGCTATGGGTCTTAGTTTATTGTGGCTGGTTTTTTTACCCAATAGTTTTTATATGATAAGCGATTTTATTCACCTGCAAGATGTGCAGCGCGTCGACTTAATATACGATACGGTCATGCTAACCTCATTTATATACACCGGAGTAACTCTGGGCTTTAGCAGTCTTTATCTGGTACATCTGCAGTTGCGCCGCCGGCTTAGCCGCGTATCTGCGTTTCTATGGATAGTTTTTACGCTGCTAGTTAGTTGTGTAGCGGTGTATGTAGGCCGTGATCTAAGATGGAACAGCTGGGATATTCTCACTAATCCCGGCGGTTTGTTATTTGATATGTCAGACCGGTTGCTGCATCCGGCACAGTACCCGCAAATGTTAATAACAATTGTGTCATTTTTCGTGCTGCTGATAAGCATGTACGGTCTGTTATGGCGCGGCGCCCGGCTGCTACGGTACGCTGGGAGAATTGACGCTGAGACCGCAGACACCAACAATATAATTGTAAAATAACACGTAATATAGTACGATAAGTTTTATGTTAGAAATTATTAAAGTCAATTACCGCCGTCTGAGCCCACGTATTAACGGGAGTTGTCCTTGTAATTAGCTAAATAAAAAAGCTCCAGACAGCTCCCTTCTAACCAGGGAGCTTTTTAATATATGGAGAACAAATGTTACTCAAAGTAAAACCTGAAATTAATGAGGTAAGCCAGCAGATCTATGAAGAGTTTCCGAACGGAGACAAATACGTGGATAAATTTGCTGAGCTGGGCCAGAGTTTTGCTGTTATAAAAGTTGGCGGTGCTATTATTGATGACCCCGAACTACTCCGTACTACAGTCACAAGTTTAGTCAATTTGCAAGTACTTGGCTTGTCGCCGGTAGTAGTGCACGGCGGCGGTCAGCAAATAGATAGAGAACTTGCCGCAAGCAGCCAAACAACCGATAAGGTAAACGGCAGAAGAATCACACGACAAGAACATATGCCAGCCGTAGAAACTGCACTATTAAAGGCAAACGTTTTGTTGAGCCAGGCTATAGTTGATCAAGGCGGTGATGCGGCAGGCGTACGCGGCATATTCGCAGGTGTTTTAAGCGATCCAAATGACCTGGGCTCAACCGATAAAATTACTGAAGTCGATAGTTGGGGAATAGAGAGACTTTCAATGCGCGGAATCTTGCCGGTAGTAAGCTGCATAGGACATTTGGCAACTAACAGTTCAATTAACCAGCCAATAAATATTAACGCCGACATGTCGTCCGGAGCTTTAGCTGCCCACCTAGGAGTGCTTAAACACATCTCACTCACGAAAGAAGGTGCTATTAAGAATGGCGCAGAGAGGATTGCTAATATGACGGCCCCGCAAGCCCAAGCATTGATTAGACGCGGCGTGATTAATGGCGGTATGATACCCAAAGTCAATGAAGCGTTAAACCTGCTTAACGAGGGTATACACGACGTTGTTATAACCAGTCCAGACGACCTCATGAAGGAACTTTTAACCGATGAAGGTGCTGGTACCTTGATCCATGTTGATGATGGGGTAAGTAGTCTATAATATGATCAAGATGCGACAAAAAATCAGCCAAGAGGTGTTTGCGGCTTGCAATGAGCTATTTGGCATTGAAGCGGGCGTGGAGTTGACCAGGCCGGAAGAACAATTTGGAGATTACGCCACCAATGTAGCCCTGCAGTTAGCTAAACAGTTAGGCAAGCCGCCGCGTGAAATAGCCGAAGAGCTAGCCGTGAAAACTCGTGAAAAGTTAGCCGGCGAAGTCAGCGAAGTTTCGGTGGCCGGTCCTGGTTTCATGAATCTGAAATTAACCGACGAAGCGTTGATCGAGACGCTTGAAACTGAGCCAGAGCAATCACTAAGCGGCAAAACCGTTGTGGCCGAGTATTCCGACCCCAATCCGTTTAAGATGCTGCATGCCGGACACGTCTACACCACTATAGTAGGCGACGCTATTGCTAATCTTATGGAGGCGTCCGGCGGCGAAGTCCACCGCGTTAATTACGGTGGTGATGTTGGCTTGCATGTTGGCAAGACAATGTGGGCGGTCTTGGAACGATTAGGGGGAGAAAACCCGACCAAACTTGACGGGGTAGAGCCGCAGGAAAGGTCCGCCTGGCTGGCCGCGGCTTATGTCAAAGGCAATAATGTTTATGAGACGGACGAAACAGCCAAAAAAAACATCACCGAGCTTAATAAGCGAGTCTACCAACTGCATGCCGACGATGACCATGACTCGGATTTCGCAAAAATATACTGGACTTGCCGACAGTGGAGCTACGAAGCTTTTGACGCATTCTATGAACGCCTGGGTGCCAACATGGAAAAATATTATCCGGAGAGCAAAGTCGCTGGACTAGGCCTTGAGGCTGTCAAAAAGCACATTGGTGACGTTTTTACCGAATCCGATGGTGCTATAGTTTTCGATGGCGAAAAATACAACCTGCATACCCGCGTCTTCATAAATAGCCAAGGCCTGCCAACCTACGAAGCCAAGGAAGTTGGCCTGATGATTAAGAAAAAAGAGGACTATAACTTTGATAAGTCAGTTATCATAACCGCTAACGAGCAGGAGCAGTACATGGTAGTGGTGCTCAAGGCCATGGAGCATTTCCTGCCGGATTTAGTGGAGGCCACGACACATATTCCGCACGGCATGGTGCGCCTTGCTGGCGGCGTGAAGATGAGTAGCCGCCTGGGAAACATCATACCGGCTGATACGGTCATTGACTTGACGATCGAAGCTATCACAGCCGCTGATAGGCCGCCAAACAACGAAACTGTTCTTGGAGCCATTAAATATGCTTTTCTAAAGAATCGCCTTGGCGGCGACCTGATTTTCGATCCGGACGAATCGGTTAGCCTTGAGGGAAACAGCGGGCCTTATCTGCAATACGCACATGCCCGAGCCAGGAGTATTCTTGCAAAAGCTAGTGCCGCGGACGGTCAAATTGTCGAATTGCAGCCGGGCGAGCGTACGCTGGCGCGCAAAATTAGCGAGTATCCAGAGATTGTAGACAAGGCTGCAGCCGAGCTCATGCCGCATCATGTCTGCACTTATCTGTACGAGTTAGCCCAGTCCTTCAACCGTTTTTATGAAAACAACCGCGTAATCGGTGATGAGCGCCAGGCTGCTCGCCTAGCTCTAGTAGCAAAATATGCCGATACGCTCAAGGGCGGACTACAGCTGCTAGGTATTGCATCACCGGATAAAATGTGATATAATGACCGGGTAATGGCAGAAAGAAAACGAAAAGCTAAACCTCAAACCAGACGAGCAGCCGTCACTAGCGGTTCGCCTATCCGTTTCGAGCAGCCGCGCAGCCAGCGCAAGCCTAAACCCAGTACTACCAAGAAGGTAGTCCAAGAGGTTAATCCAGTAGGCGGCTTTACTGATTTTTTGCGTGAGTATACCGTAGTTACCTTGGCGATAGGTTTTGTAGTAGCCCAGCAAGTACAGGGCTTAGTTAAGCAACTAGTGGCCGGCTTTATTGACCCGCTAACGAAACTGCTTTTTGGCAACGCCCTTAGTACGCGGACTTTTACGCTGCACTTTCGCAGCCGGGCCGCCAACTTTGCCTGGGGCGATCTAGCCTCCGCGGCGATAGACTTTCTGTTCGTCCTGATCGTAATTTACCTAGTTATCAAGATTTTTCAGCTCGATAAACTAGGCAAGCCTAAAACCAAGAAATAACTAAACTGACTGTTTTTAAGAGGGTATAATGGGCTTATGGCTGATGATAAGTGGAAAAACAAACTAACGTCAGAGCAGTACCGAATCATGAGAGAAAAGGGTACTGAGGCGCCGTTTAGCGGCAAATTACTCCATAATGATAAAACCGGGGATTACACCTGCGCGGCTTGCGGCCAGGTAGTGTTCAAAAGCGATACTAAGTTTGACAGCGGCAGCGGCTGGCCGAGTTTTTATGATGTAGCTAACACCGAGGCGGTTAAACTAGCGGAGGATGCCAGTCATGGCATGCGACGGGTAGAAGTAACATGCGCTAATTGCGGCAGCCATCTGGGTCATGTGTTCAACGATGCTCCTCAGCAACCGACAGGTATGCGTTTTTGCATCAACTCTGCAGCACTCGATTTTAAAGAGAAGAAAAGCGCTTAGCAGCTACCGTATTTTTCACCCCAAGCGGCCATCTGCTTGAGGATAGGCAGTAAATCTTCGCCTTTCTTGGTTAAGCTGTATTCTGTCCGCGGCGGTACTTCGGCAAAGCTTTTTTTGCTAATAATGCCGTACTTTGCCAAGTCGTCTAGGCGTTGGCTTAAAGTCCTAGGGTTGATTTTGCCGACGGACTTTTCGAGTTCGCAAAAACGTTTGGGTCCGGCGAACAGATCACGCAAAATTAAAGCTGTCCACTTACCGCCGACTACTTGCATAGCCGACGCTATGCAACCGGTTTGCGGTTCTAACGGCTTATCTAAGGTGAGAGATCTCATACTATAAAAAGTATACCAAAAATTATTATCAGACTCTTGTATAATATCGGTGATGATTGATAAAAACGCGGTACCTACGAAGTTACTCTGGGTGGATCTAGAAATGACCGGACTGGACCCGGAAAAGGACGTGATCATAGAGATTGCAGCAGAAATAACGGATTTTAAATTCAAAACGCTAGCCAGCTATGAAGCAATAGTTAAGCAGGACAAACAAACGGTGGTTGAGCGGATGCAAAAGAACATCTGGTGGAAAGATTTTCCGGAAAACCGCGATGAATTTGTAAAGAAAATGGATAGCGGTAAGCCCCCGGCACAGGTAGAGAAGGAGCTAATTGAGCTTGTTGAGCAACAATTCGGTTCAGAGCCGGCAGTGCTGGCAGGCAATAGTATTCATAACGACCGGTTGTTTATTAAAAGTTGGTGGCCGCAGCTGGACCTAAAGCTGCACTACCGGATGCTAGATGTGTCCGCCTGGAAAGTCTTTATGCAGGGCGCTTACGGCGTAAAATTCGAGAAAAAAGAGGTGCATAGAGCGTTCGATGACATTCAAGCCAGCATCGCTGAGCTTCAGCACTATCTGGAGTGGTTTAAGGGTCAAGAAGACTAAGAGAATTGAACTTGGGTTTCACCGCGGCGTTTTGGCGATACCCAGCTGCTGCTAACCTGGGTTTTGCCCAAGGCTTGCTGGTGGTTAACCAAGCAGCGCAGGATAGCCACTAACTGGACAATGTTCATTAGATAAAACACGAAGTACATAATTGGCGTAAGCAAACTCATGCGGATCTTTTTGCTGGTGGTCATATGCTCATCGGGCCATAGATTAAGGAGCAAATAAAAGGTAATGGTCATATAGGCACCAACTATCATCGATGGGGTAGCCAGCATCCAACAGACGTAAATGACGTAAGCTATTGCCAGAGGTTCAAGCAGTAGCATTAATTCACCGAAAAATGCCATGGGCAAGCGATAGAAAGTTAACATGCGGCTATAACGGCGATCGGTATTTGCTACTAGGTCGTTATGCTTGATGAGGTTTTGCAGGCCGCCAAGTTTCCAGCGGTAACGCTGGCGAAGTAAAGCCTTGAAGGTTTGTACACCTTCGGTCATCGCTAATACGTCGGCAGCGTACATAATACGGTTTTCCTTATTCCCCTCCGCCACTACTTTTAAGCTAAGCCCAATGTCTTCAGTGGTGGTATCATGGTCGTAATAACCAACTTTTTTGATAATTTCACGTCGGTAAGTGGAAGCCACACCACCAACAATGTATTCACTATTAGTGACAGCGAAGAATTTCTTAGAACGATACCCGATCATGTGTTCAAATTTTTGGAGCAAGCCAAGAATAGTTAAGCTGTCCATAATGCGTACGTTGGCGGCTACCCCAACCACTTTGGGATCTTCAAAGTACTCAACGGCGTTAGTAACAGCTTTTTTGTGCAACACAGAGTCAGCATCTAATGTCATTATCAGGTCACCTTTTGCGCCGCGGCGCAGTACATGGTTTAACGCTTCGGCTTTACCAACATTTTTTCGTTTGTACATTAATCGAATGCCGCGTTTAGGATGTTTTTTAATGTATTCGCGCACTAATTGACGCGTATTGTCGGTTGAAGCGTCATCGACGACTATGATTTCCAGCTTACGATAAGTGTTACGACGCACGGAATCTAAACAACGAATTATGCCAAGTTCCTCATTATGGGCAGGAATTAACACGCTTACTAACGGCCTGATAGCATGGTGATTGCGTTTCCTGGCCGCTGCTCGGCGTTTGAATTGGCGGATGTCGTAATAATTAGCTCCCACCAGATACATCCCAAGATGGATAACATCAATTACACTTATGGTAATGAAAAGGTAGAAGAGGAAAGTGATCAGCATATCTAGCCTTAAGATGCCTTCACGAGGTTAAATACGAATAAGCTGCGGTTCTGATACCATAGGCCGGAACAAGTCTGCAGAGTCAAAATAGGTGGGCCTTGGTAGTGGAACAGGGAATCATCGTGCGGGTTAGTGTCGTGCCGGCCCACCATTTTGTAAACGAATGTGTGGTGATTAGTGGTGGTGACGATAGCCTCATCGCCATTCTGGGCCTTTAGCAGCCTGTAAAACACTTCCCAGCGGTTATGGCCGTATATAAAGGTGTTGCCTCCGCCATTGTTAGCAGGCGGCGTAACAGTGGCGTATTCAGCCTTATTAAGACTGAGCGTCCAGGTTTGGGATGATTTGTTGTAATAACCCGGTTCTACGTCCACAGAGATGTTAACGGCCGGTATAGAGATATGCGCAGGCGTACCACTGATAGTGGCTTTTTGAGCACCATTTCCTTGAGTTATACCAGCCGCGAAAACCGGCTGGGAATTGCTTTGGTGCAACTGTTGGATAAAGTGCGGCGAACCAAGCAGCAGGCCGGCCAGCATAAAAAACAGACCAATTAAGAAGTAGAACCTGAGGCCCTGGTGCTTAAGATTTAGTTTCAAAACAACCTCCACCAAACAAAAAGGAGGAGACGGACGCCGATGGCGCCTCATCCCCTCCCTTTGTTTTAAAAGTTTTAGGCTTGGTAAGCCCGCTTAGCTGCTAAGCGGATCAAGCCTGACAGCAATACAGCTCCACCAACTGTTATGCTCACGATAGAAGCAACCATTAAAAGTTCGTTGCCTCCTGTATTTGGCAGTACAACAACACCTGTAGCAGTAGTAGCTGCTGATGCTGCGCCGCCTCCTTTGCCTCCGTACATAGTACGTCCTCCATTAACTTACGAGAATTCGGGGTCTAAAAAAGGGCACGCCTGTTCACGTGTTGCAGGCATACCCTCTGGAGACCAAGATTCTCTTAATCCTTATTTTATAAAAAAAATGACAATTTGTAAAGAATATTATCACTCGATTATTAAATATTGATAGGGAAATTTAATAATTCCAGGGGTCGTGTTATTGTGCTAAACCTTTAATTTGGAAATCGATTATTAAATATTTTCAACGAAAAATAAAAAAGCAGCCTGTTTCAGACTGCTTAATTACTTTATTTAGTGTCGATAGAGGCGTCTAGTTTTGGTACCAACGGATATCGTCCACGTAAGCCGTGATGCCGGAATTACTAGTGACGATAATCTGCAAGCTCGCAGATTTAACGTTTGCTGAACTTGGAGTGTAGCTAAAACTTATATCCTTAGCGCCAACAACATTAGTATCGGTCTTATATTGTCCGGAGATCCAGTTGCCGTTGGCGTCGTATTCGTCGATATAGAAACCAACTACACCGCTGTTAATAGCTTTTAGGTTTAGGTAGCAGGTGAGGTTGTACTTCTTGGCAGAGTCTACGCTGATCTTGGGCGAAAACAGATGAATGTTGCCGTTTGTGCCAGCCACCATCTTAACTGAGTTAGTTGGGTTGTTTGGGCCGCCGTTGCCAGCGCTGTCGGACGTTACGTTAGCTGGCGCGTCAGTTGTCCAGTTGCTTAGGCCGCTGTCAAAGGCGCCGTTTGCCACGAGGTTTGTGGGCGGAGGTGGCGGGGTGGGCGTAATGCCTGTTGGGAACCACTGAACGTTGTCAATATAAGCATTGATACCACTACCGCCGACGATAATCTGCAAGCTTGCGCTGGCGACATTGGCTGAACTTGGCTTGTAGAGGAAGCTCATTTCTTCTACGAAGGCACTGGGTTCGGCCTTTAGGTACTGGCCGGAGATCCAGTTTCCGTTAGCATCGTATTCATCAACGTAGAAGCCGACTGACCCGCTGCTAATAGTCTGGACGTTCAAGAAGCTTTTAATCATGTAGGTAGTGCCTGGAGAGACCGCCACGTGTTGCGAGAATAGGTGTCCCTCGCCAGAAGACAAGCTGGTAAGTTTAACGGAGTTGGCTGGGTCGGGGTAACTGCCGTTATTATTGGTGTCGAGGGTAATATTGCTTGGCGCGTCAGTTGTCCAGCCGTCAGCAATCCCATTGTTGAAGCTAGCGTTTTGTAAGAGGTTGGTATCGCTTTTTGTAACGCCCTGATTGACGTGGATGGAACTTAACTGGCCGGCATCTTGTTTAGCCTTTACGTAGGCAGCGATTTGATCAAGTTTGGTTACGTCCCACTGATAGTCGTCGGGATCGGTACTGGCGTTCGGGAAGACGTCATGGAAAGTCAGCACTAACCACTGATTATTGGCTATAGCGGTGTCGATCTTTGCTTCAACTTGGGCGACTGTGGTTGTACCTTCGACATGGTAGTCGTTGATGATGTAATCGTTGGTGTAACCCCAAACATTAGTATTCTGATCGGCGAAACCACGCTGAGTAGCGTAATATTTGGCGATCTCGGCCAAGGAGCTGTTATTGTAGTCGCCGTAAGGAGTAGAAATGTCAGTGGCGTTAATACCATGAGCAGCCAGTGCCGCTTGACTGCCAGCCAGCTCCTGGTCAACCTGAGCTTTTGTGAGAGAAGTTTGCGGACAATCGTCTGGATCGGTGCTAGCATTGCTGGCTAAACAAGGGTGGTCAGCAGTATGCGAACCAATTTCCCATCCAGCGTTTTGCAGACTTTCTATCTGCTGCCATGTCATATAGGTGGTATCACCATTGGCGTGGCAAGTATTCGGTGCTGTTACCATATCGACGCAACTGGTTATAACGTAATCAGTCCCGGTTAGGCCGTACTTAGCTAAAGTAGGTGCAGCATAGTTATAGGTGCTGGCCAAGCCGTCGTCAAAAGTAAACGAAATGCGGCCGGACGGTGATAGGCTGGTATTTGTCGGCGGAGTAGTTGGAACAGTGATTGGCGGATTAGGATCTACAACTGGATTATTGACGGTCACGGTGACAGCCTTTGAGGTTGTAGCCATGCCGGCGGTATTGGTTGCCACAGCGGTTAACTTATGGCTGGCGTTGGTGGTAGAAGTGGTGTCCCACGTGAAACTATATGGCGTAGCAGTAACAGCAGAGCCTAAGTTAACACCATCCAATTTATATTGGACATTAGCAATAGTGCCATTTTTATCGGCAACATTTGCGGTAATAGTTTGCGAACCGGCTACCTTCGCTTTGTTAGAAGGGCTTGTGATACTAATTGTCGGTGCGGTTACTTTAGGAGTCTTAGAAGCTTTAGGGGTTTTGGCGGAACTTTTATTAGATGCGGAGTTGGTTGTGGTTTTCTTGGCAGCGGTCTGAAAAGCTGGCGATATCTTGATGCTGGATTGTGACGAGGGCTGAATAGGTACGGCGATTAACGCAAAGGCGATGGTTGCCATAATAGTGACTCGTAAACCTTGGAAGAACTTCATAAAAACTCCGTTTATTCAGGACAGAACTCCACCAAAACTGTCCGTTTAGATTATCTAGTATACAACTTACTTTTATTTATTGCAATAAGATTTTTATAAATACTTAACGTTAGCGAGTTATAGTAATATGGATAGCTATGGACCATAAAACTGTCGAAGAATATATCTTAAGTATGCCGAACGCTCGGCTGGATTATCCATTTGGCGAGGGTGTAGCTGTCTATAAAGCTGGCGATAAAATGTTCGCTTTAATCAGCGAAGGCAAGCAGCCAGTTAGACTCAGCCTAAAAGGCGACCCCAAACTTAACCTGACTCTAAGGGAAAAGTACGAAGAGGTTATGCCTGGTTATCACTTGAATAAAAAGCATTGGAATACACTCGTGTTAACCGGCCAGCTTAAGTGGCCGGAGGTGCAGGATCTGATCCGTCATAGCTACCTACTGGTGGCTGAGAGTTAACTGGACGGCGAGTTAAGCTGGGTGAGCAGAAGCTGGGAAGCTTTGTAGTCGTCGTTTAGCAATTTCCGGCCCTTGGCTCCTGCGGTCTGTTGGTAAGCCTGCTTTATTGCGGTCTGATAATCAGTTAGCTGTGTCTGCATTATTTGTTTAAAGGTTGCGTCGTAGGTGCTGTTTGTTGCCGCCGCGGTCAATTGTTGATCGGTCATAGTATTAATTTTTAGGCCCAGCGTCTTAGTTTTTACTTTTTTACCATTCTTCTGCATATACGTAAGGAGCTCCTGCTGCGCGCTTGTGAGGGTTAATTGGGCGGTAACGGCAAAATTCTGATTAGTCGCTGATAATGCAGCTTGCTGACCATTTTGCGACGAGGTGGTGCTGGTAACTATATGAATAATCGCTTGTTGATCCTGGGCTACACTAAGAAGCGAAGCAGAATTACCGCCGCCGCTTAACAATCCTTTTATCACCAAGAAGAAAATTAGTAGTAGCAGAACACCGCCTCCAACTAGTGCGGCGCGGATAGGCATAGAGGAGCCGGTAGGAAGAAGATTACGCCGCGGCGGCGGAGTCGGTTCCATAATAAAGCTATATTCAGAATCATATGAGCCGCCGGCCGGGTTTTGGCCGGGTTGACTAGGCTGGCCCGATTGGGGCTGGGGCGCAGGCGGCGGGCCGCCTGGTGCTTCATATTGAGCTGGCGCGGCGGCCGTTTGGTCGGGAGCGAATAAGTCATGGTGAAACTGGGCGTCATATTGGCCAGCCGATACGTTTGAATGATCCAAACGCATACGGTCTGGTACTGGAGCGTGAGGTCGCACAGTAGATCCGGGGGTAAAGCTGCCGCCCCCTGCCAAACCTGGGTTAACTACTTGCTGTTCCATATATGCTCCGGCGTATTGCTTAAGGTGTGCCGGCATAGTTTTTTGCATGTGAGCGTTAATGGCTCTCTGAGCTTGAGGAGACATGTGTGCGCCACTGCCCATCTGACGCTGCAAATTTGCGGGCAAGGTACTTTGCATATGCTGGTTCATGGCCTGTTGGATATGCGAAGGGATATGCTGTTGCCGATTAATAGAAGATTGCGAAAGCCGCATACCTATAATTAAACCATAAGCGTTGCGCCTCGGGGAAGTAGCGGTCTGCTATGCTGGAGTATATGACCAAACAGCAGAAGTTAGTTTTGGCGGTCAGCATACTAGCTTCGTTCGTGGCTTTCTTGGACGGCGCTATAGTCAACGTGGCGTTGCCGGCTATCCGTACCCAACTAGGCGGCGGGTTGGCGGCTCAACAGTGGATAGTCGATGCCTATCTCTTAACTCTCGGCTCTTTTATATTGATTGCCGGCTCATTATCAGACCTGCTGGGTCGTAAAAAGATCTTAACTCTGGGGCTGGCTGGTTTTGGCATAGCATCCGTGCTCTGCGCTCTAGCACCAACCAGCGGTTCTTTGATTGCTTTTCGAGCTCTGCAGGGTGTGGCCGGCGCCTTATTAGTGCCTAGTTCGCTGGCTCTAATTATTGCTACCTTTAGCGGTACGGCTCAAGCTAAGGCGGTTGGAACTTGGACAGCTTGGACCGGGATCGCCTTCGTTATCGGTCCGTTGCTTGGCGGTATTCTGGTAGATTCAGCTTCTTGGCGATGGATATTTGCTATTAATGTGTTGCCTATAGCAGCCACACTTTACTTACTGAACGGTGTCAGGGCCGAAAAGCAAAAAACATCTATGGCGGCAGTTGATATATGGGGTGCGCTGCTCTGCGCGCTTGGTTTGGCTGGACCGGTTTTTGCCCTTATTGAACAGCCGCATTATGGCTGGGGCAGCCCGTCTATTTATTTGCCGCTTACGGCGGGATTAATACTATTAGGAGCGTTTCTGCTGTATGAGCACAAAAACAAACACCCTATGTTGCCTCTGGGTATTTTTCGAAACCACAACTTCAGTGTTGGCAACATCGCGACACTTGGTATTTACGCCGGCTTGAGCGTAGCAACCTTTCTGATAGTGGTCTTTTTGCAACAGGTAAGCGGATACTCGGCGCTAGCTGCAGGTATGGCGATTCTACCAGTGACGATTATCATGTTTTTGTTGTCGCCGCGCTTTGGCATGATGTCTGGCAAGTATGGCCCGCGGTTATTTATGGGAATTGGTCCGTTAATTGCCGGCGCTGGTTTTTTGATGATGCTTGGGCTGCAAACAAACGTTAATTATTGGACGCAGTTGTTTCCGGCTATCGTAGTGTTTGGTCTCGGTTTATCGGTGACCGTGGCGCCGTTGACTGCCGCTATTCTGGGTGATGTACCAAGAGAGCAGGCTGGCATTGCCTCGGCCGTCAATAACGCGGTTGCGCGGATTGCTGGCCTGTTAGCTATAGCTGCCGTTGGAGCTATAGTGTCAGCGCAATTCAGCGCCTCGCTTAATACTTTTGCTAAACCATGGCGGCTTGACCCAGTTGCTATTCATCTTTCCGAACAAACCCCCTTAGTAACTACTCCTCCAAAACCCTACGACCAAACAAGATATCAATGGGATCAAATACCAAAGATTTACAAGGAAGGCCTAGAAAAAGCTTCTGTCTCGGCCTTTCACTCCGGTATGGGGGCTACTGCCGGTCTAGTTATAGCTGGCGGCATAGTCTCGCTCATAGGGATCCGTAACCCTAAGCGTAGATAGTCAAACTGCTTGAACTTGCTACTGCCTAGCAGTTACTAGATACTTAATTAGTATGGACGCTGTAGAGGAGGTCAAAGGCCGCTTAAGTATAGAGGATGTAGTTAGTGAATACATTCAGCTAAAGCGTGCTGGCCGCAATTGGCGGGGGATCAGTCCGTGGACTAACGAAAAAACTCCTAGTTTCATGGTTAGCCCGGAAAAACAGATATGGCACGATTTTAGTTCTGGCAAAGGCGGCAATATGTTCAGCTTCGTTATGGAGATGGAGGGCATAGATTTTAAAGCCGCGTTAGAGCTATTGGCGCGCAAAGCTGGCATTGACCTAGATCAATACAACTCAAGTGCTAAGCGCAACGGGCCCAATAAAGAGCGCCTGCATAACTTATTAGAACAGGCCGCTAAATTTTACCAGGTGCAGTTTAGTAAGAACCAAATGGCCCTAGAATACGTGCTCAAAAAGCGTAAGTTTAGCAAAGAAACAGCGCTGCAGTGGCAGATTGGCTATTCACCTAACAACGGAACGGCGCTGATAGATTTCGCCAAAAAACAAGGATTCACAGAGGCCGAGATCAAGCAGGCCGGCTTGAGCACCCAGGGCTATAAAGGCGGTATACGCGATATGTTCCGCGGCCGGTTAATGATCCCGCTGCACGATCCTTTCGGCCGGGTAATAGGCTTTACGGCCCGCTTACTGCAAGATGATGCCAATGCTCCAAAATATATAAACACTCCTCAGACTGTTCTTTATGATAAAAGCCGGCATATCTACGGACTGCATTTGGCCAAAGAATCAATACGCAAAAACAAGTTCGTAGTGATGGTCGAAGGCAACTTAGATGTTATTGCTAGCCACCAAGCCGGAGTGCACCAGACGGTGGCAACTGCTGGTACGGCGCTGACTGAACCGCATTTAAAAGCTCTGAGCCGATTCACCGGTGATATTAGGCTGGCGTTTGATGCTGACAAAGCTGGCTTAGCCGCTACCGAGCGAGCTATACCGATTGCCAGCCGTGTAAAAGTCTCGCTGAGCATGATCAGCATGCCCGAAGCCAAGGATCCAGATGAGCTTATCCGCAAAGACCCCAAGCTATGGCAGCAAGCTATCGGCCGTAATCAGTATGCTCTGGATTGGCTTATGGAACGATACGAAAAAGAGCTGGATATAGACTCGGCTCCGGGTAAAAGGCAATTTAGCGACGTTTTACTACCCGTAGTTCGAGCTTTGTCCGATGACGTAGAGAGGGACCATTATTTAAACACTATAGCCGAGAAAATAGGTGTTAACCGCGAAGCTCTAGACCAAAAACTATCCAAAACTGACGGTCCTGAAACAGCTCAGCGCCGCCGGCCTAAAGTGAAGCCTCAACCGGTAGATAAAAAGACGGTGGAGAGCAAGAAGGCTCAAGACCAATTTTTAGCGCTGATGTTTAGCCGCCAAACACTGCGCGAATTTCTAGATATTATTACACTAGAGATGTTATACGAAGACAACGCTCGCCAGCTGCTAGACTTTCTTAAGACAAATCCGGACTTTAAGGGCAAGCCGGCTGAAACCGAGCAATTGAAGCCGCTTGCTGATTATGTTAAAATAGAGACATTACTCTACGAGGAACTGTACCAAGGTCTTGAGCTGAACGAACTTCATTATGAAGCAGCCCGCCTGCAGGCTCGATTGATAGAACAATACGTAAAAAATCAAAAAATGAAACTCGCCGAGAAACTGGAAACTGCCGATGAATCGGCCACTAACGTGTTACTGGGTGAAGCTAAAAAATACGATCAATTATTGAACCAAGTGAAGGGAGCTGCTTATGGCCAAAGCCAAAGCCCAAGCTAAGAACGCAAAAACTAAAACTAAGACAGCAAAAAAGCCCGCTGAATCCAAAAAGAATAAAAAAGTTGAAGCAAATCCTGACATTGAGCAAAAAAAGCAGGAACTGATTAAGCGCGCTAAAAAAGAAAAACACTTGGACCAGCGCGATATCTTAGCTCAAATTCCAGAGACCGCCGAGAACGCCGAAGTGCTCGATTCGCTTTATACGGAGCTGGCTGATCTCAATATTGAGATTACCGCTTCTGATCCCGATACTTCGAAGTTCACCGATGAATGGGCGGATGATGACGAAGAAGAGGAAGAAGAAAACGAAAAAGCCGCTGCCTACTTAGACGATGACGTGGCCGATGATTCAGTGCGTTTGTACCTGCGCGAAATCGGTAAAATCCCACTGCTCAGCGCCGAGGAAGAACTTGCGCTCGCGCAGCGCGTAGTTGCCGGCGATAAAAAAGCCAAAGACCAAATGGCCGAAGCCAATATGCGCTTGGTGGTATCGATTGCTAAACGCTATGTGGGTCGCGGTCTGGACCTATTAGATCTCATTCAAGAAGGTAATACCGGCCTCCTGCGCGCCGTAGAAAAGTTTGATCCGGACAAAGGCTTTAAATTTAGCACCTATGCCACTTGGTGGATTCGCCAGGCTATTACTCGAGCTATTGCCGACCAGGCCCGAACAATCCGTATACCAGTGCATATGGTCGAAACTATTAATAAGTTGCTCAGGACCCAGCGCCGACTGACGCAAGAGTTGAACAGGGAACCGACTAACGATGAAATCGCCAAGGCCATGGAGATTGATGTTGATAAGGTCGAACACATCATGAAGATTAAGCAGGATATTTCTAGCCTCGACGCTTCTATCCGCGACGATGAAGAAGACTCTGTATTGGCAGATTTTATCGAAGACGAAGACACCGCTTCTCCAGAGGAATCAGCCACCGGCCAGCTGCTGAAGGAACAAGTTAAGGATATGCTAGGCGCTCTAACTGAACGCGAGCAAAAAATACTTAAACTGCGCTTTGGTTTGGAAGATGGCAAGTCGCACACCTTAGAAGAAGTAGGACAAGAGTTTAGTGTGACCCGCGAACGCATCCGCCAAATAGAAGCTAAGGCGCTTGCCAAACTGCGCAAACACCGCGACGCTAAAAAACTTCACGATTACATTAAGTAAGCTTTAGGCGACGACTTTGAACTCTTTTTTGATTTTCTTGATGTCGCCAGAACGAATCAGCTCGATTTCCCGGCTTTCGGTTTCAGGAATATAAGTGCCTGCAATCTTCTTTTTCTTGTCGATATAACGACCTTGGTAACCTTCACGAACTGGCTGCTCAAGCCGCTCAAATACGAGCTGACAAATACGCTCGCCTGGATAAACGCGTATTACTTGCATGCCAGTAGTGTTGTGAATCGGAATCATCAGACGGCCGTTGTAGCCGGTATCTACTATGCCTGTTAGATCCACAGCTAAACCGCGCCGGTTTACGGAAGAGCGCGGATACAAGACACCCATCAAAGTGTTGCTTTTAAGATGAACCTTCTCCATTGTAAAACCCATAACCCACTCGCCGGGTAAGATGTCAAAATATTGACCGGGCTTTAGATCAATTTCATCGTAAACGGCAAAATGACCGTTATTGACGGCCATGTGGTCCAGGGGGACCGCGGTCCTACCCTCGCTATTACGACTGACCTTGAAAGTCCGCTTAGGGATACGAAAGGTGTTGCCAAGTCTTAAATCAACGGCGTGAGGGCGAAATTGCAGGCGATCAAGGGCGGGGGTAAACTTAAGCTCACCATTCTTAATAGACTCTAAAATCTCGTGCTTAATAACAATCGACATAACAATATAATATTTTAATGTAAATTTTATTAAAAGTCAATATTATGACAGATTAAGCACTGGTAATGTGCTACAGTAAATATTGACCAAAAAGTAGTAGGAAAATGAACAAATTACAGATTATTGGTTTGTCTGGCACGAATGGTTCCGGTAAAGATACGGTCGGCAAGTTATTAGCTAAGCGACATAACTACCTCTTTATATCGGTTACCGATTTGCTACGCGAAGAAGCCAGGAAACGCGGGGTGGCGGTGGAGCGCGAGAACCTGCGCCAGATAAGTGCCGAGTGGCGCCGGCAATCCGGGCTGGGCGTTCTGGTAGATAAAGCTGTCGCCGAATATAAAAAGGCCTCTGATAATTATGCAGGTGTCGTTATGGCTAGCTTGCGCAATCCAGGAGAGGCCGATCGCGTTCACAAACTAGGCGGCACCATGGTATGGGTAGATGCTGATCCGTACATTCGGTATGAACGTGTTCAGGCTAATGCTGCCTCACGCGGCCGCGCCGGTGAAGACCAAAAAACGTTTGAGCAATTTATGGCTGAACAAGAGGCCGAGATGCACCAAAGCGGCGACGAAGCTACTCTAAACATCGCTGGAGTCAAAGAACGCTCAGACATTTTCTTAGATAACGATGGTGCTGATCTGGATAAATTCCAAAAAACCGTTGAAGACGCTCTTGGTCTCTAGCGAAGAATACTAACCGATCGAGCCAGTACGAGTGCTAGCGTAAAAACGGAAATCAGCGATTGTGCAGACATAAGCGCCTTAGCCTGCAAGGTGATTGGCCTTACATCGGCCGGCGCAAAATTAACGGCGTTAGTAATTGACAGATATAAATAGTCGCCGAACTGCGGTCGCCAGTTAGGAAACTCGCTGGCTAGGCCGCTATCTTGCTGAGTGAATTGAAAGTCCTTATCGTGTTTGGACCACTGCAGGCCAGATAAACCAGGGCTGTCAATCTCCCAGTACCAGAGCGCAAAGACGATAATATTAGTGGCAAAAATAGCCAATGCTGAAGCCAGTAACTTTTCGCCGTTGAGCGCAGCATGGTTAATAACCAGTGCGTTGAGCACATAAATCAAGCCGCTCACATTAATAACTGAAATTAATCCTAGTAGCAAAATAGCTAAGGCATGATGGCCCAGTGCCCGCTCGCGGTGTTTATTAACAGTTAGGCCTATAAGTACGGCTAGTCCTAGTTCGGTCAATATGATCACCAATTGTGAACCTGGGAGTAATTCATTGCCTACAGTCCGGGTAACCACCTGCAAGCCTATGGCCGCAAACAAAGCAACTTCTACTTGCAAAAGTTCTGATCGGCTAATTTTCGGTCTCATGTTTATTCCTCGATGCTATTTACAATTATATATGAAATCCCGCGAAACGTACTTACTTGACTGGCCGGGGCAGTTGCTTGTAATAGGGCATAGCTCTTATGCAAGTGTCCATGATGTGCCACAACTGTCGAAAAGCTTCAGCGACCACAGGACTATCGATGGTGATAGCATGCGGTTCGTCTTCAAAAACTACGATTAGTAGAGTGGAACCGCTAACGCTCCACTCTACTGGAGCGGTGTAATCCTCTTGTCTAACCCACGTACGGGTAAAATTTGAACGCTCCGAAGGTTCCGGGTTCGGGGTAGTGCCGGTGGCTATATCCGGATTAATACCAAAGCGCTTTGAGCCGTAACGGGCCGGAGTGGTGCGGATCTCATGCATGGTGTCGAACCCCATGACCGGTATGTCCGCCCGGGATCGGATAAAGTAAATGGTTTCCTTTTGCCGGATTTGCGCCCTGTACGCATCGGCTACTTGTGTCCGGCCGGTCACGGCCTTGGCGTCTGGTTGCGTGGTATGAGAATGATATTTGGCCAATAACTCTGCTATCAGAATGTTGGCGGCTTCTTCGCGCTGAGTAGCCAAGTTACGCTGTTCAGCCACTAAGCTGGAAATGGCCATTGGGTTGGCTGGCGAGTAAACAATCTTTTTCTTCTCTTCTTTCTTGCTAGCGAGCTGGAATTCCACCAGTCTGTCAAAAACTTTGTAAGCGTTGGTGCGACTCAGTTTAAGCTTGGCGGCAGCCTGGGCAGGGGAAGCGGAACCTTTTTCTAGCAGCAAGGCATAAGCCTCTGCCTGCTGTTCATTTAGGCCAACTGCAATGAGTTTAGACAAATCCATAATTAAGCATAATAGCACAAAGAATCATTTTTGTGAAATTCTTTTTCACAAAACAGATAATAATCTAACACCTTACATTTAATAATTGTATAAAAGGCATTGACAAAATACACGCGATAATATATAATGCAATTATGTGCAAGTAAGAAGCACGTTAGGAGTACAAATTTAACCATGAGCGAAGAATTAAGACGCGCAAGAATTGAACTGGCCGACGATCTGTTTATGCGTGCCAAAGGAGCCCTACAGGGTTATGCTCCAGGCCAAAACGAGATAGTCGCCAACGATGCCGGGTTAGAAGGCGAAGAGCTGGTCCGGTACTGGGATGAGGTAGGTGCCGGCGAAGGTGGATTCTACGACGATATCCGCGAGCACGGATGCTCCTATTGTGATTCTCATACGCCCGGCTGTTGCGACGGCTGCGCTTAATAGCAAGAAAAAAATAAGGAATAATTATGAGCGAACGTTTCCACGACCAAGACCCCCAAGTTGCCATCGCAGAGCAAGCCAAAGAACAAATCAGCCGGATAGAGATTGCTGTGGTACAAATTGGCGGCGAAGGTGCTGAATTAGACGAGGTATTTCCGCAACCGCCTGAAGTCCGCGACGATGCTCTTGATCCGGATTGGGATGAACAGCAAGAGGCGGTAGCTAGGAACCTAGCCGAAAGTCTGGGCTATGCCTCGGAGAAAAACGTACATTCGGGTCTACGCGGCGGAGTATTTTTAGGGGAGGGCGGCAAAGTCTGGAAGATGGAGTCAGAAGCCGAGGCCCAGGCAGACGAAGAAGACTTACATTCCGTAGTAATGTCCGGATCGCCATATCGCCTGATCGGCGATGACGAAAAAGCCCACAAAGTAGCAAAATTCAAAAAGCAGCTGCCGGCAGGTATGTCCGAAGACGAAGTAGCGTCTCAAGTTGATGAATATGAGAAGTCCTTGGAGGGCTTTACAGAGTACGACGAAGCCGTCGAGATAGCCCAATCTATGGTTGTCGGACCGGTCGAGAAAGAGGTTTTGCCGTATGGATATGAAATTAGTGAAGGCAACCCCTTTGTATCTGAAGCGACCGGCCAGTTCGTGAAACTAGGCCAAAACGCCGACGGGAAAGACGTAATTACTATGAGGGTTGATCGTGAGGTGATGCCCGAGACCGACAAGTACCAATATCAGCCAGACCCGATGCGTCGTATGGGAATAATTTCCGACATTTTAAAGGAAACCGGCGATAATCAAACTCCTGTAATTTTTGGAACTTCCAATGCCTATGCATCCAGAAAAGTTGATGCTATTCGGGCGGGACTCGACAACGGTCGCCAGTATGGAGTTGCTATGTATGGTCGCGCGACATTGGCAGAAGTTAAAGACGAACCGATGCAGCCAGGCGCTCGATTGAACCAATTGCCAGGCGATATCCGTCAGACACATGACAAACTTCAGCAGTTGCTTGCCGAAATTGGAAGTTAAGACCAACATACTAAACTAAACACAAAGGGATTATGGATAAAGAATCAATCATCGTTGATGCGCAGTATCAGCCCTCAGAGGTGATTAAACAAAACCCTGATAACCCGTGTCCGGCGGAGATTTTGGACTCGCTGGGCTTACTAGATGTTAAGTATATTGGCTTTGACGGCAAGCTGCACCGCGGTCAAATTGTTGTGGCTATCCATGTGATGTCGGAGGTCGAGGCGTTCTTTAAGCGGGCATTGGAGCTTGAGTTTCCGATAGAAAAGGTTATTCCGGCGGCCGATCCGCGTTACGGCTGGGACGATCAAAAAATGATGGCCGATAACAATACATCGGGATTTAACTATCGAGCGGTTGCCGGCACAAAGCGCACGTCCCAGCACGGAAAAGGCATGGCCATTGACGTCAATACCAGGCTTAATCCGTGTATTAGATACGACAAACAAAAGAAGCTTACGAATCCGCCCGGGTCGGTATGGCGCAAACAGGTGCCTGGCACGCTGCACTCCAGCCATCCGTTAGTTTTGCTGATGGAAGGCTTTGGCTGGCATTGGGGCGGCAACTGGACACTGGAAAAAGAAGGCATTGTAGACTACCAGCACTTTCAGAAACCGCGGTGGCGTAGCGTATACTAAAGGTATATGGCTGAGGCGGATTCCGGGAAAAAGAAGTTCGCGATTATAGACGGTAAAAGCGTTTTTTACCGCGGCTATTACGCCATGCCGAGCTTGAGCACAAAAGATGGCACGCCGACCGGCGGAGTGTTTGGTTTTGCCACCATGGCTCTGGAAGTTATTAAGCGGTTGCAGCCGGATTATGTGGCGGTAGCGTGGGATAAGCCTAAGACGAACATTCGAAAGCGGCTGAAACTTTATCCTGAATACAAAGCCGGCCGCAAACCTGCGCCGCCGGATTTTTATGATCAAATTCCTCTACTGCATGAATTGCTGGATGCTTTTGGCTGGCCGCTCTACGAACTAGACGATTACGAAGCCGACGATATTATGGGCGCGCTGGCAACACAGGCTAGTAAAAAAGGGATTGAGACGCTGCTGGTAACGTCGGATCTAGATATGCTGCAAATGGTCGATGGCGACATAAAGGTCTACGCGCTTAAAAAAGGTCTTAGCAATATAGAATTGTATTCACCGAAGAGTTTTGAGGCCAAATATGGTATTCGGGTCGATCAATTTTTGGATATGAAGTCGATCAAAGGCGATAGCTCGGACAACATTCCGGGCGTGCCGGGTATTGGCGAAAAAGGCGCCGTGCAATTGCTGCAAGATTACGAGACGCTGGATAAAGTTTACGAAAACTTACCTCTTATCAAAGAAACTACGCGCAAAAAACTGGAAGCCGGTAAAGACTTGGCGTATTTGAGCAAGGAGCTGGCGCGGATTTGGACGGACGCGCCGATTAAGCTCGATTTGAAAGAAGTAGACGGCCACAATGTGCAGCCGGAAAAAGTGCTGCATCTGCTACAAAAACTGGAATTTCGTTCGCTGGCGCGGCAGCTGCCGGAAGTTATGCAAGTGGCTATAGATGATCATCATGCCAAAAACGGCGGCGGTTCGATCAAAACCGGCAAAAATGTGCTGATAGATAGCGATAAAAAAGCCGCCGAACTCAAACTGGGCGACAGCGAATACTTTTATATACATAGCCGTTCGGCCGGAAAGCACGGACAAAAGCCAGAAGTGCTGATTATCAGCCTAGACGGAGAAAATACTTATACCCTGGACCTGCACAAGCTCGATACGGCGGCTATTGCTAAAGAGTTCCGCGATGTGCGGCCGCTGGTCGGCTACGACGTGAAATCGACGCTCGAGGTGCTGATGGAGCTAGGCGTTCAAGAGTTGCCGGCGGTCGGCCATGATGTGAAAGTAGGCGCTTTTTTGATCAACAGCTTGCGCCGCGAACAAACTTTGACCGAACTGGCCGAGGCCGACTTAGATTATGAAGGCTCCTCGTTTGAAGAGTTAGACAAAGAGGAGGTTGTAACGCGGGCACCGGAGATCATTGCTGTTATCAAAAAGTTGCACGAACAACAAACGGCTGAACTCAAAAAGTTACCTAAAATATCGAAGCTGGCAAAAGATATCGAATGGCGGGTGATTCCAGTACTGGCGCGCATGGAGTATGAGGGTATAGAGCTGGATACCAAATACCTCGAAAAGTTCGCGGCCGAAGTTAACGACATGATCTCGGACTATGAACAGCAAATTTACGGCTACGCTGACCACGAGTTCAATATTAGTTCGCCGGGGCAGCTATCCGAAGTTTTGTTCAGTACGCTTAAATTGCCCACGGCCGGTATTAAAAAGGGTAGGACCGGCTATAGTACGGCTGCCAGCGAACTGGACAAATTGCGCGGCCAGCACCCGATCATTGATCTTATTACTCAGTACCGCGAGGTCACCAAGCTTAAGAATACTTATATCGATACACTGCCGCAGCAAGTGGATAAAAATTCGCGGCTGCATACCACGTTTGGCCTTACTAACGCCCAGACTGGCCGGCTAAATAGTTCGGATCCGAATTTGCAAAATATACCGGTCCGTACTGAGCTGGGACGGCGTATCCGCACGGCGCTTGTAGCCAGTAAGGGTAAGAAGTTGGTTAGCGCTGATTATTCGCAGTTTGAGCTCCGGCTGGCGGCTGTGTTAGCCGGCGATAAAAATTTGATAGATATGTTCAATAAAGACGCGGATGTTCATACTATGACGGCAGCTCAAGTCTATGGCCGCGATCCGGAAGATGTTACCAAACAGCAGCGCTATGCTGCCAAAGCCGTTAACTTTGGCACTATGTACGGCCAAGGACCGCACGCTCTGAGTCTGTTGACTGGCATGGACTTTAAATCTGCCAAACATTTTATAGATAAATATTTCGAAATCCGTCCTAAGCTAAAAGAATTTATAGAAAAAACTCGAAAAGATGCCGAAAAGAACGGCTATGTAGAGAATATATTTGGCCGACGGCGGCCGACGCCGGATGTTAAATCGTCTAACTTCGCAGTTCGCGAAGCAGCATACAGAGCGGCTGTTAATATGCCGCTTCAGGGCAGCGCGGCCGACATCATGAAAATGGCTATGATCGCTGTCGATGAAAAACTACGCGCCCAGCACAATGACTGCAATATCTTGCTGCAAATTCATGACTCGGTATTGGTAGAATGTCCTGAGTCCGTGGCCGAGCGCATCGCAAAGCTAATAAAAGAAACTATGGAACAGGTCTATAAACTTGACGTTAAGCTTACGGTGGATACCTCGATTGGCCGCAATTGGGGCGAACTTTGATAAAGGCTATTATTTTTGATTGCTTTGGTGTGGTTATAACAGACGCCTTAAAAGTTATGGTTGATAAACTGTCTTTAAAGGACGAGAACAGAGCCAAGCAAGCCGAAGCTTTGATACATCAATCTAGCCGCGGACTTTTAAGTGTCGAGGAAACCAACGCCCAAATAGCCGAGGTTCTTGATATACCTACAGACAAATACGTTCGACGCAAAGCAGACGGTGAGACTAAGGATCAAGCACTTCTGAACTACATCAAAAAACTACGCCAAAACTATAAGACAGGCATGATGAGCAATGTTAGCTACGGTGGATTGCTGCGGCGCTTCCATGCCGATGAACTAAACGAATATTTTGATGCTTCTGTAGCTTCGGCAGAAATTGGCTTTGCCAAACCCGAGCCCGAGGCCTACGAAATTATCGCTGACGAACTAGGGGTTAGGTTAGACGAATGTGTCTTTATAGATGACAGGGAATCGTACTGCGAAGGTGCGCGGGCTGTTGGCATGAAGGCAATTTTGTACGAGTCATTTATGAAATTCCAAAAAGATCTAGAAAAAGTACTTAGAGAAGACGTAGTAAACTAGTACGGTGGATATAACACAAACAATCATTGCTCTCTTAGCGGGTGTAGCAGCCGGATTCGTTGGCGCGGTGACGGGCGGCGCTGGCATACTATCTATTCCAGCCCTAATATTTCTGGGTCTACCTACTAACCAAGCGATAGCTACTAACGCGCTCGCGACTTTGGGTATGGTTGTTTCTGCGCTGCCAAGCTATTACAAAGCTCATCAGGTTCGGGTGCGCACCGGTATCCAACTGATTCCTTTAGCGGTAGTGGGCGGATTCATAGGTTCTAAGGCTCTAGTTCGAGTTGACGCGGACGCTTTAACAGTCGTTGTAGGTATACTTTTGTTGCTGCTTATACCCGTGGTGCTTTTAAATGGCGATAAAGGGCTTAAAACTTTTCGGGCTGGCAAAGACCGTGTAGCCTTGGGGTACATTCTATACTTTTTAGTTATGGTATATGGCGGCTTTTTTGGTGCCGGCGCCGGCATATTTGCCATGTACACCCTGATTTTCTTTTTGGGTATGACATATATTCAGGGCAAGGCCACTATTTCTGTGCCCTCATTCTTCCTAGCAGGTACAGCTTTTTTAGTTTTCGCTGCACACGGCTTGGTTAGCTGGAAACTTGGTTTACCGATGACTGTAGGCATGTTTATAGGCGGAGCTATAGGCGCAAAAGTAGCGTTAGAGAAGGGCAACGCCTGGGTTCGGATAATATTTGTGATAGTAACGCTGGCGTCTAGTATTAAGCTGTTGTTTTTTCGCTAGCCATTACGATTCGAACAAAGGGATTTGATGCGGCAGAGTGCTTCGATAAAAGGCAACACCCTCGTCTAGCGTAGAAAAATGTCCGCTGATTTGAGCATCGTACATAAAATCCAGAATGTCTTTAAATCGTTTGCCGGGAGACAAGCCCATGTAAGCTATCAAGTGGCGTCCTTGAATTATAGGTTTAGCGGGTTCTTCTGTAACCTCCAGATGCGCAGCTTGATCGTATAAGTTCTGAGACTCTAGCGTATTGTTGGCAGAGTCAGCTTGGCGCACAAGGTGCCAAAGCCGTATGTTGGCTGGTTTAAGATCCTGAGCGAATAAATAAACATCTTTATCGCTTATACCTGCTTTGCCGTCCGTTGACGGCGGCGAAGCGTCAATCAAACTAATTATCTTGGCAATAGATTTCTTGGATATCTCTAGTGACGTTAAAAAATCATTGGCGGCGTCTGGATTTTTGCCGAATGCTTGATGCATATCCATGCATAAGCTGGCAAACATGATGATGGTTTTTTCATCAAGAGAAAGGTTGTTTTGTCGGATAATCTCGGCTGCCGCGTCAACTGATTGCACCATACGCTCCCAGCTAGCGCCAAAAGTATCTCCTGAAATAGTGTATATGGCGGCCAGGGGAGGGTGTAGACCGTCTATTACTTTCAGATCACGGGCAACTTCTAGGCCCACACTCGGACGCTCTGACTTAACCATTAACTTAACCCATTCTTCGCCGACTCTAGATCCCGGCAGCTCTTTAAAGTCGAATGAGCGCGCCATGGACCGGCAGATCTCAGCCGTATCCGGATCGACTTCAAATCCAAACCGGCCGGCGAATTGCATTACTCGCAGCACCCTGAGGGGGTCGTCTTTGAAGAGCTCTGGGTCAGTGGCGCGCAAGATGCCAGCTTTTGCGTCCTCTATGCCGCCGTAATGATCAATCAATTCGCCTGTTAGCGGGTTGAGTGCTAGGGCGTTAATTGTTAGATCACGTCGGCGAGCAGCCTCGTCAACGCTCATGTCTGGATCGCCAGTCACCTGAAAACCTTTGTGGCCTTTGTCGACTTTGGAGTCGCGGCGGGGAATTGAAAAATCTAAGGTGTTACCGCTAGCCGGATTAGTGACTTTTGCAACTCCAAAACTAGCACCTACAAGGTCTACACGACCATAATTTTCTAGAATGCAAGCTAAGTCCTCAAACTCTAAACCGTATACTTCCATGTCGATGTCTTTGGACTCCAACGGCTCGCCGTGTAAACGGGCCATAACGCTATCCCGCGCGTAGCCACCGACAGCCAGTGCTAAACCGCCGGATACTTCCAGTTCGGCGGCAATTTCAGCGCCTAAGTACAAATCTTCAGCAAAACTCTGATCTGTTTCATGGGCAGCGCGCTCCAGAAAAGTCTCGTATGGAGCGGTCAGAGTCTCACAGGACTTAATAATCTCTGCCATTTCCTAATTATGACACAAATAGTAAAAATAAACAAGAGGTAGTAAGTATGTATAGCGACTGTGTTGTAAACTGGTGGTATGGGTAGGAGGGTGTATAACAAACTTGTACGCGATAGGATCCCTGAGATTATTCAGGCTGACGGTAAGCGGCTTAAAAGCCGTGTGCTGGACGACGCTCAGCACCTAGAAGCCCTACTGAAAAAACTGGAAGAGGAAGTTGCCGAGCTTGCGGAGGCACGTAATATAGAAGAGTTAGCTGATGTTCATGAAGTTTTATTGGCTTTAGCTGAAACACTTAAAATTACACCCCAAGAATTAGAAGAATTTCGGCACGATAAAGCCCTCAAACGAGGCGCGTTTAATAAGAAAATCTTTTTGGAAGAAGTTGCATCGGATTAATCTGATGTAGGAGCGAAGGGATAATAAGGTTGCGGATCTTCACTAATACTTTTTGGCTCTAGAAAAGGTACGGCGGATAACTGGCCGCCACGTTCGCTGGCTATAAAAGATATATAGTCTACTAGGTGGCCAATCCACTTGTTTTCCATGTTTGCGATAGCATCCAATGTCGATGACTCTTCTTGGCCGATGTCGTTTCTGCCGCTAATATGCAGTTCTCTAACGTAAGCCTGCTGCTCATCATTTAGCTTAAGCGTTCGAGATGTCAGTTCAGGTAGTGTCAGTGCCGGGGGAAATATAGCCGCCTCGTCAGGTATGTAATCATATAGACGGTATAGGCTCCTGGAAATCTCTATCTTAGGATCTACGTCTATGCTGGAGCGGGTAATTTCAAGCCGCCGCTGATAATAATCTTCTTGATCGGTGGCTTTCATGAAACAACTAACACGGAACAGGCCCGATAAATACATCTGCGCGCGGAACATTTGACGAGCTAGGGCATAGTCAATTTGGTCAGGTCGGAAATCGTCGTAATACTCTACTAAGCCGTTAGTCCAATTTATTAGCTGGCTATAGTGATTTTTATTTTTTCTAGCGTTTACGTTGCCTGGATCGTCGTAGTCTAAAAGAAGGCTATGGTGCCAATCTTGGAAGTCATCCAGCACTTTGTTGCGGCCGACCACCGAGCTGCCAACTTCTTTCATTAGCCAATACTCAATGCCGGCGGCTACAGTTTCAACAGCAGGCTCAAACTCTAGACTGTCCTTAAACTCAGACATAGTTGGCTTACAATACCTATTTTGCATATAAATGTCAAAACAATAGACACAAACTAAGGCCTGATACAATTGTCCTAATGGCTGAGAAATTATTTTTTATTGGCGTTAAAGCACTAGTTGAAGATCAAGAGGGCAAATTACTTCTTTTTAAAGCAGATGTTACTAAACATAGGAAAAACAAAGAACCTTATTGGGATATGCCTGGTGGCCGGGTTGATGAAGGCGAAGAGGGAGCTCTAGATACCCTAAAGCGCGAGATATACGAAGAAACAGGCATTGCTGAGGTTTTGGACCATAAATTTTTCACGGCAGTTATCTCCAACCATCAGATACCGCGCGGCGATGCGGTTTATGGTCTGGCTCTAATGATCTACAAAGTAAAAATCCCCGCGGGCAGCAAAATTAAAATGAGTGCCGAACACGTTGCTTACGAATGGGTTAGCCGAGAAGAAGCCAAGAAGCGTTTGACTCATAAGTATCCAGCGGTATTTACTGACTTGCTGTAGGCGGCCGGCGGTGCCTAGCTCGACTGCGGCCAACACGGTGGCGGCTAACTACGCGTCCGCCGCCCGCCAAGAAAATCCTAACCCCTAATAACATCACCCAAACTGCTAAAATTAGGTCGATCAGGCTAGTCCACAAACTCAACCAGTCGTTGTGGTGCTTCACGCTAAATAGCGCCAATAGAGCTACAGCGAACTCCGAACCCACTAATAACGCGGTTAGCTTGCGGGTACGCCTTTCTTGTACGGTGTATCCTAAAATCCAAATGTAGGCAAACCACGCACAGATCATAATAAACAAAATAATGGATGGAATCATATTTTCTATACATTGTCCGCTCGCCTTAAAACAGGTCGAGATAATAGAGTTGAGGGCGTTAGCCAAGCTCAGTAAAGCCAGAACTATAAACTGCACGAAAGTGATTATGCCGACTTCTGATTTCCATTGCATGCTGCAGACATTATAAACCGTAAGCTTAAAAGTCAAGGCAAAATCTTGAAAAACAAGCATAAAAGTGTTAGTATATGCCAGATATGAGGTATTTTATAGGTTTTTTGGTGACTGTCGGGCTGCTTATAGTCTTGATATTGCTATTGTTTACCGGTGGCCACGGTAATAATAAAAAGCCTCGTCCGCACGTTAAACTACTACCTGATTACTCCTCTACAGATGTCACTGTACGCTTAAGTATTGACGGTAAAATTAATGCTGACCAAAACCATAATGCTGTGCGTATCACTGTTGGCCAAAGTAACGTAACTTATGAGCATATACAGGGTTATGAAGGCACTGTGGTGGATGAGCAAACCTTTGCTAATAATCAAAATGCTTATAATAACTTCTTATTCGCGCTTATGCGTGCAGGCTACACGAACGGTAATAATGATTCCAACCTGGTTGGCGCCGAGAAAGGGCGCTGCGCTTTATACAGGCGTTACGTCTTTGAGACTATCGATGGCAATGGCCAAGATATAACGCGTTACTGGGCCACAGACTGCGGTAAGCCTAGAACCTATAATGGCAACCTATACCAAACCATCCAGCTGTTCCAGCTTCAGGTGCCAAATTATCCCAATATTACTCAGGGTATCCAGTTCTAAACTATTCTGAAAGTTAAGCGTTTATCAATTTGGCAACGGCGCTTTATATCTGGTGCACGCAGCCTCAGGGTGTTGGCCAGCGCCGCGCCTGGTACTTCTATAACAATGTCCTTGTCGCGGACCTGTATCCCGACGACTGTTTTAAATTCACTCTGAACGTATTTCTTGATTGCCGTTATTTCGGGCGGTTCATCAAAATCCTTGCGCTTTAGAATACTATCCAGACTGTCCATATCCTTAGTATAATGGAAAGTCATGCCGGAGTTGCCAGAAGTAGAAACAGTCCGTATGGGGTTGGCTAAATTTTTGCCAGGCCGGGTTATTGCGTCGGTTGATTTTGACTGGCCTAAATCTTTCCCGAATGCGCCTAATGATGTAAAAAAATTTGCCGTTGGCTCTAAGGTGGTGGAAGTGCGCCGCCGCGCGAAGGTGCTATTGATTGAATTGTCCAGCAAGTACTCCCTAGTGATCCATCTTAAAATGACTGGTCAGCTGGTATTTGCATCGTCTAAAGAACGATTTGGCGCAGGACACCCTAATGATAGTCTGGTTGGCCAGCTACCCGATAAGTCTACTCGCGTAACACTTACTTTTAAGGATGGCAGTAAACTTTTTTTCAATGATCAGCGTAAGTTTGGCTGGATGCGGCTGCTGCCGACTGCCGAAATCGTTAATCTGGACTTTTTTAAGAAGGTCGGACCAGAGCCGCTGAGCGATGATTTTGATTGGCGCCAGTTCCGCGGGCGGCTGCTACGCCGTAAAAACACTTCTATTAAAGCAACTTTGCTTGACCAAACCGTGATTGCTGGCGTGGGCAATATTTACGCTGATGAAGCGCTGTGGGGTGCGCGTCTGCACCCAGCTACGCTGGTCCGTGATGTTTCGCCGGCTAAGTTTCATAAACTATACGACGAACTAATTTACGTACTGCGGCTTTCCATAGAAAAAGGCGGCTCATCAGACCGCAATTATGTTAATGCTGAGGGCAAAAAGGGCAGTTATATTAGTTTTGCCCGAGTTTTTCGGCGCGAAGGTCAGGCTTGCCCGCGTTGCGGCCGCACTATTGAGAAAATCCGTGTTGCTGGCCGCGGTACGCATATTTGTACGCATTGCCAAAAAACAGTAAACTAAACAAGAGACAAGGAGCGTTAAAATATGAGTGAAGCTGATAATCAACATATCGTAGAAGCTCTCGCCGAGGAACTTGAGCCATATAATGACTATTGGCCTATTGATCAGTTTTATGAGTCCTATGAACAGTATTGCAGAGGATTAACTGACGAGCCGCCTTCTATCGCAGAACTTGACGCAAGCGGGCACTCTGCAGCCAGAATGAACGCGACGTTCCTTGACTGGAAATATGCAAAAGGGCTTGAAGAGGCAACAGATAGAGACATGAGCACTTTCCTGCAACTGAATGAGTTTCTGCTACACATAGAAAAACCCCATGAGTTTATATCCTGGCTTGGATCTTTCGCTACAGACGCATGATCATTACGCTAACAGGAGAAAACAATTTTGCCTTGCGCCAGGAACTGGACAAATTAGTACGTGATTTCGTAAAGCAGCACGGCGACTTGGCGTTGGAACGTCTAGACGGCGAAGAGGCCGATTTTGAGAAAATCCAAGAATCCATAAGTGGCTTGCCATTTCTGGCGAGTAAAAAACTGGTGGTTCTGCGGATGCCGAGCACAAATATGCAGTTTGTAGAGCAGGCTGAACAATTATTTGCGAACGCGCCCGAAACAAATGGAATAATTTTAATCGAGCCTAAATTAGACAAGCGGACAGCTTATTATAAATACCTGCAAAAACAGACTGACTTTCGCGAATTTCCAGAGCTTGACCAGATTGGTCTGGCGAATTGGCTGGCTAAAGACGCTAAGGCTCGCGGCGGATCGCTGAGCTCATCAGACGCACGATATCTGGTAGAGAGAGTTGGCGCCAACCAACAACTTTTATCCGGCGAACTCGAGAAGCTGCTGCTTTATGATTCAAAGATTGATCGCCGCACAATTGATTTACTCACAGATCCAACGCCGCAGAGTACCATTTTCCAGCTGCTGGAAGCAGCCTTTGCCGGTCGCACAAAAACTGTGTTGGAGCTGTATGCTGACCAACGAGCTCAAAAAACTGAACCAGCTCAAGTGATTGCCATGCTAACTTGGCAACTACATGTACTAGCTGTCATAAAAGCAGCCGGCGACCGGCCGGCTGACACAATTGCCAGGGAAGCTAAACTCAACCCATTTGTAGTGCGTAAAACTCAAGGTATTGCCAGCGGGCTGTCTCTGGCTAAAGTGAAAAAGTTGGTGGCAGACCTACTTAAGGTAGACGTTGCTATTAAGCGCTCGGCAATTGACGCTGATGAAGCGCTGCAGCATTATCTTCTAAGACTTGCATCATAACAGACACGATTTTATAATCAGTGTATGAGTAAAGAAGCTAAGTCGACAATTCCTGAAATTTTTTATGATCAACTCGATGACCCTAAAACCACCGACGGACTTACAGCACTTGAAGGATTAAGCAAAGTATTGGGGCTTGGCGAATCTTTTGTTGGCTTCCGCGAAGTAAATGACGCAATCGTTACCAAAAACGAAACACCGATAGATGAAGCTAAGCGAGACGAAAGAGAAGTTGGGCGCCGAATAGTCGGTATATTGCAGGAGTATCCCTGGATAGGAATGGCGGCTGGCTCGGGTCGGGCAGGGGTTACCTCAAGAAACCTCGATATTTGGACTGGCAATCATCTTTTTGATAACTTTCCAGCGATGTTCGGCATCACTCAACATGAAGCCGACTCCTTTAGAGCTATGGTGCAGAATAGCTTTGGAACGCCTGAATACGACCAGTTTATGGAAGATATAGGCGTGCCTTCAGCCTAACAGTGGCGCCAGCTACTTCTTGGCGGCGGGTTTTTTCTTGGCTGGAGATTTCTTAGCGGCAGCCTTCTTTGTTGCCGGCTTTTTAGCGGCTGGCTTAGCAGTAGCCTTAGCTGGTTTTACGCCAGCAGCTTTAGCTTTCGCAGCGGCACGCTTCTTCAGGCGAGCAGCCTTGTTTTTGTGAATAACACCTTTTTTAGCGGCTGTGTCCAGTTTGCTCTGAGCGTCGCTAAGCGACTTGGTACCCGGACTTTTAGAGAAAAGTTTTAGAGCGCTTTTAAAGTTGCGCTTAGTTTTGCTGTTGCGGGCGGCAGCTTTCCTGGCTACTCGTACACGCTTCTTAGCTGATTTGATAATTGGCATGGGTCTCCTGCTATCAGTTAATTAAATTACGATGCTCAACTATACAGGGGTCGCTTGGATTTGTAAAGTGATAGACAGAATAACCTGTTTATGGTAGCCTGAAAGGTAGAAAAGCGTAAACGAAAAACGTAAAATAAAAACATGGACGATCCTAATAATGCTAATAGCAGCGGCAGTCCCGAGCAAGAGCTTGCTGACCGGTTAAAATCGGCCAATAACATATTGGTAACAGTTAGCCGCAACCCCTCTGTTGATCAGCTGGCAGCTTGTTTGGGGCTAACTATATTGCTCAACAAGATGAATAAACACTCGGTAGCTGTATTTAGCGGCCAAGTTCCCTCGACCATAGAGTTCCTGAAGCCGGCGGAAACCATAGAGAAAACTACTGATTCACTGCGCGACTTTATAATTGCTCTCGATAAAGATAAGGCAGATAAACTACGTTATAAGGTAGAGGATAACGTTGTTCGCATCTTTATTACCCCCTATAAAACCTCGATTAGCGAAAAAGATCTAGAATTTAGCCAGGGCGACTTCAATGTCGATGTAGTAGTCGGACTGGGTGTTAAACAGCAAGAGGACCTCGACCAGGCTATTACTGCTCATGGCCGGATTCTGCATGATGCCACGGTAGCCAGCATCAATTTATCGCAAGATGCTTCCGGGTTAGGCACTATTAACTGGCAGGATCCTAAGGCTAGTAGCCTCAGCGAGTTAGTAACAGACTTAGCACAATTACTTGGCGACAAACTGCTCGACAATCAGATAGCCACAGCACTTCTTACCGGGATAGTGGCGGAGACGAATAGGTTCAGCAATGATAAGACTAGTTCTCAGACTATGGAAGCCAGCTCGGTGTTGATGGCTGCTGGTGCCAACCAACAGTTGGTTGCAAATAAGCTGGAACAATCGGCTAAACCTAAACAATCTGCTTCTGACGAGGAAGATTCGGATCAGCCGGAAGACGAGGAAGAATCATCAGAGTCTCCCGACGGAACATTAACCATCTCGCATGCTAAAGAAAAAGACCCTGGCGGCAAAAAAGCCGCCAAAAAAGGCACGCCGCGAAAAGATGAAGATAACAAGCAGCCGCCTACAGAGCTGCCGACACCTATGGCGCCTCAGGCTCAGCCTTTGTCGCCTCAGCCTCTATCGCCGCCGCCCAAGCCGTCATTTGGCAGCCAGCTTAAGCCGGGCGCCAAGTATCTTGGAGAGCCATCGACTTTAGATGGGTCGCTAACTGCCAATACCAAGCCGGAAGGCCTCGACCCGGTGACCGATCCGCTTAGTATGCCGAAAGCAGAGCCTGACCAGTTACTGGAGCGACCTAAAAAACAATCGGCGTCTAAGCCTACTGGACCACCGTTAACTCCGCTGCAAATATCGCCTCAGCCAGCACCCGCACCGGCACCGATCCAAGCACCTCCGCCTACCCCGGCGCCATCTCCAGTATCTACGCCTCTATCGCCCCCGCCTCTCTCGCCAGCTCCTTTAACACCGCCGACGTCGCCGTTTACTCCCCCTGCAGCTACTGGCGTACCTGGCGGTGCACCGCAAACACTTACTGAGATCGAGCGGTCGGTTGATAGCCCTCACGTAGATGAATCTAAGCTTAATACGGCCCGTGATGAAGTCGAAGCAGCACTTAAAGACAGCGTCGAAGAAATGCCAACTCCTATTTCCGCTTTGAATGCCCAGCCTTTAGGCGGCAGTTTGCATTCGGACTCCGCCCCGCCGCCAGAGATAAAACCAAAGGATTCACCGCCATTGCCGCTGGGGCCGCCCGCGCCGGAATCTTCGGATACCAATCCCAATCAACCTCTGGCGCCAGACTTGTTATCGCCAACTCCCCAAGTAACTGATTCGACAGCGCCACCGCCAGTAGCGCCGCCATTGCCACAAGAGGCAATCGACAACGCCAGTAAAACACCTGGTCAGCAACCTCCAGCACCGCTGTAAAAAACCATTTGCAGTACACTTAAAAGCATGCAAGGCATATTACTAGTTGATAAACCGACTGGATGGACCAGTCATGACGTAGTGAATTACGTTCGTAAAATGGTGGCTCGAACGGAAGACAAAAAGCCGCGCCAGGTTAAAGTTGGCCACACCGGCACGCTAGACCCATTTGCCACCGGACTACTGGTGCTTTTGATCGGCAAAGAGTATACCAAGCGTGCCGGCGAACTTTCCAAACTGGATAAAACTTACGAAATGACTATGCGCCTTGGCGCTACTAGTTCTACCGGCGACCCGGAGGGCGAAATAAAAGCCGTGTCCGATGCTCAGCCGAGTGAAAAAGCGCTTATCCAAGCTCTAGGGCAATTTACAGGGGAGATATCCCAAGTGCCGCCGGTATACTCGGCAATAAAAGTTAACGGACAGAGGGCATACAAACTCGCTAGGAAGGGCCAGGAGGTTAAGTTAGAGTCCCGGAAGGTAACAATCAGCAAGCTAGAACTGATCGACTATACTTATCCCAATGTCAAATTAGTGGCTGAAGTCTCATCTGGCACCTATATTCGCTCGTTAGTAGAAGATATTGGCCGAGTTTTAGAAACGGGAGCCTACACAGCAGCGCTCGAGCGAACAAAAGTCGGGCAATTTGAAAAAGGCGCAAGCGTCAAACAGGATAATCTTTTGGCCAATATCTTTAGCTAAGACTAGGGCTGGGGCTGATCAAGAACTGATTGAGCAGACAATAGATTTAATGAAGTAGAGCTTAGCTGCTTGCCTAGCTTGCTGCCGCTATTAACATTTGTTTGCGTAGAGTCAGAAGGGCGGAACGAAACCTCAGCCAAACCGTTTCTGAGCGGCTTAACGTGTATGCTGCTAGTAGTTAAAGCGCGGTTGGAGCTTGAGAATGTGCTGCCGAAGTCCGAGCCAGCTGGCAGGGCAGTATAAAATGTAGCCACGGTGGTCACCACAAAAGCACCAATAATTATTAACGCTGACGGGACCACGTGCTGCCTTACTTCCATTGCCAATATTTCTCCAAATTACCGAAGTCAGAGACGGAACTGGACTTGCTGACGTGCGCTACTAGAAAGACGTTTTGCTGATTAGCTGATTGATGCAGCACGAGAGCGAAGATGCCATGCTGGTTATTGGCTGCGCTAATATTTGCTATATAAGCGGGGCTGCCGGCGAACTGACCTAGCTTGCCTGAATCTACAGTGCCGTTAACTGCTTGGGCGCCTGCTTGCATGGCTGTGGGTCCGTACTGCGACAAATTGCTGGCCGTAACCTCGGGTTTAACCATGGCCTGGACAGTATATTCCTTATCTGCGCTAGCCGAATCAAAACTGCACCCACTTGGCTGATAGTTATTTAAACCGCCGTCAATCTTAACGTCGTAGCAAGGTGTAGAAACTGCTTTGAACGATCCTGAGCTAGAGGTGTCAGAACTGCCGACACCGCCTCGAGCTTGCTCTATGCGCTGGACGTTGTAGACCCATATTCCAAGCGATGCCAAAATTGCTAATGTAGAGAAGATGATTGCTAATAAACTAACTAAGTGTTTGTACTTAGCGCGTGCAGTCGTGCCTAGCACTACGCCGGTAATGCCTAGTATCAAACCAATAATAGGCAAGAGGGCAGCCGGAATGCCTATTACACCTACCACCAAGCCGACAATTGCTCTGGTTTCACCGCTGTGGCCGGCAGCGGCAGTGTTTGGCATAGCGTAAGCCGGGACATTGGTCCCGGCGCCAACTGTGCCAACTACAGGGCTATTGAAATTGGGGGTCGGAGCAGCGGGAGCGGTTGCTTGATTTGCCATTACTTGGGCTACTGGCGAGCCGTTCTGCGCCGGTTGCGGAGTATTTTGTGAGGTAATTGACGGAGCTGAAACAACTGGCGCGGACTGCTGGGGCTGTACGGGTTGAGCTTGCTGCGCCGGTTGCGGAGGGGATACGGTTGGGGTAGCGGGCGGAGCGCTATTTGCTTGCAAAGGCTGGCCGCAATTACCGCAAAAAGCTGCACCAGGCTCTACGGGTTGGTTGCACTTTGGACAATTCATTTTTGTTCCTTAGTTATTGCATGTATTTAAGCACGTTTACCACAGTTAGTGCAATAAAGGTTGTGGCTTGGATTAGGATGTCCGCATGACCGGCAGAAGCTATTATGGCCTACGGCACTGAGCCCCCCTGCCTGATCTTTTTCGCCGGCTCTCATAAAAAGTATAAATAACACCGTAGTTATACCAATTGTGATCATAAGCGACATTACTACTAAAAGCGGGCTCCTAGAAGCTAAGCCAAAATCATATATACCGTGTAAAAGAGCTGCGGCCAGGAATACTAGCCCGGTTCTGCCAAGCGATCGATTTTCAGTTTTGGCGCTAGCCAAAAAATAACCCACCATACTAGTTGTGGCGGCGTGGAACAGGGGAGTTAGTATTATACGAGCTACTCCTACGCTTGACCCGAAAGCTATGGAGTAAAGGATATTTTCGGGTATTCCAAAAGCTAGGCCGGCTATGGCAAAATATATAATCCCATCGGTGTGCTCGTTGAAATACCTCTTGCGGTAAATGAAAAAGGCTAAGGGGAAAAATTTGCATGATTCTTCTATAAATCCTACGCCGAGCATAACTAGTAGCAGCGGGCCCAAAGGAGGATTAAGGCTATTCAAGATACTAGATGGAATTACCAAGCCCTCAATAATTGCCGCTAGGATAGCTCCGCCGAAGCCAAAACCAGCAGCTGCCCAAAGGGCAGAAACCGGCTCTTTTTCACCGTGATCGTGGCTTAGGAGATACCACACCAATCCTCCGCCAGCGGCTATAAACGATATGACTACGGCAAACAAAATCACGCTTAAGTTTAATTATACATATGTTGAACACATTTTAGGCTAAGCAGGGGTTGCGCTTAGGAGTCACATCTGTTAAAATGCATGTACATGATAACAAGTGAGAAAAAGACAGCCGCTATTAAGAGCGCGCAGGTACATAAGAACGACACGGGCGGTGCGAGTGCCCAGGTCGCTGTACTGACTGAGCGCATTAAAGAGCTAACTGATCATCTAAAGACCCATAAGCATGACTTTGCCGCCAGGCGTGGTTTGTTGCAAATGGTCGGCAAACGTCGTCGCTTGCTTCGCTATATCGCTAATCGAGATAGCAAAACGTATCTGGAGCTAATCAAAAAACTCGGCATTCGCCGCTAAGTGCCCAGACTTTTTCTCTCGAGATTCGAGAGACCTAGCTTGTGCACATTAAAGTAGAGGAGTATTCCTCGTCAGAGCTGCAGATATATAGCCCCATATCATTACGCACAAGAGGTGCGCCATATATTTGAACTCTGCCCGGGAATATTCTGGAAGGAAAAGTAACAAATGGGACAAACTATTAATCCATTCGGTAAGAAAATAACTAAAGTCGAAACTGACTTCTGCGGACGCAAGCTCAGCCTAGAAGTAGGACGTGTTGGTTTCCGTACCAGTGCTAGTGTAATAGTGCGCTACGGAGATACTGTAGTACTCGGCACTGCTATGGTCGGCAACAAGCCGATTGCCATGGATTACTTTCCTCTGAGTATTGATTACGAAGAAAAAATGTATGCTGCCGGCAAGATCAGCGGTTCACGGTTCATTAAACGCGAGGGCCGCCCTAGCGATGACGCCATTTTAATTAGCCGCTTAATAGACCGACCGATCCGGCCGCTTTGGCCCAAGGGCTATCGGCACGAAGCTCAAGGTGTGGCTACGGTTTTGAGCATGGATCCTGATTTCCGACCGGACATGATCGCCATGATCGCTATGAGCGCTGCATTCAGCTTAAGCGGCGCGCCGTTTGAAGGCCCGGTTGCCGGCTTGCGCGTGGGTTACGACAAAGACGGTAAGTTAGCAGCTTTTCTCTCTTCCGAGCAGTTGGACGAGGGCGGTCTGGATCTAGTGGTGGCTGGCCGTGACAGCGGAGTTATGATGGTGGAAGCTGGTGCCAGCGAGGTAGACGAAAAAGCTATGATAAAGGCGATTGATTTCGCCTTTAAAGCCATGCAGCCAGCTATTAAGTTGCAACAAGAACTCGTCAAAAAGATCGGTGTCACAAAACAAGAGTATGAACTCAGCTTGCCTGATCCAAAGATTCAAGAAGCCGTTGACACGTGGCTGGAAGGTAAGCTGGGCGAAGATCTGCGCAAGCCTTATCCAGAGCGCAATGAGTTTGTGACTCAGCTGCGCGAAGAGATGATCGACGCCTTCGCCGAGAAGTTTAACGAAGACGAGTTCATGGAGCTGATTGACCATTACCGCGACGCCTTCCAGATGGCTCTGCACAAAGATGTGCGCAAAGGCATAGTCGAAGATAATACTCGTCCGGACGGGCGCAAGATGGATGAAGTGCGGCCTCTTAGTAGCGAAGTTGGGCTATTGCCGCGGGCTCACGGTTCCAGCCTATTTACGCGCGGTGTTACGCAGGCTATGAATATCGTCACTCTGGCGCCAGCCAGTTTCGCGCAAATCGTCGACACTATGGAAAAAGACACCGAACGGCGCTACATGCATCATTACAACGCGCCCGGTTACACAGTTGGCGAAGTCAAGCGCTTGGGCAGTCCGGGTCGCCGCGAGATTGGCCACGGCTACTTGGCGGAACGTGCCCTGACGGCCGTGTTGCCGGATGAAGCTGAATTCCCATATGCTATCCGTTCTGTCACCGAAATCATGAGCCAGAATGGCTCTACCAGCATGGCTGCTACTTGCTCTAGCTGTATGGCCTTGATGAATGCCGGCGTTCCCCTAAAAGCGGCAGTGAGCGGTATCGCTATGGGTCTAATGATGGATGGCGATCAGGCTTATGTTCTGAGTGACATCGCCGATGCCGAGGACTTTGCTGGCGATATGGACTTTAAAGTAGCCGGTACCGCCAAAGGTATCACTGCGCTACAGATGGACATGAAAGTTCACGGTCTGCCAGTAGAAGTTCTGCAAAAGGCTTTGGAGCAGGGCAAAGAAGGCCGCTCCTTTATCCTGGAGCACATGTTAAGCACCATAGACAAGCCTAGCAGCGAGCTCAGTCCCTACGCACCGCAAGTCGAATCTATTTCAATTAATCCAGATAAGATACGCGATGTTATCGGTAAAGGCGGTGAAACTATCCAAAAGATTACTGGCGAAACCGGCGCTACTATCGACATCAAGGACGATGGCACCATCATGATCGCTAGCCCGGACGGCCAGAGCATCAACGCTGCTAAGCAGTGGATCAACTCCATTGTGGAGGAGCCAGAAGTCGGTAAGATATACAAAGATCGGCCAGTGGTTAGCGTCATGGACTTTGGCGCCTTCGTGCAAATTTTGCCTGGTAAAGATGGCCTGGTCCATGTGTCTGAAATGGCTGAGGAACGAGTTAATAAGCCGAGCGATGTGGTGAAAGAAGGCGATAAGGTTGATGTCAAGTTGGTTGCTATCGACGACCGCGGCCGCCTACAACTAAGCATGAAAGCCGTCAAACGCTCAGAAAACGACAAGAAGAAACGAGATGAAAAGCCTGCATAAGTGGCATCAAACAAAGGTGGGACTACTATTTTTTGGCCTGGTCGAGCTGGCCGTAGCCTATGGTTTTGCCAGCCTAGCTATCGATCGAGGTGGCCCATGGTGGTACTTACTGACGCTGATATTTTTAGTTGGCGCTTTGCAAAATATCTTTAAATTAATAGGAGCGTTTATTCGTGGCAAGCCGAAACGCTAGCATGGTACTTTTCTCGCTGCTATTAACTATAGGACTGTTTGCAGCCTTTGCTTTAGTAATCCAGTTACCTGGTTTGTCTAAGCATTCGTACAGTTTGGATTACGGATGGTCAACTCCAGTGCCGGCCTCTGTGCCGATTGGCGAGTGTGACCGGGCGCTTACGACGAAAGGCTTTCCTATTACTACCAGCCGGCCCTCCCGGAGCGACTCATCCGGCTGCCTGGACGAGAAAAATTTTCTAGCTAAGAATATGAATTTAGCGCTCTGTTTTGCGGCGGCCGTTCTAATCTCTGTGGCTGCTACAGAAGTAGTGAGGCGGCATCATGAGTAAACAGAAGCAACTGGATGATATCAAGCAAAAAATACTAGATGACGACCCCACGCCGGAGCTTAAAGAAGGTGCTACTCAATTAGTGTTCGGAGTTGGCAGTCCCGATGCTGAAATTGTGTTCATAGGCGAGGCGCCTGGCAAGAATGAGGATCTAAAGGGCGAGCCGTTTGTCGGTGCCGCCGGTAAGTTCTTGGATGAGATGCTGGAGATGATTGGTCTAAAGCGAGCGGATATTTACATTACTAACATCGTTAAATATCGGCCGCCGAATAACCGCGACCCATATCCTGACGAAAAAGAAAAATTTATGTCGTATTTGGAATCCCAAATAGAGGCAATTCAACCTAAGCTGGTGGTCACGCTTGGCCGGCACAGTTTGAATTGTTTCTTGCCGGATTTGAGTATCAGCCAGTGCCATGGCCAGCCGAAAAGGTATAAAGGCTTAGTTTATTTGCCTTTGTTTCACCCGGCCGCCGCGCTGTATAACGGCGGTATGCGCCAGACGCTGATTGACGACTTCGCGCTCATCCCGGCCATTCTAGAGAAAATTAAATCATCTTAAATAACGCATAAAGGAGAAAAATATATGCAACCAAATAAGAACAATAAACCCAAACGTCAGCCAAAGCGCAATAACGGCAATGGCGGCAAAAACAACCAAGCTGGCGGCAACAGCAAAGCCAGCAAACCGATTTCCAGTAACCTGACAACCTCGCGTGGCCAGGCTGTGCGAGCGCAGCGGCGCAGCCAGCAGGATGCGCAGCGTATTGCTAGCCAGTACGTAGCAGCTGACCAAACTAAAAAACCGGCTCGGGCCAACGTGATAGATGACAGCCCGCGGCTTAAAGTAATCTCGCTGGGCGGCCAAGACGGCGCCGGCTCCAAAAACATGATCCTTGTGGAATATAAAGATGATGCCGTTGTCATGGACTGCGGCGTCGAGCTGGGTATTGACCTGCCAGGCATTAACTATGCCATCGCCGACACTACTTACCTAGAAAGTATTAAGCACAAGCTGAAGGCTTACGTGATAACACATGGCCACTTAGATCACATTGGCGCGCTGCCGCACATTGTACCCAAACTCCCAGCTCCAATTTACGGTAGTAAATTTACCATCGGCAGGGTAGAGGAAATTTTTGAAAACTTCGGTCTGCCAATGCCCGATGGCTTTGAGCTAAAAACCGTTACCATGAACGAAAATACCCACGAACGCCTGAAAATCGGCGAATTCTTTGTTGAGCTAGTACGGATAACACACTCTATTCCCGGCAGCACTTGTATTGTGTTGGATACGCCGGTCGGGCGGATAATTAACAGCGGTGACTTTAGGTTTGACCCTAATCCGCTAGACCACGAGCGCACCGATATGGAGCGCCTAGAAGAACTTGGCCGCGAAGGCGTTCTACTACTGCTAAGCGAGAGCACCAGCACCGAGCGGCCAGGCCGCACATTAAGTGAATCGGAGATAGAAAAAAGCTTCGTCAATATAATTGACCAGGCCCCAGGCCGGATCTTTGTCGGTGTGTTTAGTACCAACATGAACCGCATTCAGATGATCATTAATGCCGCTGTACATCATGGACGAAAGATTGCTATGGACGGCCGCAGCATGGTCAGTACTCTAGAAATGGCTATCCGCCATGGCTTCATGAAGGTACCGAAGGGCACTTTTGTACCGATTGCTACGGTCGGCAATATGAAAGACCAGGATGTGGTAGTGGTCTGTACCGGCTCGCAGGCTGAACCCAGCTCAGCTCTGCAGCGTATGGCTACTGGTGAACACCGCAATATTAAGCTCAAAGAACAGGATACAGTCATTCTATCTAGTACGCCGATTCCCGAGACTGGCAACGATCGGTCGGTCGGCGATATGGTTGACGATCTAATGAAGCGCGGCGTGCATGTGTTTGAACATCGCAACCACGAAATTGACGGCATGGGTCCGCTGCACGTTTCAGGCCACGCTAGCCGCGACGAATACGCCGAGATGGTCAAGGCGACCAAACCTAAATTCTTTGTGCCGATTTACGGTCCGTACCGCTCCAAGCAGCGCTACATAGATCTGGCGATCGAAGATGGTCTGGTACCGCGCGCCAATACGCTTAACACCGGTAACGGCCAGATTGTCGCTCTTACTCCAGACAAGATGGAAATTGCCGGTGAAGTGCCGCACGGGACAGTTTTGGTAGATCAGACAGGATCGATTGTTAACCACGTAGTGGTCAAAGACAGAGTTCTATTAAGCGAAGAGGGTCTAGTAGCCGTGATTCTAACCGTTGACAAGAAGGGTGGCGCGCTGCTGACCAGCCCTGACATCATTAGTCGTGGCTTCATCTACATGCGCGACAACGAAGAAATCATGAACGGTCTGCGCACCGAACTCAAGCGGGCTGTTCAGCAGCGCTTCAAACGCGTTGATCTGGACCGCTTTAAGGCCGAGCTAAAAGACCACGTTACGCACTATCTGTTTGAGCACACAGGACGCAGCCCTATAGTGATTCCGGTAGTTAACGTGATCGGTGGCAAGGGCGACGTTAAGACTGTTCACCAGAACAAGACTAAAAACGCCGAAGATGTAGCTGCCGAGCAGCAAAAACGCTTCCAGGAAATGCGCGAACGCTTGCTCACTCAAGACGCTCGGATAGACTAAAGCTTAAAGCAGAGCAGTATCTATAGCTTGTACTTTGTCTTCGTCTACTTTTTGGTAGCCGCGTTTAACCAAGCCTTTGCCTAATCCGCGCAAATGACCTGCGCCCCACACTAAAACAAAATCTGACTCAGGATCGGCAGCGGACGCTTCATCTAGTGCCGCCAAGGCAATATCGTTACGATAGTCAAGAAT
The DNA here is from genome assembly GCA_029288485.1 of Candidatus Saccharimonadota bacterium. Taxonomy (GTDB): domain Bacteria; phylum Patescibacteriota; class Saccharimonadia; order Saccharimonadales; family UBA4665; genus JARIHC01. The sequence goes on along the minus strand of JARIHC010000006.1, from coordinate 29,353 downwards.
AGGACCTTTTAAGTTGCCAAGCAATAACCTGGAAGCCCAGCCCATCTGGCGATCTTTGGATAGACCGCGTTCCATTGCCTGGGCAAATTTAAGAACCAGTTTCTGCTGCTGCTCTGGCTTCATGTCTTCGAAAAGGTGATCGTAAAAACCGATAAATCGAGATAAGCGCCGGCTGCTCAGGTTGCTCATCCTGCCAGCCAGTTCGATTAACGTAGAGTCGTGGTTTTCCCAGTCTTCGCTATATTCAAGGACTTCAGTCTGCAGCGACAACCCGCTGTTTTCAAACCAGCCATATATAGACGACATAACAGCTTTTAATCTGTCTGCTTTTTCAATATGCGCCTCAGGTATATCTGCAGTGGAGGGCCGAACATCTTTTACACCTTCGTAGTGTACTATGGCGCCGCCAGCTTCATGCCCAGCGATCATTTCTTGCACGGATCTATAATAAGATTCTTGGGCAATATGGATCATTCCCATCAGGGTGATTTGATTCTCAAACTCAGGGTGTGTGTACTCGTGGACGGGCGTAGAAACAATAGTTCTCTCTGGAATCAACATCTCAAAACCATAACACTCAAATATCATATCGTCAACGCGCCCATATTGACTAAAGTTGTAAAAATTGCTATAATTATCAACGATAACATAAGGGTAACAACTGTTATAATTAAAGTAATGGCACAAAAGAAAAAACCGGTTAAAAAGGGTTCGGCGCGGCCGGCAAAAGGCGCTAAAGCGGCCGGCAAAAAAGTTGATCTACAGCAGTCACCGTTTTGGGCGCTGGCTGGCGCTATTGGATTAATGTTGCTGGCGTTCCTGCTTTTGCTAGGCGGTTTTGGTATTGGCGGCCCGCTGCCAGTAAACCTCTTCCATGGCGCTTATTGGCTGCTTGGCTGGGTAGCTTATTTAACACCGGTGGCGCTAGTATATTGGGGAGTGCATAAATTCCGCGCCGAAGACCGCCAGATTCCACTGGAGAATATGACCGGCATGCTATGCGTACTATTATTTGCCAGCTGCTGGGCGCATGTTAGCTTTGCTGCTAAGAATGCCGTGGGCTGGCAGGGCGGTCACGGCGGCGAGATCGGTATGACTATCGGTAATATTGTACTAACGGCGCTCGATAAGGTGCCGGCGTCATTGATATTCTTAGTCTTTACAGTACTTGCCGTGTTCTTCGCTTTCGGCATTTCGCCAAAAGTTCTACTGAAGCTAGCTAACATATTTAAACAGCCGGTCGAAGAAGATTCCGATCTGGCGGCGCTAAAAGCCAAAGATTCAGATTTCAAGCTGAACGAAGGCGTGCCGGTAGTTCACCACAAGGGCGATCCGCAGCCGGCCAAGCTGTCTACGCTCAAAAATACTGCCGAAAAATTGACCACCAACGAGAACCATGAGGCGCTGACGACCGCCAGCGATCCAGACTGGCAGTTTCCAAATGTCGACCTGTTGAACAAAAAACAGGATAAGGCTGACGCTGGCGACGTAAACTCGAACGCCCAGGCTATCCACGATACGTTCGCCAACTTTAATATTGACGTCGAGATGGAGGGCGCTAACATCGGTCCGCGTGTTACGCAGTACACTCTAAAGCCGCCATCGGGAGCTAAGCTAACCAAGATAACGGCGTTAGCCGACAACTTGGCGCTTGATCTAGCGGCTCACAGTATCCGCATTGAAGCGCCGATTCCCGGCAAACGAGCAGTAGGTATAGAGGTACCTAATGTAAAGTCGGCCACGGTTCGACTAAGCTCCATTCTTACTTCTCAGGAGTGGCAGAAGCTGCAGAGCCCTTTAGGCGTAGCTATTGGTAAAGATATATCCGGTACTCCTGTAGTCGCTAATTTGGATAGTATGCCGCACCTGCTGGTAGCCGGTCAGACCGGTGCTGGTAAATCGGTAATTATTAACACCATCCTAACCAGCTTGCTGTACCGTAACTCGCCAGCCGACTTAAAACTTATCCTGGTTGACCCGAAGCGCGTCGAGCTAACGCCATACAATGATATTCCGCACTTATTGTCGCCGGTGATTGTTGAGCCTGAAAAATGTATTAGCGCGCTCAAATGGGCGGTGGCTGAAATGGAGCGCCGCTACCGAGCGCTGGCCGAAGCCAAGAAACGCAATATAGTTGAATATAACAACCTCAAAAAAGAGGAAGGCATGCCTTATATAGTCATCGTGATAGACGAGCTGGCTGATCTTATGATGATGGCTGCCCGCGACGTCGAAGCTCTGATCGTGCGTATTGCTCAAAAAGCTCGAGCGGTGGGTATCCATCTGGTAGTAGCTACTCAGCGACCAAGCGTTGACGTTATAACTGGCCTGATCAAAAACAATATTCCGGCGCGTATTGCCTTTGCGGTACCCAGCCAGGTAGATAGCCGCACTATCATTGACCAGATTGGTGCCGAGAAGTTACTTGGCCAGGGAGATATGCTGTTTACGACAGCCAACACACCTAAGCCAAGACGCGTGCAAGGAGCCTTTATCGGCGACGATGAAACTGCCAAAGTGACTGATTTTATCCGCATGCAGCGGCCCCCGCAGTACGACGACGAAGTGGTTTCACAGCCGGTCCAGTTGGGCGGCAAGGGAACTGCCATGGCTAGCGGCGGCGGCCAGGACGCCGACGATGAAATGTTCAAAGACGCTGTTCAGGTAGTGATCGAAAACCGTAAAGCTAGCACTAGCTTACTGCAACGGCGCTTGCGCATAGGCTACGGCCGTGCTGCTCGACTAATAGAAACCATGGAAGAACAAGGAATAGTCGGCCCAGCCGATGGTTCGCGTCCGCGCGAGGTACTAGTCCACTCAGCCGAAGAAGTTTTTGGTGGCAGCCAAACCGCCGAGGCGGATGCTGCTCTTGACGAAAACTTTCCGGAAGAATCCGAAAAAGAAGAATACCGAAACCGCTAAACGTCTCATAGATCTTTGACGACTCCTTGTCAAGCTGCCAAGAACTTCTTATAATTTAAGATAACAACTAAACAAGAGATTTACTCGTGGCAGGCGAACAACTAATTCTACCCGGACAGCTGACAGGTGCGGCCGAGTTGTTTGTGCCTACGCAAACTTCTGGGCTAGAAGATGCTTCATGGCTGCCGCCGCGGGAATTTTGGCGCTTGCCAGACGGACCCATAGAAACGCCAGTCGACGAAAGAGGCATAGTCGATATCGAACAACTTGTGGAACAAGTAAAAAGTACGGTTGATCCAGAGTATATTTGGCAGCAGGCAGATAGCACGCATCATTTTTACTGGCCGGCATCTCGCTATTCTTACGACGACAAATGGAATAGCGATAAAAGAACATATAGTACAGGACGGTTTCGTGACCTGCCTATTCACAAAGGCGACTTACCTAGGGAATTTGAAAACTGGCTGCATTTAATAACGCTGCCTCCAGATATGCCGGACAGAGAAGTGATTCAGTACCGCATGGAAGCTTGGCGAGTGGCAGTAAATTTGTTCAGCAGCGCGCGGCGCGTAGTGCTATGGGAAAAACGGGCTGAAAAGCGCTCAAAGTACATCGAGAGGCATCCGGAGGTAATTACGTTCCAAGAAGAGGATGAATTTGCCCGGGAATACATAGCTGAAATTTTGGACAAACACTTTAGGGGCGTGGAGCGCCATATGAGCGAACTGAGGCGAGTGCCGCCAGAGTTTAGATTGATTGAGCCCTGCGACTCTCCAAAAGAGCTGGCAACCAATTTAGGCAAATTCGTGGCGCAGCGCTCTCTCAAACTAAGACATGTGGTAAATGATAGCCGGACTTTAGCTACAGCAGCTTGACCAACAGAGGTAGTTTAGGTATAATCGTAGTTACTATAAACTTCAGCTCATATCCCCTAGTGAGTATGGGCTTAATCCAAAGGAAGGAACGCTCGTGACGCAATATGAAATTGCCGTGCTTTACGATCCAGGCCTGGAAGTTGATCTATCCAAAGCCGAAGATCGAGTTAAGAAAATCATCACGGATAACGGTGGCAAAGTAACTGCCAACGATAACTGGGGCAAGCGCAAGCTAGCCTATAAAATTAAAGGTAATGAGCACGCTGTGTATGTATTTTATACCGTGGAATTACCGCCAGAAGCCATCCAAAAAGTCGAAAGCACTCTTAATATAACCGATGAGGTGATTCGATTTTTAGTAACCAAACCGGATCTGAAAGCTATTGCCAAAGCTGAGGCGCAGAAAGCTGAAAAGGCTAAGAAAGCGGCCGAACGCGGCGAAGCTACAGAAGATGAAGATAGCGAAGAAGAGGACAAGTCTTAAGTAAATTTAAGATACTATATGCCCAAGCTTGACGGATATTTTACCATCGGCGTAGGGTAGGGGTAGAACCAACCAAGGAGGACTAGACAATGGCACGAAGCTTAAACCAAGTAATATTAATGGGTAATCTTACGCGTGACCCGGAGCTTAGGCAGACGCCCAACGGCCAAACGGTTACTAATTTCAGCCTGGCATTGAACCGTGCTTACAAGGATCAAAGCGGCGAATGGCAAGAGGTTACTGATTATGTAGACATTGTCTGCTGGGGGCAGCTGGCCGAACGCGTGGCGCAATACATGAGCAAAGGCCGCCGCTGTTTAGTGCAAGGCCGTTTACAGAGCCGCTCATGGGAGCAAGAAGGCCAGAAGCGCAGCAAGGTAGAGGTGCTGGCTAACGATGTAACGTTCTTAGATAACCGCGGTGGTGATGACAGCGGCAGTGATAACTCAGCACCATCCGCCGAAGCACCAAAATCAGAAGATAAGCCTAAGCCAAGTAAAAAATCTAAAAAAGACGACGTTGTGATTGAAGACGTTGGCGATGAACCTATAAATCTAGACGACATACCATTTTAAGGAGTAATTAATGGCAAAGATATTTAAGAGTAAAACAGATGTAGCATTCTTTGACTACAAGGATTTTAAAACCTTGCAGCGTTATGTGAATGTCTATGGACAGATAGAAACCCGCAAAAAAACCGGTCTGACTGAAAGTCAGCAACGCCGGTTAGCGGTGGCTATAAAGCGTGCTCGGCACATAGCTCTATTGCCTTTTGTAGCGAGCAACTAAATGGCGCTCAGCATAACTAATCTTAAGAAAGGTACACTTTTCCAGTGGCAAGGCGAGCCCTTCCGCGTGGTTGAATACAATCAGAAGGTCATGGGCCGCGGCGGCTCTATAGTCAACGTCCGAATTAAAAGTTTGCTTGACGGCAAGGTTCTGGAGAAAACGTTTAAGGGTAACGAACAACTAGACACCGCGGACGTTACTAACCAAACTGTTCAGTATCTATATAACGATGGCTCAACGTTCTATTTCATGAACGAAAAAAGTTTTGAGCAATTTGAAGTGCCTGCGGATTTGGTTGGCGATGGAGCGGGTTACATCAAAGAAGGTGACCGTGTTGAGCTGCAGTTTTTTAACGGTCGCCCGATTAACGTGGAGCTGCCTAAGAACGTGCCATTGAAGGTAGCTCATGCTGAAAACGCTGTTAAAGGCGACACTTCCACAGCCATTACTAAAAACGCCACTCTTGAGACGGGGCTTAACGTAAAAGTACCGGCCTTTATTAAGCAAGGCGACGTTATTTCGGTTGACACTGCTACAGGCGCTTACCGCGAACGCGTCAAGGATTAAGTGATGCGTCCTGTCGCTGCATGGTAGACTTTACGCATGAAGCAAAGACTTGATCAAAAACTGGTAGAGCTTGGGCTAGCAAACACGCGCAGCCAAGCTGCAAATTACGTCAAACTAGAGCGAGTTAAAGTTAATAGTAAGCTGGTAACTAAGCCTGGGTTTTTAGTAGACTCAGAAGACAAAGTTAAGCTAAATTCAGATGAGCAATATGTTAGCCGGGCCGGTCTCAAGCTAGCGTCGGTAGCTGGGGCGCTAAAACTGGATTTTAAAAATAAAACGGTACTAGATATAGGTAGCAGCACTGGTGGTTTCACCGATTACTCTCTGCAGCATGGTGCTAAAAAAGTTATTGCCGTCGACGTTGGCACTGATCAACTGCACTCGTCGCTTCGGCATAATCCACGGGTAGAATTACACGAGAAGACCGACATTCGGGACTTCAAAACCGAAGCTTCAATCGACATTATGGTGGCTGATTTATCATTTATATCACTCAGAGAAATTTTGCCGTCAATAACGAAACTGGCTGCCAAAAACACCATGATTGTGGCCATGGTTAAGCCCCAGTTCGAGGCAGGACAAACCGGGCTCAAGCACAAAGGCGTTGTCAAAAACGAACGGATGAGACGAAATATTCTTAAGGATTTTGAAAACTGGGTAACTAGCCAATTCGTAGTAGTCAATAAGGCGGATTCACGAGTACCGGGCGCAAAAGGCAACTTAGAGCGCTTCTATTTGCTACACTGCTAATATGTATTTCGCTTCGCGGCTGCAAGCTGGCCGTATGCTGGCTACCCAATTAACTAAAAAATACCATAACGAAAAATGCGTTGTTATGGCCTTAAATGATGGCGGCGTTATGGTTGGCACGCAAATTTCAACTCAACTTCACTGCGCATTGATGTTGCTCATGAGCGAAGAAATCCTACTGCCGCGCGAACCGCGGGCGATAGCCGGCATTACATCTGGCGGTACAGTCACCTATAACAATGAGTATTCCAAAGGTGAAATAGACGAGCTGCTAGGCGAGTACTACAACGTGGTCGAACAAGAAAAGCTTATAAAAATGCATGATATGAATAACGCACTTGAGGGCGGCGGCACCATTAATAGGCGTTTATTAGAAAACCGTAATGTAGTGCTGGTGTCAGATGGTCTAAAAACAGGTTTTGAGGTTGATCTAGCAGTTGAATACCTAAAGCCGGTATCTATGAGAAAACTGATTGTAGCTACACCATTTGCTAGCCTTAAAGCCGTAGACCGCATGCACGTCTTAGCGGATGATTTATTCTGCTTGAATGTGATCGAGGATTACATGGAGACTAATCACTACTACGACAAGCAGGATGTGCCTGATCACGACACAATAGTAAAAATAGTCAAAGAGATAGTTAATAAATGGCAATAGGTGCTTGCTTGTCTACTTAAGATAACTGCGCAGCGTTTCTACATCTTGTAGTAGTATCAAGGATTGATGATTTCGCACCAGGCCTTTGCGCTCCAGAGCAGACAACTCACGGCTAGTAGTCTCACGGGTTGAATTAACCGAGCTGGCAATGTCCTGATGACGCAGGGGGACTTCTATCACTAATCCTGCCTCGGTCTTTTTACCGAAGCGCTGACCCATGGTAAGCAAAAAAGAGATAATCCGCTCCCGGACAGTCCGGTACTCTAAGTTTAGAATGCGCTCGCTATGAAGCCGGTACATTTCTATAGTCATATCTAGAAGTGGCGCTAAAGCCTCGGGGTGGTCTTTAATAAAAATTAAGAAGTCTTTGCGGCTAAGCTGCCAAGTGGTAGTCGGCGCCAATGATTGATAGATAACGCTGCGTTCCTGGCCGGTAATAGCCCAAATAAGGGGAAATATTTCCTCTGATTTACGGATGATCAGCAAATTCTCTTCGTTATATTTGGTTATGTCGTAGGCTTTGACTAAACCTTGATCTATATAAAAAATGCCCTGCGGCGTTTCGCCGGGGCGTATTATAAAGTCACCTTTACGATAGTTTTGTTTTAGGCCCCGCAACTTGAAAAGTTCCACCAATTGCGCTGTCTGTTTCAGCGTGGCCAACATATATTTATTATGAGAGAAGCTAGACTAAAAGTCAATGACTGAGTTAGCTACAGGATAGCTCTAATCTGATGGCACAGCAGACTGAGGTTGGAGGTTGTCTTGTTGGCTGTGGGCGTGAAAAGACGGCCGCCCAAACTTTTTATTGCGCATGGCTAGCGGCAACTTTGAGTAAGCAATTTTTAAGGGATTAAGAGTGCTGTCGGCTGGCTCAGATTGATTGCCAAAAATTTCTTTACGACCCTCGTTATATAGGTCATCTAGCGATGGCTTAGCCCCCGGGACAGGTGATGTAGACGCTGCAGCCGCCTGAAGTGCATGGCGTCCAGTAGCTGAAGCAGGGCTAGTCGTCGTTGTGGCGTCAATTGGCTGGTTAGCTTGATTATGACGAGCCAATAGGCCTTGAGCGTACAGGTAGTCGGATAGCTCGGGACTTGGCTGCAGCGGTTCAATATTTAGTGGCTGAGAACTGTTCCTTTCCAGATGTTCTTGAATTCTCTGTTGCTGTTGGTGCTGAGCTAACAAATACGCCTGAAGCTGCTGATTAATTTGCTCTAAGTGCAGCTTTTGCTCTTCCGCATGCTCTGATTGTTTCTGCTTGCCTTCGGCCATACAGCGTTGTACTTGTCCGATCAATTGGCGCAGCCTTGTTTGATTAAGGCTGGTGAAACGCAAGTTTTTCGAACCGGTAGAAATGCTGATCTGGGCTCCGATTAAGCGGTGGCTGTAATCAATTTCGTTAATCATATCGAAGCGTAAATCCTCGATCGTAAGGTATCTTAGTGGTTTTTTATCTATTAGTATGACGCGTACGTTGGTGGCGACTGCCAGTGCAAAACCGCCTTCGTATACACCGTTCACGCACTCGTAAATCTCCTCGTCGGGCAAGATAATGTTCGGCAACTCGCGTATTTCGGTGCGACCCCATCCCCGGTAGTTAACACCGATCTTTTTTAGCTGTGCCTCCACGGATTCTCTCGTAACCATGGTGAACCTCCTCCAACTGGTTTTGTACCTCTATCATAGCGCCATTCGCCTGGGTAGACGGTGAGAATCCTTACAAATAAGGTGAGATTTTTGTCACAAGAACTTCTTTCGATCAGATTTAGACAGGATTACTTGGAGACGTTGAATTTGAACTCGACGACATCGTTCGGTCGCATAACGTATGTTTTACCCTCGGTGCGGACCTTGCCGGCGCTTCGAGCAGCGGGCAGCGACCCCGCAGTGATTAAATCGTCATAGCTAACTATGTCGGCGGCTATAAAGCCGCGCTCAAAATCACTATGAATCGCCCCGGCCGCTTGCGGCGCAGTACTGCCTTTAGGTATGGTCCAGGCACGCACCTCCTTCTCTCCGGCAGTCAAAAAACTCTGTAAGCCCAACGTTTGGTAAGTTCCATTTATAAGTTGGACTAGCCCGGATTGCGCCTGTCCGTAACTTTCTAGCAACTCAGCGGCATCCGCCTGGTCGAGATCTTTTAGCTCGCTCTCTAGCTTGGCGCAAACGAACAAGGCCTGCGCCGGCGCAACCAACTGGCTTAGGCTGGCGCGTTTCTCGTTGTCATTTAATCCAGCTTCATCAACATTGAATAAATATATGATTGGCTTGCAGGTTAACAGTTGTAGATCAGCTAACTTATCTTTGTCGATTTCAGGGTGCTGCCATAACGGGTGACCCGTGTCTAGAAATGTATTCACTTGCTGATAGGCCTCCAAAACAGGCCGCAGTTTAGGGTTGGCGCGGACCTCTTTTTCAAACTTTGGCAGACGTTTTGATACGGTCTGTAAATCAGCCAGCACTAGTTCTGTGTTGATGGTCTCAATATCCTTAGCAGGGTCGTGCTTATCATCGACGTGCGTGACGTTAGGCTCCTCAAAAGCTCGTACCACCTGAACGATCATATTGGTGGAACGGATATGGCTTAGGAACTGGTTGCCCAAGCCTTCGCCTTCGCTAGCCCCAGCTACCAAGCCGGCGATATCTACAAAGGTCACCGTAGCGGGTACGATTTTACTGGTGTTGTACATCGCCGCTAGCTTTGCTAGACGTTCATCCGGTACCGGTACTATGCCGGTGTTAGGTTCAATCGTCGCAAAAGGATAGTTAGCCGCAAGGATATTACTGCCCGTCAGCGCATTAAACAGGGTAGACTTACCGACGTTCGGTAAGCCGACGATACCTACAGAAAGACTCATTAACACCATTTTAACAGATTGGTTCTGATGAACTCTGTTATGCTTATACTAGAGAAGTAAAACGGTATGCAGCAAGCAGAGAGACTCAAAAACGCGATTGAGGAGGGTGTGTCCAAAGGGGTGCCGATGGACTTCATTGCCTATAGCCTAAAACGCGCTGGCTGGCCGCAGGATATGGTTGATGAGACTGTAGAGACCTGGCTCCAGGAAAATGGCCGCAGCCAAAAGACTACCGAATTTACAGAGTGGCTTAAGAAATACTATAGTCAGGCTAAACCGGCTATTGCCTTGATGGTAGTACTCAATACGATTGCTTCGGCTATAGCACTGCTTCAGCCCTGGCCGGTCAAAATACTAGCCGATTCGGTGTTTGGTTCTAAGCCGGCGCCAGGACCGCTCCAGCCTTATACGCACACACCGCACTTAATATTGATAGTTTCTGCTATGACGCTGTTCATATTCTTGATAGGCCAGGCTTTCGGCGTTATTAAAGATTATTTACTGCTCAAAATAGACTACTGGCTGAACCGTTCGATCAAAGAAGAGGCTTTTCGCCATATTCTTCATTTGCCGCTGTACCATGAAGGGCGTTTGCCAAAAGGCGATTACATATATCGCCAAAACGAAGTTACCAACAGCTTGTCAGACCTGATCCTTAATACTACTTCGCAGATTATAGGCTCGGTAATCTTAATAGTTGGCGTGACAGTAATAATGCTCATACTGAACGCTAAACTAACTCTTTTTACGATCTTTGTTATACCTTTCTTGATTATTTCAGTGCGCGTCTTTGGACCAGTCATGGGCCGGCTCGGCCAAGCTCTGACTAAACTTTTTAGCCAAACTTCTTCGTTGATCGCCGAGTCGATCGATAACGCCGAAGCAGTACAGGCTTTCTCGCTGCAAGAGCGCCAGGTCCAAAAACTCAAAGATCTGTGGATGCAGACTTATAAGATCTCGCGTCGGGGTTTGTTCTGGGGTAAAGGTTTTGAATTTAGCAACGGACTGGTAGTTATCTTGGGTACATCAATTGTCATATACGTGGGTGGTACCGAAGCCCTGAACGGGCAATTCTCTCTCGGTAGCTTGTTAATATTCATGACTTATCTAGGCTATCTGATTGGGCCTATCCAAGACATTACCGAGCAGATTACTATTCGCCGCCAAAAGCTGGTTAATGTTAGTCGAGTATACGAAGTACTAAGCGACCATGAAGGTGTGGAGCATCTGCGGGAGGGCAAATCATTGCCAAGAGCGCAGGGCAGAATACAATTCCAAAATGTTTCCTATACTGCCCGCGGAGTCACCGTACTTGACCAAATGAGCCTGACTATAGAACCGGGCCAAAAAGTGGGGATTATAGGCCCAAGCGGCTCGGGCAAAAGCACCTTGCTTAGACTGCTCGATCTGTATCTAGAACCGACAGCAGGGCGTATATTAATAGATGGCCACGATATTCAGACAGTCAGTTTGCAAGACCTGCGCCGCAATATTGCCTGGATAAGCCAGCAGCCACAGCTTTTTGGCACTTCAATTCTAGATAACATGGCTGATGGCGATATTACCCGTCAGATGACGTCAGAAGAAATCGGTTGGGCGGCGCAGGCCGCCAACATAGAAGAATTTGTTAATAAATTGCCGATGGGCATTCAGTCAATCGCCGGGGAAGGCGGCACGAGCCTGAGCGGCGGCCAGCGCCAGCGCATCTCTATAGCCCGGGCACTTCTTAAGAACGCGCCAATTATCTGCATGGATGAGCCAACTTCTGCGCTTGACGATAAATCAGAGAAACTGATTCATGACTCAATTGGTTCGCTAATTCACGATAAAACAGTCCTATTAGTTACTCATCGTCTACCGCTATTAAGTCTCATGGATAGCATATATGTTTTACAAGACGGGCGCCTGATAGACGTGCAAGAGTTTGGCGGTATTGAACAGTACGCATACCAGCTCCAGGTAAGCGGCCAGCTATAACATCTGTTTTTTATGTTTTGACGAAACGCTAATGCTCGTGGTATACTTCTCCCGAAATTTATAAATCACAAAATACGACACCTAGTAGGCATAATTAAAGAAAAATAAAAAGGCGAAAGACATGGCGAAAAAATCAGGTCAGAGCGGCGGTACAACCGCACCATCCGGCGGTAATAATGCAGGCCTATCATCTGGCCACGCGGCTAACGGTAGCAACGGGGCCACAACCGCCACCCACAATAATAACGCTAATCATAACGGCAACGGCGGCACTACTGCCGGACACGCGCAACAGCCAGCTCTCGGCAATCATTCGGCAGTACCTCAGGCTCCAGCACCTGGCGTTAGCGGCGCGATTGTTTCTCCGGCTCCCAGCCCAGTAGTTGCTAACACGCCTATAGGTGCTCCGCATAACAGCGGCAACGGCGGCACCACGGCTCCAAGCGTGGGCACTCCTCCAATCAATCCCAATTATAATAATGATACTGGCGGCATAGCTCCTCAGGCCTCGCTGAAGGCTGCGTCTGATGCCGCACAAAGCCACGCCAATGGCGGCACGACAGTGCCGAGCGGGTCTTCAAACGGCTCTCAGACTGGTGGCGTTGCAGCGCCCGCACCATCAGGTAGCGGCGGCATATCCATACCTCACGGCAGCAGCGGCAGTGGTGGTGGAGTGTCTGCGTCTAGCAGTGCTTCTGGAGCCGGTGGCTCATATACAGTGGTGCACGGAGATACGCTAAGCGGCATTGCAGCGTCGCACGGGATCTCACTTGCACGGCTCGAATCCCTAAACCCTCAGATTAAGAACCCTGATTTAATCTTTCCCGGCCAAAGCGTAAACCTGGGCGGAGCCAGCGGTACCGTTAGTCCGGCTGCCAGTTCTGGTTCGGTTGGAGGTAGCGGAGGCGGTACGGCCGCGCCAGCTAGCACGGGCCCAAGCACCGCGGTGTCTACAGCTTCTGCACCCTCTGGTTCATACACCGTCGTGCATGGCGATACGCTAAGTGGTATAGCGGCGGCTCACGGAATGTCGCTATCGCATCTTGAATCTTTAAATCCCCAGATCAATAATCCGGACTTAATCTTTCCCGGCCAAAGCATAAACCTGGGCGGCGGCGGTACGGCCGCGCCAGCTGTGTCTACTCCGGCAAGCCCGACTAGCGTCGGAGGCGGTACGGCCGCGCCAGCTAGCGCTGGACCGGCGCCGATTACTCCCCCGAACAGTCCCAGTTTGTCGCCCACTTCTCCTAATAAGGACAAAAATCACAATGACTTAGGCTCCACCAGTCCCACGGCACCCAATCAAAATAAAGACCACGGCCTGAATCTGCCGCCAAATTTTGATCCTGCTATCCATGGACCAGCCAACCAGATTCCCGGCCATACCATTACCCCCAAAGTACCTAAAACACACCCCACTCATCTGATTGATCCAGCTGCTAAACCCCAAGGCGGCACTCATCCCGGCTCAGCTTTCCCTAAGAGCTCCACGTACCCGCCCACGGATTCTAGTTCCAGTTCAACAGCACTAGATAAACTAAAAAACCTTGGCGCTAAGGTAAAAGGCTGGGGTAGCGGCAACAGCAGTTCATCGCCTGACCCAGCCAAAAAAGCAGTCTTTGTTAATACCAGTAGCGACACCAACCCGCTTCACATTAAAGACGGCAACCAAACTCACTAAAATCAGCTTACAGGCAGTTTAGGGAACTTCGCTAGCTAGTTCTTGCTCTAAAGTCTGGCGTAGTTTAGGCAAGCCTTCAAAGGCTAACGTATTCATACCTAGGCTTTCGGCAAATCGTTGGTATGTTAAATCTCCAGTAATGGCTACGCAGGAACGCGGCGGCTCGCCTATCTGCTGCAAGGCAGCAGCAAACACTTCCTGACTTAACAGGGGTAGTTTAAGGCCTTGCGGCAGCGGTCCGGTAATAACTTCAAATAACTGATTATGATTGTTAAAGTCAGTTAGCAGTTTGTATTCCTGGGATCCTAGATTAGCCAATACGCCCAATTTTACAAAATGTCCATGCAATTCGCGCATGAAAGTAGTTACTTCGGGCGATATGGCCGACTCGCTCAAGATAAATTGCTCGGCTTTCACGTCAGGTTGGCTCAGTTTGATACGAATAAAATCAGCCACATAAGTAGCATCAACCTCGCCCTCAAAATATTTTCCTACGATAGATTCTAGTTCGCTGGCCGCGATGGGATCTCGCTGCCTAGCTAACTCTAGATACTTATTAAAAGGGTTAGGCAGCCATACATTATAAAAATCAAAAAAGATCGCCCTAATCACCATATAAGGATAGCAGACTGATAGAATAAATACATGGCTAAATACGCAGTTTTTCTAAGAGGTATAAATGTTGGCGGCCGGATCGTCAAAATGGCTGACCTAAAGGCTTGCCTGGAAAAAGCCGGCCTAAAAAATGTGGTTACGCTGCTGCAATCAGGCAACGTGGTCTTCGAAGACGACCAAGATACCACTGACCTTAAAATCACTATAGAAACGGCTCTCCAAAAGACCTTCAATTACCCGGCCAAAGCCCAGGTATTACCAATAGAGAAACTGGCGGAGATAGTTAAGAAGTACCCCTTTGGTACGGCTGGCACTGACCAGCACGACTACGTAATTTTCATGGAAAACGGCTTGGAAAAAGACCTGGCGAGTGAGCCGTGTGATCTAACTCCTGGCGAGCAGGTAGCAGTTGGACCAGGAGTGGTTTACTGGCGGGTGGATAAAGGCGCGACACTCAAAACAGGCTTTAATAAACTGCTTACTAAGTCCAAGTACCGTCAGTTCAACACCAACCGCAACCTCAAGACCCTACGCAAAGTTTTAGCCCTTTGATTCGTAGTAGAGCTTGGAAGGCCACCAATTATAGCGGCCTAGCAGAGTGACAATAGAGGGAACCAACAGGGTTCGAACAAAAAATGTATCCAACATAATACCAAAGGCTATGGAATATCCTATCTGTTCAACCTGCTGGTTGCCGCCAACTAAACCAAGAATAGTGAAGGTGCCAGCTAGTATTAAGCCGGCCGAAGTGACAGTAGTGCCGGTGACACCGACGGCTTTGGTAACAGCTGCGAACAGAGTTTTTTCTTTGTGGCTCTCTTCGCGGATACGGCTCATGACCAGAATGTTATAATCCTCGCCAAGCGCCATAGAAAAGATAAACATTAAGAAGGGCAAGATAAAGTTAAGACCATCTTGGTGTCCTAAGTGGACGAAGACGATCATGGCAAAACCCATAGTTGCTAGATACGAAAAGCCGACGGTGGCAATGAGATACCATGGAGCTACCAGACTGCGCAGTAATACAGCCAGTAACAGAGCTATTATAAGGAGTACAATAGGCACGATGCGCTTTAGGTCGTTATTGGCGGTATGGCTGACGTCGTAACCTACAGAGTCAATACCATAGACCTGGTTTTGTACGGCGCCTACACTTTGAGCGACCTTTTGCAGCTCGGCGCGCATGGTAGGTGTGGACTCGGTGGCTGCTTGGCTGCCGCTAGGTCCTGCTGAGGGCAGTGAATAGAACTGAACAGTCTTGCCGTCGGCGCTAATGAACTGCGAAATCGCTTGGGCAGCAGGGTTATCGGTACTGCTGGCATGGATTTGCTGCAGGGTCGCCGGCGTTAACTGGAAGCCGTTGGCGTTAAAAGGCCCGGTTACGTCTTTGAAGCTTTTAGAACTAGATAGCCCGGTTTGAGCCTTTTGAAGAGCTGATAAATTATTCCAAATAGGCTGGTTAAACTGCAGAATTAACAGATCAGGATTGTTATTGGCGGCCGGGAAATGCGCCGCGATAGCTTGCTGGCCCTGGGCGGAGTCGCTGCCGGCTGGGGCAGCTTGGTTGCCGAATCCAGTTGTCTTATAGCCAATAATCCCGAGCGACAAGCCGCCAAAAATTATGACGCCTGCGATTAGCATCAATTTAGGCTTTTGAATAACCCGGTCGGCTACTCGACCCCACAGGCCAATCTTGGGCTCGCGGGCTCGCGTTTTGCTGGGCCAAAAAACGGCCCGCCCGAGTATTGATAACAGAGCCGGCAAGAATGTAAGAGCCGCCAATAACATGATTGCTAGAGCGATAGCTAATGCCGGACCCAGACCTTTATACATGCCAAAGGTGGCTAGCAGCAAACTAACAAGCGCAGCGATAACCGTAGCGGCCGAAAAAGTGATTGATTCGCCAACTCTCGATAAGGCTTTGATTACCGCTTCTTTGGGTTCTAGGCCGCGCCGCAGCTCTTCGCGCACCCGGAAAACCAGGAATAATCCATAATCGGTACCAGCGCCTAATATTAAGACAATCAGTAAAATCTGGGTAATGAACGATACTTCCACGCCAATCTTGGTTGATTCGGCGACTACCGGCTGGGAAATAGCTAGTACTAAGGCGGCCGGCAATAATGTTACTAGCGGGGCTAACAGAGCGCGGAAGACCAGCAGCAACAAAATGATAATCATAATAATCGTGTAGGTTTCGGTACTGTTGCGACCTTTTTGATTGGCTGATTCGGCGTCTACGCCAGAGGCCATATCACCGGTCAGGTGCAGACTGAGTCCCGGCGGTACATCCTTATTTAATTGAGCCCGGATCTCTTGCACGATACTAGTAGCCTGGTCGCCAAAGGCCGCGCCGCCGACACCTACAAGTAGCTGCCGGGCTTGGCCGTCAGCCGAAACGCCTTGGTTTTGTACGGAGGTAACGTAAGTTACATGGCTGACGGCCGCTGCTATGCGATCGATAGCGACATTGTCGTCAGCTGTCAGCGGTCCTCTGCTGCTTACAGCCACGATGGCTGCAGTGCTAGCTGTTTTATCACTCTGAAAAGCGGTTTCTAGCTTGCCGGCCTGCGTAGTAGGACTATCTTTGGGAAGAAAGGATGAGTTATCATTTTTGGAAACGTCGGTAATGCTGGGGAAGTTGGCTGTAACAATCGGGATGGCAGCTATCCAAACAATAATTACTAGCCAGCGAAACCGAACCGAGAAACGAGCAATTTTCTCAAACATTACTTACAATGTATCGTTTAAATTTGAAAAAACAAAACTTTCCTATAGTATAAATAGTATAGTGAGCAAAAAGAGCAAACAGACAAACCACTGGTTAATCCTAATATTGCTGGCGTTAGCCCAGTTTATGGTCGTGCTTGATGTGTCTATCGTCAATGTGGCGCTGCCGGCAATCCAGCGCGCTTTTCATATGACGCAGGAAAATCTGCAGTGGATCATCACTATGTATACGCTAACCTTTGGCGGTTTTTTGCTTTTGGGCGGCCGCGCCGCCGACCTCTTTGGCCGCCGCAAAATTTTTCTGGCCGGTGTAATAGTATTTACTCTCGCCTCGCTAGCATGCGGTATTGCCCAGTCCGAAAGCTGGATTATTATTGCGCGGGGGATGCAGGGTCTAGCCGGCGCCTTTATGTCTCCGGCCGCACTATCGATTGTGCTCGTTACATATAAAGAAGGGCATGAGCGCAACGTGGCGCTGAGCGTTTGGGGCGCGGTAGCTTCCGGCGGCGCGGCCGCCGGCGTGCTGCTCGGCGGTATTCTTACGCAATACCTAGATTGGCGCTGGAACTTCTTCGTTAATGTGCCAGTAGGTATTATTGTTGTCATCGCCGCCCTCATGATCTTGGACAAGCACGACTCGACCGTTGAGCACAGCGAACTTGATCTGCCAGGAGCAGTACTGGCTACTGGCGGTTTGATCTCCTTGGTTTACGGGTTAGTAAAGGCGCCGACTAACGGCTGGACTTCCACCAGCTCTCTAATATTCTTTGGTATCGCTATTGCTGCGCTGGCGGCATTCGTGTGGAATGAGCGGCGGGTAAAACACCCGTTGGTGCCGTTAGGTATCTTCAGGATTCGCAACTTATCCGGCGCCGATCTTCTTATGTTTTGTATGGCCGCCGGAATGTTCTCGATATTTTTCTTTACTACGTTATATATGCAAGAGGTCCTCGGATACTCGCCAGTTAAGACTGGTCTGTGCTTCCTGGTTATGCCGCTTGTCATCGCTATCGTCGCGACCAATGTTCCGAAAGTTATTAAAAAGGTCGGCTATAAGCCTATTCTAATGATAGCGCCGCTATTTGTGTCGGCTGGCCTGTTTTGGCTGTCGCATATCCCGGTTCATGGTACTTTTTGGGGTGATGTCGCACCCGGTTTAATGCTGATGGCATTTGGTATGGGGGGAGTGTTTGTGAGCGGCACTGTAGCAGCAACCTCAGGTGTTCCTCATCATGAATCCGGCTTGGCTTCCGGGCTGCTAAATACATCCCAGCAAGTCGGTGGAGCGCTTGGCCTGGCTGTACTAACAGGTATAGCTAGTTCTGGGGCCAAAGATTTTATTCAAAATCTGCATTTGATGGCGCCGCCCACTCAGCAGCAGATTACATCAGCTACGGTCCACGGCTTCCACGATGGATATCTAATAGGCTCTACCTTCGGTATAGCCGCCGCATTAATAGCCACTTTTATTATTCGTCAGCAAAAGGCGAAAACCGATCCTAGTCACGGCGAAGCAACTGTCGCGGCTGGACATTGATTCAGACTGCCCATAGCTTGACATAAGCACCAAATAATGTATAATGTCAATTATGATTAGTATCGAGCATCATGCCATTCAGGCCGTTGATCAAGTACCGGCCAAAGTACGCTCTGTCGAAGCTCCGGGCGCAGCGCCCTCCATGTCTGCAGAAGAACTGGGTTCGCAGGTTGTACCGTGGGCAGTGGAGCAGCAAGCTTACGCAGGTCCGGGCACTGCTGAGGCCAGCGGCGCAAGCTGTATTAAAAAGCTTGAAAGACCGCCACACGATGTAAAATCTATTATGATAAATCCTAGCAGGACGGAGATACAAACCACTGGTACGTATTGGGATGCGCCAGGCTGCGAAGGCTTGCAAGGATCAGGCCAGCACAGGGGACAGATCAAGGTTAAAGGCCACTGGACAGGCATAGAAGGCGACGGCTGGTATCCCGTGTCTAGCTCAAACGGCAAGTCGTTCAACTTTTTGGACTTGGCTACCCGCGGCGTCAAAGAAAAGAAGGTTAATGGACATTGGGAGCCTGCCCGCGAGCAATTCCGTGTAGTTGTTAGAGACCCACGCACCGGCAAAATCATCTCTGTCGGCAAAATCAAGAACGTTCCGGTCAAGATTGACGGCTAAATCCTGTCTATAGCCAAAATGGCGGCCCGCAAATTTGGTTAACATATGCGGCACTGTGCTATAGTAATGCTAGATAAACACTAGCGTTACGTATGGCCGATACAAAGATTTCAGCGCCACCAGCACAACCTGCTCCTAGTAATCGTCAAAGGGGACGTTTGATTCTTATTGGTCTCGGTATTGTAGTAATAGCGGCTATAGTGCTGATAACTCACCCCGGGCATATAGGTCAAAAAGTCTACGCCCAAGCGGCCGGTCATAAGATATACAAAAAAGATATAGAGAGCCTCCAGGTGACTGATGGTAAAAAAAATAAAGTTAGCGATCACCAGGCGGCGACCGTGCTGGCCGATAAATACCTTACCGAGGCTATGGCCAAGCAATATCATGTGACTGTTACTCAAGCTGACATAACACAGGCTTACGGGTCTAGTGTCACTAAGCAAAAAAAGACCAACCCGTATGGTTATCAAAACTTAGTAAACCAGCTTTACTTGACGAAGCTGGACAACCACAATGAAGGGGTCTACCAGGGTAAACTATTGGTTGCTAACTTTAGCCGCTACGTACCATACCAATCAGGCCTGCTGCCCGAACAACAAAAAGCCAACCCGTTATTAGGAAATCCGGCGGCTATAGCTCAGGATAAGCAATACGCCCAGAAGTTTATTACCAACTTATATAATCAAATAAAATCCGGCAAGATCACATTTGATCAGGCAATTCAGATGGAACATGCCGATCCTATGGTAGGTGAGAATTCTTATTATTCGACACAGCAGCATTCGAGTTCATTCAATGGGCCGCTGAAGCAGATTGGCTTACTAGTAGCTAGATCTATCCGGGGAAAAATAACTAGCATGAAACCAGGTCAGCTCAGTTCGCCGTTTGTAGTAAGAGTGTCAAACTCTGCAACTGATCAGAACAGCACCGCCGAATCTTACTTCCTGGTTGTTAGAATGGATAAAGTTTCGGGCGGTGGTAGCGATGCCACCTTCCAGCAACAGCTGGCGCAAGCTAAAAAGCACTATGGATATAAGGTCAATGTATAAGCTAGCTATTAAATTCCTAGTTGTAACTTTGGTAATGACCGGCGCCTGTTTAGTGCTGTCGTCCAATAGCAAAACTCTTGCTGCGCCTACTTACTGTCCACCTGGTGACAGCGTACCCGGAGACTGGGGAAACGACAGCGACGGGGAAGGTGCAGGCGTGATGTCGTCTCTAGTAATGAAGGCCCGCGACACAAGTGGCAACTTGCTTAATCCGCATTTCACGTTGACATCAACAGCTCCTGGGTGGGCAGATAACGCACAGATATATCACTGGCCAATTGGTAGCGGCGGTAGTGTTAGCAATACTGATCAATGGCCGCAGCATGGGGACTTTCAATTTGGCACACACTTAAGCGGCGATGGTGGAATTAATTGTCCCGGCTGGATTGCGCTAGGACCGGGTATTGACGGTAACGTTGGTAATGGCTGGGTATTGAATTGTAAAAACCCAAGCGGCAACAATAACATATTCCAAATTACCCATATAGATAATCCTAGCGGGCAGTCTGGCCGATGGGAAATGTACGATTCAGGTCTCAATCTTATTGATAGCAACGTCAATAGTGGCGGCGCCACACATATTAAGTTTCCTGTCACCAACGGCGCCAATATGCGGTTTACTTTTGTGTGGGTGCCTGAAGGGCCGCCGCCGCAACCGTCTGCTGTAGGCGCCTGTAGGAACCTGTCTATTACTGAAGCTGCTGGCAGCACAAAGACAAGGACATATGTCACCGTCAGCAATGTTACGGTCAACAAAGTTCACTATCAGCACAGTGATGGAAGTAATAGCAAGTGGTGGACTGGTCTCAGTCAAAGCAACGTAAATAGTTTTGTAGGCCCGGGTACTGGGGGTGACCCTCCTGACAACCCAGACGTTGCCGGTGCTCCTGCGCAGAACGGCGAAACAAATATGACTGTGTCCAAAGAGTGGACTTACTGGCCAAGTGCTAACTCTATTACTGTCACCTATAGGACAGACACGCTTAGTGGCAGTACGTGGAGTAACGGTGCTACTCAGTACCTGTATCGGACAGCTGACAATCATTTCGCCTGGAGTTCTAGCCCTCAAACCATAAGTTGTTTTAGTGCTCAGTGCTCTATAACATCGGTATATGGTGATGGTCCTGGCGGTATTGTCTTGGCGGGAGGCACTATACATGTGCACGGTACCTTTACTAATACCAGTCCGCCGCCTGACTACCTGGACATGTTAGCTGGCGCCTATTTAGATACCCCAGATGGTACTAAAAACTTAGGCTTTGTGCCTTACAACGGATACTCCTACGATTTTGATATAAATTTGGCGGCGCCGAGCGACGTGGAGACATATAGTAAAACCCTTACGCCTCAATATAATGGGTCAGAGAGTAATATGTCAGGCTGTGGGATATCTCCGAATGTCTATCAACAATTTACTGTTTCATCGATTGGCGCCCAGTCCGATCTCTCGCCGACTATTGAACATCCCAATACCGTCAATTACGGTGCGACAATAACCTTCCACTGGGTTAATCCTCCTGCCAATTTCAGCCACAGTGTTAACGACACAGTTTCGGCTTCGCTCTACAAGAAAACGCCCAGCGGTGCTATAAGCACACCTTGCGCACCATCTTCCTACTCGCAGGGTTCCTGGAATATTCCTTCGCCGAATCCACCAGACTATTACACTGTTTGGTCGCATAGCTGTGCAATAGCGCCAGGTTCTTACGTGGCTGGCGACGAGTACTGCAGCGAGGTCAGCGCTCAATATTCAGGTGGTTATGTAGGGCCAGACAGCAACGTAATATTTGGCGTCGGTCCGGCCCAGGACTCTAAATGCCCGCGCGTAGTTAACGAACCTTACTTTAAGGTCTATAACGGAGATATATTTACTGGCGGCGAGTTTGATCAGTGCTTAGATAATGCCCATGGCGGCGGCGGTACGTTGGCTGGCTACGCTGATATTAGCGATCCGGCCGGTGCTACCCGCGGTTCTAGCTCCGAACTGAGCGCTCTCGCATTAATTAAAATTACCGGCGTAGCCAGTGCTCAGAGTATAGTTGGCCGTAATCCGCAAAACATCAATCGGCCTCCAACTAACTTAACGTTTGCTAATCATAACGTTACGGTAGACAGCGCCAGCAGGGAAAGTCCGGTGCTTGGAGGTAACTTTGATGGCTGCCGAACGCTGACCAATGAATCGGCACCGCCAACAGCGCCAACACTTGGAAATGCGACCTTAACTGCGCCTGCGCTTGGCAGCATGAGCGGCGCCTACAAACGCTCTGGCGATTTGACAATTCGCGGCGGCACTTTAGCTGCCGGACATAATGTGTCGGTCTTTGTGGACGGTAATGTTTACATAACAGGCCCTATAAATTACGGTACTGGCTGGACCGCCGGCACAGCGCCATCATTCGTCCTGCATGCTACTGGCAGCATATATATAAAGCCAAGCGTCACTACCTTGTCTGGCCTATATATTGCTCAGAAAAACAGCAGCGGCACCGGCGGTAAAATCTATACCTGTGCCAACGGCTTTACTCCAATGTCTGCTCACGATTTATATACATGCAACAACCAGCTAGTGGTTTATGGAAGCTTCGTGGCCGACCAGGTTAACCTAATGCGTACCTTTGGCTCTTTGCGCGACGAAGAACCAAATCCGGGTTCGCCTGGCGGCACGCCGGCGGTTGATCTTACTTGGAGCAGTTGCGGCACCGCTGGCGCCGGCTTAGCTGGCGAGTCATGTCCGAGTAGTGCCCAGTTATCTACGCTTCGTTGCACAGCCGTCAATGAGCCTAGCGATACGAACGGCTGGTCTGACAATAAGATCTGTGTGCCCAACTCATCGAGCGTGAACTTGTATTGGACGCACTGCGAGAACTACAGCGGTTGCGACCAAAGTGCAGGGAGCGTAGCCGGGGATCCAGGCGTGCTATATCTAAATAGTATAAAAAACGGTGTTGGTACTCCTGGAGGCAAGAAGTACCCCTATTGTACTCAGTGGAACGTTCCAGGAGATCCGGACACATGGGCAGATAACTGGCTTTGCAGCGATCAAAATATCGGTTTGAGTTTTGGTTCTGCCGGTGGTGCGGGGTGTGTGAAGATTAATGAATTGGCTGATCATGATGCTAACTGGCAGTCGGGATACTATCTATGTGTTAATACATCCGGCTCCACAGGACCAACACCCAAAGGGCCGCCATTTACGGCCTGCAGCAATAAAGGCACCGAAACTGATAGCAAAGCTTGCGCTGCCGAGATATTTGAATACAGCCCGGCGCTGTACCTAACCAGCCCAGCAGTTCAGCCTCCGGGCGGCGGTGTGATACAGTGGCAGGCGATGACCAACTTACCACCGGTTCTGTAGAGATAATTTACTGCGGCGAACACTGGACTTTAACCGCTTATGTTTGTTATACTTGCAAACAGAGGTAAATCAATAACAGGCGAAAACGAAAATATGCTAAACACGGGTGGGCAAGATAGCCAATACAGCCATAATGCTTATGGTATAATCCGAGACATGAACGCCTCAATCGCTAGCGAGGTTGCAGTATGAGCTTGTTGCTCGGTTCGACTTCGGACTTTTTTGGGTTAGACATTGGTACTACGGCGGTACGCTTGGTGCAACTCCAGGGCCCAAGCAATGCCAAAGCCTTATTAAAATATGCTTATGTGCCGGTAGATCCTGCTACGGCGTTAAGCGACGCTAAGAGCGACCAGCAAAAATTGGCTCAGATGATCGCCCAACTCGTTAGCCAAGCCCGCGTCACAACCAAGAACGTAGCTGTCGGCATACCTTCCAGCCGGGTCTTCACGACCGTGGCCGACGTAGACCGTTTGCCGCCTAACGAGCTTGCCAAGGCTATACCATTGCAGGCCGATGCTCTAATCCCAACGCCGCTCAGCGAATCAACTATCGACTGGGCATTACTCGGCGATTCACCGGCCGATAAAAGCAAACAAGAAATATTGCTTACAAGTGTCACTAATAAATTCGTAGAAGACCGACTAGATATGCTGGAGTCTATTGGCTTAAACGTCATGGCTTTTGAGCCCGACAACTTGGCTATGGCGCGCGCCCTAACAACGCCGGATACTCCTGGCGCCCAGCTACTATTAGATGTTGGCCACCGCTCCACTGACCTAGTAATTGTCTTAAACGGTGCGCCGCATCTAACACGCAGCATTCCAACCGGCATAGAGTCTTTCTTAAAAGCCGCTTCTCAAACACTCAACATCGATAACAAACAAGCAGAGCAATTTGTGTTTAAGTTTGGCCTCAGCCGAGAGAAGCTAGAAGGTCAAATCTTTCAAGCCATCAGCGGTACTGTAGATTTATTAGTTACCGAAGTAGAAAAGTCTATTAAGTTCTTTCAAACACGCTATACAAACATCAAAGTCGAGAAGGCCGTAGTAACTGGCGGTGCGGCTGTAGTCCCTGAATTTCCTCTGTACATAGCTAATAAATTCGGTATCAATGTAGAAATTGGCAACGCCTGGCGCAATGTAACGTTCAGCCAAGATCGACAGAATGAAATGCTGGCAATCTCAAATCAGTTTAGCGTGGCCGCAGGTCTGGCGGAGAGGAATTCATGATGCAGTTAAACCTTTTGCCAGCTGTAAAAATGGAGTATATCAAAGCCGAGCGCGTAAGGCGGCTAGTGATCACAGTCTCCGCGCTGGTAACTATAGTGGCAGTGGCGTTACTGCTACTACTGTTAAGCGTTGACGGCTTGCAAAGAAAGCATCTCGGCGATTTAACCAATGACATTAAAGCGGAAGGCAACAAACTTCAGCACGAACCTCAGATAAACAAGATGTTAACAGTCCAGAACCAGCTTCAAAGCCTAACTGACCTACATGCCAGCAAACCCGCCGCAGCGCGCTTAATTGGTTATCTAAACCAGGTGACACCAGCAAGTGTTAATATAACTGACTTTACTGTCGACTACGGCCAGCAAACAGCTACTATTACTGGTACCTCAGGCAGCTTAGCAAGCGTTAACCAATACGTTGATACACTAAAGAACACTAAGTACTCTACTGATAGCAATAACGATCTTCAGCAAGCCTTTAGCAATGTCGTGCTAAGCAGTTTTAGTCTTAATACTGACTCTCAAGATGCTGGCCAGGCTGCTAACTATACTATTAGCCTCTCTTATGACAAGCCGATCTTTGACATCACCCAAAACGTCAAGTTAGCGGTGCCGAATATTACGACCACTCGTCTGGACAGCAATCAAGCTAATGACCTTTTCAAAGCCGCACCGGCTAAAGGAGGCCAATAATGGACAAAGCATTATCGACCAAACGGTTAGCTATTAGTAAAGCTAACGCACAAATGGTAGCTGCTGTAGCAATCGCGTCGTTTGTAACAGTCTTTTGTCTCGTGGCTTCTAAAACAGTCTTTAGTCAGAACCGCTACCAGGCAAGGGTAATTAGCGCCAAAGAAGCGGCCCACAAACAACTTGAGCAAAATATCAATAACTACAATGGTCTAGCAACTGCTTATAAAGCTTTTGACTCAGCTTCCACTAATATCATTGGCGGCAATAAAAATGGTACTGGTGATAACGACGGGCCCAATTCTAAGATCATTCTTGATGCTCTGCCGGATCGCTATGATTTCCCGGCGCTTACTTCTAGCATTGAGAAAATACTGTCCGATAATCACCTGCAAGTTACCAGTATTTCCGGTACCGATGACCAATTGAATCAACAGGGTAACACAGCTAGTGCTAACCCTCAACCAGTCCAAATGCCATTTTCTTTCACCGTAAGTAACGCCAACTATCAGTCGGTCGACCAATTGCTAGCTAAGCTGCAGCAATCTATCCGCCCTCTCCAGATCGATACGCTTGATATAAGTGGTGGCCAAAGCAACATGACAGTTACCGTTACCGCGCACACGTATTACCAGCCGGCTAAGAAGGTAAGTATAACCACGCAGGTAGTGAAATGAAGCAAAAAGACATTGCCCTGATTATTTTAATCGTAGCTTTTGCCGGAGTTGTTTCGTACTTTGCTTCCAACAAGATATTCGCTTCTCCTAAAAACCGGCAGCAACAGGTGGAAGTGGTCCAGCCAATTACGACTGATTTCCCAAAGCCGGATAGCCGATACTTCAATAATCAGGCCTTCGACCCAACTCAACTTATTACAATTGGCCAAAACGCCAATCCAGATCCATTCAGAAACCCGTCACAACAGTAGGGAGGCGGCGCTATGAGCGTATTGTCTGCCGCTAGCGAACAGCAAATCCAGGACGTTCTGGTGTCCAGCGGCATGATTGATGCCAACAAGTTGGCTGAGGCTAAGAAAATCTCTAAAGCCAAGAAAAAGCCTCTATTTGGTTATCTGGTGGACAATAATTATATAAGCGACGAGCAACTGACTAAGGCCAACGCTACAGTCACCAAGATGCCGTATGTTAATCTGACGCAAGCCAAGATTGATCCCAAGGTTCTGCAACTGCTGCCGCAAGATATAGCTGAGCGCTACATGGCTGTGCCATTGGGCGAAATGCAGCACCGGTTGGTGGTAGCAATGCTCGATGCTGACAACGTTCAGGCGGTGGACTATTTGAGTAACCGTATTGGTCGGCCGTTGAAAGTTTACGTGGCTAGCGAATCGGGAATCCGGCAGGTGCTCAGGCAATACGAGGCTCGATTGGATACTCAAATGGAGTCCGTGCTCAAACAAGAGGCTGCCGACACAGAGACGGCAAACGTTGAGGCCGACAAACAGAATGGCGTCAAAGCCACCTTCAACCAAGATAGCAATGCCGTCAAGACCATTGTCCAAGACTCGCCGATATCCAAAGCCTTATCTGCTATTTTGGAATTTGCCGCACGCAATCGTGCTAGCGATGTACACATCGAGCCTTTAGAACACGAGCTCAAGGTGCGTGTTCGCATAGACGGTGTGCTGCGTGAAATTATGCGCCTGCCTAAAAATACTGAACCGGCGTTTATCTCACGCGTTAAAATCTTGTCTAATTTAAAGATCGATGAACACCGTATCCCGCAAGACGGCGGTTTTACGGTGATCGTAGATAAAAAACCCATTGATCTGCGTATCGCTATATCTCCAACGGTGTGGGGCGAGCAGGTAGTTATTCGCTTGCTGGATAAAACCGGCACTTCGCTCAAGCTGGAAGATATGGGTTACGCTGGGCGCTCTTTGCGCTTAATCCGCAAGGGTACTGCTCGGCCAAATGGCATGATTCTAACCAGCGGCCCGACGGGTTCTGGTAAATCAACTTCTATGTATGCCCTGATCCAGGAGATTAAAAAAGATGCTATCAACATCGTAACTCTTGAAGATCCAGTTGAGTACAAAATCGAGGGCATTAATCAGATTCAGGTTAATCCAGCAGTCGGCCTGACTTTTGCTAACGGCCTTCGCAGTATCTTGCGCCAAGACCCCGACGTAGTAATGATTGGCGAGATCCGCGACAAAGAAACCGCCCAGCTAGCCGTTCAAGCCGCTTTGACCGGCCACTTAGTATTTAGCACGCTGCACACTAACAGCGCGGCCGGTATCCTGCCACGCCTCCTGGATATGGGTATTGAGCCGTTCCTGATTGCCAGTACGGTGCATACTGTGATTGGCCAGCGCCTGGTGCGGCGAGTGGCAGATACCGGCCGCCAAACCTACCAATCATCATCGGTAGAGACCAAGGCTATTCAGGATACTATTGGCCACTTGCTGCCAGCCACGGCCGAGCAAATGCCAGCCACGGCCCAGGACCTTGGTTATAAAAGCTTGCCCTTAAGGAGCCAAACCGCTTATACTTTAGCTAAGGGCACTGACAGCCCGGATACGCCCGGTGGTTTCCGGGGACGTATGGGTTTATACGAAGTATTCGAGGTAACAGAGGCCATTCAAGCGTTAATCATGAAAAGAGCAACCAGCAGCGAAATCGAAAAAGTAGCCGAGTCCGAGGGCATGGTTAACATGCGCCAAGACGGTTATTTGAAGTCGCTGCAGGGGGCGACAACAATAGCGGAAGTGAACCGTGTGGCCGCGGAGGATAACGCATGATAAATCTTAATCAGGGGGTGTGGGCATGCCTGGACAGCCAAGAATAGAAGTCTTATTAGACGAAGTTATTAAAAAGAAAGCATCGGACTTACACATTCAGGTCGGCTTGCCGCCGATGCTGCGCGTCGACGGTTCCTTGACGCCGGTGACTGGTGCGGATCCATTGGACGAAGAAGCGGTAGAGACTCTAGTTTTCGCTATTTTAGACGAAGACCAGAAACAGATTTTGCTTAAAGATAAAGAGTTCGACTTTAGCTTTGCTTACGGCGATCTTGGTCGCTTTCGTGTTAATGCCTTTCATGAACGGGGTAATATGGCGGCCGCGCTCCGTCTCATACCTAACGAGATCTTATCTATTGACCAGCTTGGTATGCCAGAGATCGTTAATAAGTTTGCCGACTATCCGCGCGGCTTGGTGCTAGTAACCGGTCCGACCGGTTCTGGTAAATCAACCACATTAGCTTCTTTGATCCGTAAGATTAACGAAGAAAAAGCGACTCACATCATTACCATCGAAGACCCTATTGAATACACTCACAAATCCATGAGGTCAGTGGTCGTTCAGCGCGAAGTTCACTACGATACGTACTCGTTTAGCGCCGCCCTGCGTAGCGCCCTGCGCGAAGACCCGGACGTTGTATTGATCGGTGAGATGCGCGACCTTGAAACCATCGCTAGTGCTATTACCATTGCCGAAACTGGCCACCTGGTGTTCGCTACCTTACACACCAACAGCGCTGCTCAGAGTATTGATCGTATGATCGACGTTTTCCCGCCGCACCAGCAGCCGCAAATCCGCGCCCAGCTCAGTAATATCCTGATGGCTATTTGTTCTCAGCGGTTAGTTCCGGCAATTGGTGGCGGTCGTATCGCCGCGGCCGAGGTCCTGATAGCCACGCCTGCAGTCCGTAACATCATCCGCGAAGGTAAGAGCCATCAGCTGGAAGCCGTGATCCAGACGGGCGCCGAATTTGGCATGCAGAGCATGGATAAAACCTTAGTTAGCTTGATTCACGCTGGTACCATTAGTTACGATGAAGCGCGCAACTTCGCGATCGATATCGATGAACTCGATCGGTTGATGAGGGATTAGCGCATGCTGACCTACAACTACTCCGCCCGAAATACCAGTACCGGTGAACACGTCAAAGGTACAATTCAAGCAGACAGTCAGAGTGCTGCCCTCAAGTTAGTAA
>JARIHC010000003.1 GCA_029288485.1 Candidatus Saccharimonadota bacterium | reverse complement strand
ATCCTGACCGTCGCCACTATCCTGATCTCTATTCCGAGCCTGGCAATGGGCATTTACAGCCTCAACCTGCCATTGCCGTTCCAGCACTCCATCTGGACCTTCTGGGTGATTATCGCCATAAATATCACCCTGATTGGCTCGGTGATCTACACTGTCCGCAAAAAACACGTTATCTAGACAGTTGGCATTTGACCCCTGTTCTGCTAGAATGTTTGAGTCTGTGATATGAGGTATCGAAGCGCTTCTGGATGTAGTTTCACTTTAAGACGCTTCGCTCGTGTCTACAAAACATGCCACTGGCATGTTTAGGGGGATATAGCTCAGTTGGCTAGAGCGCTTGCATGGCATGCAAGAGGTCCGGGGTTCAAGTCCCCGTATCTCCACCAAATTATTGTTTGACAGCTAAACGGCTAAATGCCAGAATGTACACTATGACAAGCGCTTTTAATCTCGTGGTGGTCGTCGAATCCCGATAGCGGGCGCTGTTTAATTTTGTAAAAACCAAGCTCCCGCAACCAGGGAGCTTTTTTAATTTCAATATAGGAGAAATAATATGAAGAAAAGACAACACAGCGGTATCCCTTACTTTCCCAGGGGGCCAGAGATAATTCCTAGGGCAGGCACTTGGCAGTATGAAGAATACAAAAACGGACGCCGCTTTTACGAGCAGATTTTAGACGGCCAGCGCTTTCCGGAAGGCGCCACGCCCAAACAGCTAGATGAGCTAGCCATACAAAGGCGCAGTGGGTTGGCGCGAGGAGCTGCCGCGCAAGTAGTGGCAGAGACGGCTGCTGTTGAGCAGCCAGCACCAGTACCAATGCCTGAACTAGAAGCATCTGCTGCGGCCGCGGAGATGGTCCCAGCCTAACAGCTTGTCCCTATCTGTTATTTGCGCTAAAATAGGCTGGTTGTGGCTCTTTAGCTCAGTTGGTAGAGCAGAGGCCTGAAGAGCCTTGTGTCCCCAGTTCGAGTCTGGGAGGAGCCACCAAGATTTCTATTTTTCCACAGCTTTTCAACAGGATGTAATATTTTGTCAACTCCATGATGGTATACTTGCACTACTAATAAGGGTAGGCAAGGAGGGGTAATTATGAAAAGAAGACTAGCAAGTTTAGTAGCTATCGCTGCTGTTATAACTGGCGGGGCGTTAGTAGTCGGCGGTGGTAAAACTGATGCTGCTGTTGGCGGACCGACCTGTAATGTTCCAGGCGATTATGCAACAATTCAAGCCGCAGTTAACGATGCTGGCTGTAGCACCGTCAAGGTAGCTCAAGGTACATATAATGAAAACGTTGTTATTGCGCGCAGCGTTACAGTAAAAGGCGCCAAAGCAGGTTCTGATGTTAATCATCGTAGCGCTGCTAGCACGCATGAATCAACCGTTAAAGGCGTGAGCGACACACCTGCCTTTACTGTCAACGCAGCCAATGTAACTATCGATGGCTTTTCTGTAACTAATCCATCACACGGCATTGGTATCACCGTAAAAACTGCCGGTAATAATGCCGTGATAAAGAATAACATCGTCGACGGTATTGGCAATCCGTATCCTGACACTACCGTTGGGGTTTACCTAGAGCTGGGCCCTGATAACGTGAAAGTTACCGACAACAAGATCAATAATCTCCAGAGCGTTAAGTCTGCTCAAGGTATTTTAGTCGGCGACAGCACCTCAACTAATCCAAGCACAGGGATAGTGCTGGATGATAATTCAATCAGTAACATCACTAGCACTAAAGGTGCATACGGCATACAGTTGAACAATGGCGCAAACGTAGCGCTGCCATCGCGCGGTTACACCACTGCTAAGATTACCAACAACGACATCGCTAATCTGAATGGCTCCTGGGCGCATGCTATAGGTCTAGAAGGCGATACGCCGAACGTGGTAGTCAAATACAACACTGTTAGCAATCTGACCGCGGCTGGCGCAGACAAGACAGCGGTGTGGTTTGAAAGTAACCAATTCTTCTTCACGGCGGACGTGCATCGCAACAACCTGGCCGTCGGTTCGAGCGCCTTCGGCATTGCTGTAGAACCAAATCTAGCCGCCAAATTCTCGACACTCAGTGCCGATGGCACTTGTAACTATTGGGGTGCCAAGAGTGGTCCGAGCGCTGCAGGTAACGGCTCTGGTTCGCATGTAAGCGCTGGCGTAGACTACAAACCATGGCTGAAGTCTGCCAACCTACACAGTCAGTGCAGCGACGACCGAGATCATCATGACTACAATGACCACAACCATGGTCATGGCTGGGATGATAAAGATCGCGGACACTTCTGGGACGATTAGTCCTGGGTAGGTAAGTAATAAGTGCGGACTGCAGTAGTCCGCACTTTGCTTTTAACAGGGGTTTTTGCTACAATCTTTTAGTTGATACGCGGGTGTAGCTCAGTTGTTTAGAGCGTCTGCTTGCCATGCAGAAGGCCAGGGGTTAGAGTCCCCTCACCCGCACCAAATGGGAATTATCGAGCGCTTAGGCGCTCTTTTTGCTTTACCTTAAGTGCTAAAATTATAAATAGACACAACTAAAAAGGAGGAGATAAAGTGGCTAAATATGTTGATGGATTTGTTCTGGTAGTGCCCAAGGGCAAAGAGGCTGATTATGAAGAAATGGCTAAAATGGGACGAGATTCCTGGATGAAGCATGGTGCGCTTCAATTCTTTGAGTGCAGGGGCGAAGATCTAAAGCAACAGGAAATGGGCGGTCAAAAATCCCGAGCTTTTAAAGAAATGACCGGCGCTAACGAGGATGAAAATGTCTGGTTTTCGTTTATTGTTTTCGAGTCAAAAGATCATAGAGACGAGGTAAACAAAAAAGTTATGGAAGAAATGAGCGAAAGCTTTAAAGATAAAGCTGATTTTGAAATGCCTACGGACATGACGAAGATGGCATACGGTGGATTTGAAGTGGCAGTTGAAAGCTAACTTAAAACTACCTCTCTTCGCACTAAGGACATAAAAAGCGCTGCTATCTAGACACGAATTAGCTGACCTCGTTCGCTAAGGTCTTTAATTGTGCAGAAATAATAATTTATAGGTCTCTATAAAGCCCCAAATTGCTAAGCCAATAAAAGCGATGCTGCCGAGTACTGAAACAAATCGATTTTTAACGAGCCTAATTGTATTTTCAGGCGAAACATACAAAGCAATATTTAAAATCATGTGGCCCGCAAATACACCTATCGCAAAACCAAATACATTGATTACGTCAAATACAGGCACATAGCCAGCGAAGTCGTCCAGCCCTAAAATAAAAGGGACGGTAAAAGCCATAAAAAGTAACGGCACAAAACTGCGTTTTGTCTCCACCTTGAGCGAATTAGAAGGTAGAATTACCGCAAGCAGGGGATCAAACAACCAATTTATTTTGCTTAGCAGTTTTTCTATAAAGCTAGTAGTTACCTCAAGCCAATCGCGGCGCGACCTTTCCTTATTATGAACAAGGGTATCCTGTGCCAAACGCAGCAAAACCAACGCCGCCAGCGCTATCATAAGCGCCAACAAAATATTCACTTCTTTTAGAAAAGCCCAGATTAGTACAATAGCGAAAGTCCCTACCCCGTTACCAATTGCCGTGCCAATTTCAATTCCCACCCGACCTTTTAGGCCAGGATTTTTATCCATTAGTCTACCTATAAAAATAACGAAGTCTACAGATGTCTTCAGATATATAGTCAAACCAATAAGAATGTCCGCTGGATGAAGCTGTATGACAATTTTTTCATCTATAAACTTATTGACAGCTGTAACCTCTAGCCACAAAAGTGCAGCTAACGCACAAAAGACCACCACCGTTAAGCTTATGGCTATACTCTGTTCGCGGAAGTATTTGTTGTCTGGCATGAGTCTTAATTATAGTTTAGCAAGCTGCTTATTTAATGAAAGAAGTATTTATAGCGCATAGGCGTTTTTATTTTTGCTTGTGCTTGCAAGCAACTATATGCGAGGCTTAGACTACGTTCATGCCTGAAGAATGTGGAGAAAAGATACCGCGAACGCCTGATCGCCTAGAAGAAGCATTTCAAGAAGCCAGAGAAATAGGGCTTGAGGCGGCTCTTAGGGGCAGAACAGGCGGTCCTTTAAATGCATTTTTAGGCACCGACGAGCTGCGAAATATGGGCAACCACTTATTAGCGCATATGCGCGACGAGGAGATTTGGGACGAGCCCAACAAAGACTTTGAGCCTGTAGATTTCGTGACTGCTGCTGCCGAAGTTGCGTATGATAATGTAGCCGGAAAATCGGTTAAGACAAATGTGCACATAAAAGAGCGGCAGCCAATAAAACTAACCAATATATTTGTGAATTTCTGGTTACACTACATAGCATTAAGGGCTTATGGCGATGAATACGCCAATGAAGTAAGTTCTATCTTGAGAGAAACAAGATAGCTATTTGTTTAACACAAATACTTGTGCGGATTTGCTAACATAGAAGTATGAGAAAAATAGTCGTTTTATCTTTTATTAGTCTGGATGGTGTGATGCAGGCGCCGGGTGGTCCGGAAGAAGACACGTCGGACGGCTTTAAGTATGGCGGCTGGACCGTCCCTTATTCTGATGAGTTTTCGGGCAAACTTATGGGCCAGCAAATGAGCATGGCGTTTGATTTGCTGCTCGGCAGAAAAACCTATGACATATTTGCAGGCTATTGGCCCAAGCAAGATCCTAAACATCCAGTAGCCGAACCATTTAATAAAGCTACCAAATATGTTGTTTCCGGTTCATCGCCAGAACTAACCTGGGAAAAATCCGTGCTTATTGATGGCGATGTAGCGGAAAAATTAAAAGAACTAAAGCAGCAAGCCGGGCCGATGCTGCAAGTGCATGGCAGCGGTAATCTTGTGCAAACTTTGCTGAAAAACGATCTTGTTGACGAACTTTGGCTCAAAATATTTCCGGTAATTCTTGGCTCAGGCAAGCGCCTGCTTGCTGAAGGTGCAGTGCCAGCGGCATTTGAACTAACTGAATCTAAAACTACGCCAAAAGGCGTTATCTTCGCCAATTATAAAAGAGCCGGCGAGGTTAAGACCGGCTCGTTCGCTTGATATAGTTGCGGCGTTAAGAATCAAAAATTGTGATGGAAGTCATAGCAGCTTCTTTTGTATAGGAGTAGTATATAAATTAGATGAAGCAGTTAAGTGAATTACTGAATCTAGAGGGCAAAGCCGCCATTGTGACTGGAGGCGCAAAGGGTATTGGCTACGGTATTGCCTATCGCCTGGCTGAGGCTGGCGCTAAAGTTTTGATTGCCGATACGGACGAAATTGCTGCTCAAAAAACCGCACAGGAACTGAGCAGTCAGGGCTGGAGTGTTGAAGCTATGAAGGTTGATGTGTCGAACGAAGATGACATAAAGCAGATGGTGGCTGCGTGTAATGAAAAATTCGGGTCTCTAGATATCCTGATTAATAACGCCGGTATTTATCCGCCAGCTCCTCTAGCACAGATGACCAAAGACCAATTCGAAAAAGTACTTCATGTTAATTTGCGCAGTATTTTTCTAGCTACCAAGTACTCTGCCGAAGTTATGAAGGGACAGGGCGGCGGCAAAATTATAAACATCACATCAATTGACGCTCTGCACCCTTCCATGGTTGGTCTCGCTCATTATGATGCCTCCAAGCACGGCGCCTGGGGCTTTACTAAAAATTCAGCTTTAGAGCTCGCCGAGCATAAAATATGGGTAAATGCTATCGCCCCTGGCGGTATAGCTACACCCGGCGTGGCTGCTATGAGCCAGGGGGCTTCGGCTGAGAAAATGGCGGCGCAAACTGAGACTTTCATGGCTAAAATACCCATGCATCGTATGGGAGAACCTGACGATATCGGCATGGTGGCTCTGTTTTTGGCCAGTGACATGTCGAGCTACATAACTGGTGAGCAAATTGTAGTTGATGGCGGGGCACTGCTTAGCTAATGCTCTAATACCCATATCCTTGAAATTTTTTACGAAAATTGGTATAATTTGACATATAAACCGCTTTAGTTTATTCACGGGAGTGGTCAAACACGATAAAATAAGTCCATGTCAAAACTAACCAAACAGGAACAAGAAGACCTAGACAACGAGACTATCATGCTTCTGCTCCAGGTGCCGCGCACTAATGACAAAAAGGAGCTGGCTGCCGAGCAGATGTTTGCCTCGTTGCATGGTTTGCTTATGGTGCCAACCCAGAAAAGGTTTGGAACCGTCCATCATCATGTGCGTATCAGTTTTGAGATTGCTGTTCAGAAAAAGCGCATCGGCTTTTACGTATGTGTGCCCCAGTATCTGAAAAATTTTGTTGAAGAACAAATATACGCTCAATATCCAAGTGTGCAAATCTCTGAAGTTACCGATTTTTCGCGCAGCAACGAGACAGCGGCTACGTCAATGCTGGCTGCCGAACTCAAACTAGTCAATAATTCTGCGCTGCCAATTAAGACGTTCCAGAGTTTCGAGGTAGATCCGCTAGCTGCTATTACGGCTACACTTGCTAAGTTTGAAGAAAACGAGGAAGCCTGGATACAGCTGGTTATGCAACCGGCCGCTCAGAATTGGCATCGTAAAAGCGAGCGCTATGTCAGCGGCCTGCGCGGCGGGGCATCTGGGTCCGGTCCGGGTACTATTTTAAAGGCAATGTGGGCTCCGCCTGCAGACAGCAAAGGCGCACCGGCACCTAAACTTAGCGAATACCAGCAAGCCCGCGCCAGCGGCGCAGAAGAAAAGAGCCATAAATTGGCCTTTGAAACCACTCTTCGCATTATTTATAGGGGTAACTCCTCGTCCCACCAAGCTGCTCTTAGGGTCCAATCAATTGTTGCTAGCTATAAACAGTTCAATACTACATATCTAAACGGTTTTGAGCAGGCAAGGGTAGCATCGGATCCAGCTGTGCTGACTCAATATCAACACCGTCAGCTGGGTAAAAAACCCTTTGTTTTAAATATCGAAGAAGTTGCTACTCTGTGCCACTTGCCGCACACCAATGTTGAAACACCGCTTATTCTGTGGGCGCGCTCTCAGACTGCCGAACCGCCAGCTAATCTGCCAATTATTACAGAACAAAACCGCCAAGAAATTAGCCCGATAGCCGCAACTAACTTCCGGGGCCAAAACATGGCGTTTGGGCTGCAACGGGTCGACCGTGGCCGCCACTTATATATTCTGGGTCAAACTGGTGTCGGTAAATCTGGCCTTTTGGAGCTTCTCACCATATCCGATATCCATAGTCCATTCGGCTTTGCGGTGATTGACCCCCACGGCGACTATGCAATGAGCACCCTAAAACGCATACCAGCCCACCGAGCTCAAGATGTGATTTACTTTAATCCGGCCGACACCGAGTTTCCAATTGCTTTTAACCCTATGGAAGTGCCTGACCCTATGCTGCGGACTCACACTGCTTCTGAGCTCATAGGCGTGTTGAAGCGAATGTTTGAGTCCTGGGGTCCTCGGCTAGAGTATATTTTGCGCTACAGTCTGCTGGCACTATTGGAATATCCGGAATCTACCATGCTGGATATTACTCGTTTGCTAACCGATAAAGCTTTCCGTAAAACGGTCATGCAATACGTTACTGATCCTGTTGTGCGCCAGTTCTGGGAAGTAGAATTTGCTACTTGGAATGATAAGTTTGCGGCCGAGGCAGTAGCACCGGTCTTGAATAAAGTTGGCGCCTTCACGGCTAGTCCGCTGGTGCGCAACATTATTGGTCAGCCAAAGAGCAGTTTCAATATTCGTCAAATCATGGACGAGCGCAAAATTTTAATAGTGAACCTTAGCCGCGGCCAGGTTGGGGAAGACAACGCCGCGCTGCTTGGTGCGCTTTTAGTTACCAAAATCCAGTTGGCAGCCATGAGCCGCGCTAACATCGCTGCCGAAGAGCGCATTCCGTTCTATCTATATGTTGACGAATTCCAGAACTTTGCAACAGACAGTTTCGCTACCATCTTGAGCGAGGCCCGCAAGTATGCTCTAAATCTTACAGTAGCCAACCAATACATAGCCCAGATGTCGCAGGATGTTAAGGACGCTGTATTCGGCAATGTTGGTTCAATGGTAGCTTTCCGGATGGGTGCCGATGACGCGCGCAGCATGCAGCGCTACTTTGAGCCAAAATTTGAAGAGTACGACTTAGTACACATGGACAATCGTAATTTTGTGATCAATATGACTATCGGCGGCGAAAAGGTACCGGCGTTCTCGGCTACCACGCTGGATCTGCCAGAGCAGCACTACGATGAGACCGCTAATATAGTTAAACACTCGCGGGCTCAGCACGCTGTTAAACGCCAGGCTGCCGAAGATTATATCCATGAGCGCTATGAACTGAAAGCCAAACCGGATAATCAACCCAGAGCTGCCAAACAAAAGCCTAAACAGGCAAGCGAGCGGAAACCCACGACACATAATAAACCAGCGGCCCAGAAACCAGACGCGCAACAGCAGAAAACTGACCCTGCTGACCATGCCAACGGTATGGGGCACGCAGCAGTGGGTTCGTTGGTAGAGATTATTAAGCCTAAGCGTCGCCGTCGCCGTCGCAGTAAGAAAAATACGACCAGCATTGCCGACAATAACGAACCAACCGAACATACTATATTTAAACGCTAATATTTAACAGATAAGATTCGCACAATCATCATTGAGCGACGCTTATCAAAGAAGTTAGCTAATTGGCACTTTCGTCCTTTTGGACTCGTCAGTACGAACACGCATTCGTAGAGTGCGGAAGGTAGTGAATAATTCGGAGCCGAAAGGCTGCGACGAATTTTCCTACCTCTGTAAGAAAACGGAATGATGCGGAATCCTGTAGCGGACTCGACGGATCAACCGGTCTTCGCGGCGGGTTTTCAGTGAGCTGTCGCTCAATGATGATTTCCCGCCGGCCTGTCCCCAGGTCTTCACTTGAATTAGAGGCTTCAAACTGCCTTAATTGTTAATCTCCTTAAATCAGGAGAGTGTCACTATCGGCCGACAGCGATTGCTGCCTTCGAGCCAGGAGCCCACACGCGCACGTTCGGCGGAATGGCCTTGGTCTGGTCAATGGCCGCGCAAGTCGGGCACTTGTTGTAGCCCTGCTGGCGGATTGAGTTTGCCTTGGCTTCGTACTGGGACTTCTTGACTGCTGCCTGCGATTCAGAAACGCGGGCGAATGCGGCCTGGGCGCCGTCGATAGCCTCCTGGATCTTCAGGGGGAGCTCGACCTTGCTGAGACGGAACTGCACGTTCTGGAAGTATTTCTTTCCAAGCGTGCTTTCCAGGTCAGAGTTGAGGTGTTCGTTGATGTTGTTCTCAACCTGCTGAACGTTGGCTTCGCCTTCCTTGGTGGCTGCGAAACCAGTTTTTCCGCTACTGTTCTGTACCAGCGCACATGATGAAACGAGTTCCGCGCACTGGATGCCCGAAACGGTCTGCCGCATGTTGTTCTGGATGATCGGCTCAACGATTGCAGCCAGGAAATTCTTCCACCCTTGAGTGCCGCTGTAGGGATGCTTGCCTTCGAAGGTCCTCGTCGAGAACTGTTCGTCGAAATCTTCGAGACTTTCCTTGCCTTCGTCGCTGTTATCGAACACGGTGTTCAGGTAGAAGGTGCCGCTAATCGTGGCCTCGACACCGTCAGACGTTGGCACCTGGATAGCCAGACCGTCAGCACCAGGGCAGACTTCCGGATTCGTATGAGCCTTGTCGTCATGCGAGTAGCAGGTCTTCATGGTGAAGAAACGCTGCTGAGTCGAGACAGGGTAATAGTGGATATCACTACCCAGTCCGATTCCGGTGTTTCCGGACCCATTTTCCACGATGCCGCGGATCTGGTGGTTGTCGAACCAGTCGGGCAGCCACCAAGGGTCGCTGCCGTTACGCACGACGCCGACTTCGCCTGAACCGGGGGTGCTGCGATATTCGGTAATCGTGGTGATAGCGAAAATGAATCCCCACAGGCCGAGGATCACGGCAGTGACTATGACGCACCATGCCTTGCCAGTGAGTCTATCGACACGGCCACTTCTATCGATCCAGAATGAATTCTCTCGTTCTGGCATGCCTCTTTCCTTTGTGACGTAAAACAACTATGCGGATCGTCCGCATCCCGGGTATAACGACAATTACCAATAGGCGTAAAATTCACACCTGCCGCGAGAGAAAAATCCTCTCGTCTACATACTCCACCCTCGCCCGAAGTATATAAACCAAAGGAATATTCAAATGTTAATTATAAACCTTTTTTACAAAATATGCAAGATAAGTTTATAAAAATCATAAATAGTTGCATTATTAATATAAATAGTGTATACTATGTAAGTTATGACGTCAGAGACTCATATCAGATTTCTAGGTGAAGACTACGATGGCGCCGAAGAACAGCTAGGCGATTTTGCTGGCACAATCGGCGACATGGTTAATGATGCCGCCAACGCAAAGTTTGGCGAGGAAGCACTTCCTGGCCCCTCAAAAGTTGAAATTGTCCCTGCACACCTAGGCGAACCATTATTTATTGTGACAGCTTGGCACCAGGAAGGTGAAGAGGAAGCCTCTGAACGCAAACAATATCACGACTTCTCTTTTAGGATAAAACTGGAGGGCGATGAAGCTGTTATGGAGGCTGACAACGATTTATCGTATCCGCTGACTACTCGCGAGACCCTGCTTTTAGCACGAGTGGCTAATATTGCATATATAAAGAGTCTATTAAGCGATTCTCCAGAAGGCGGGGAGGCGTAAAATGGCTAACGAAAAAATAAATGAAAACGAGATTATAGAATTCGATGAGTTTAATAAGTTTGAAGATTTTAAGCCCGATCGGATCAGGCCGCTAGCCCCCTATTACGATAGTTTGGAAGATAATTA
Source organism: Candidatus Saccharimonadota bacterium (assembly GCA_029288485.1). Lineage (GTDB taxonomy): Bacteria > Patescibacteriota > Saccharimonadia > Saccharimonadales > UBA4665 > JARIHC01. The sequence continues at coordinate 25,981 of JARIHC010000003.1, read as the reverse complement.
TATTGCTAGCCCTGATCGATATGAGTATGAGGAATATATGCCTAAGTATATGCCGGAGCCCGAACCCATAATTCGCACCGAAGAGTATATTAGCCCTGAGACCACTAAAAGCCTTGAAGCAATTCTAAAGAAGTATCGGTCTCCGATGATCTCAAAATTAATAGGTGAGGCTGCCTTGAGCTCTTTTGGCGATGGCATCCAACCACATAATCCATTAAGTTCTGTAGCGGAAGTACCTTTTATATCGCCGGCTTTAGACCCTCAAGTTTCCAACCGTGAAAAATATGCCAAGGCACGTAAATACCGCCGCGAACGACTGCATGCTGGCGCCCTAGGCGAGCTAATAGAGTCCATTCCTTCAGACCCTGAATTACGCACCAGCATTAAACCCTTCTTGGCAAATCGCAGTGCGCTGATGCGCGGCACTGCAGATAACGGAGAGACGCACCGCGACTTAGCAGCATTATTTGGCGGCTTAATGACAGGTTCAGAAGAGCTAAGAACCAGAACGATGGAGGCATTAGACGCTACTGCTACCGAGGAATCCGACAAGCTAAAGGCTGAAGCTCGCGAGCAAGGTGGAAAACTGGAAGCCGACGTTGTGATTGTCGGTGCCGGTATACATGGCTCTATATTGGCTTCTAAAGTTCGCGCCGAGAGGCCTGACGCCAGAATTATTACTATCGATAAATCCGCGGTTCTGGGCGGCCAGTTCCGCAAATACGGTCAGCGCCCGGTCTTTTATATCAATAGTCGTAACCACCGCCCGCAAGACAATGATGTGCCGGGCCTACCTAGTGGCAGCGGCAACCTCAACCCATTTGGTTCAAGCGCACCGCTACATATTACCGATATAGCTGCAGAGACATACCCAACTAACCTGGAACTGGGCAATTCAGCTGCCATTAACCAATATTTGTCGGGCGAGACTATGCTAGGTGCAGAGGTAATTTCAATTAGCCCTCAAGAAAAGAAAGTGGTTGTAGTTGACGAATCTGGTGAGGAATATGAAATATCCGGCAAAACTATTGCTATGGCGACTGGTTTAGGCGAGCGGTCGCAAGGAGGTACGCCGGACAATATGTGGACTGCCGAACAGCTGCTTAGCCACTTCGCTAATTCTGATGAACCGTTCCCAATGGAAAAATTCGCTGGTAAAAGGGTTGCTATTATCGGTGGCGGCGACACGGGTCGAGTTTGCGCCGAGCTGTTCGCTCGCTTGGCTCCAGCATCCGCTTACGGACGATCAGTAACTCAATTAGGCGGTCCAGATTTTGTTAGATGGCTTGGCACAGAATTTGCTGATCGCGAAGAGTTCTGCGACACAAACCGGCCTCGTTATCAGCAATTAGCCTCATTTATTTCTGGGACCGAGGACTCAGATTCGTTTACTATTGCCGCTAGAAGCGAAAAAATCTTCGATATTAGATACGATCCGCTTAACGGCGAGCTAAGTGTCGTCGGAGAAGACGGCGGCTTTTATGCTGGCTTTGACTTCGTTATAGATGCTAGAACTTTACCGAACTCCGTAGGAAGTGCCGATAGCATACTAGACGACGAAACTTTTAGACCTTTGTTCGGCAGAGTAAGGGGAGAAAATATGCAGATTGGCAAAGCCTCCTTAATTAAGCAGGATGTTTTCTTAATAGGTCCGGCTGCACAGAGTGCTCTTAGTAGAGACGAACAACGTCGATTTGCCGACGGAGTCAAAGAAAACACAGCCTCAATCTGGGCTAATGCGCCTCGTACTGAAGCTGTGGCAGAACGGATCATCAGCGACTTAGAATTACAAGAGATTACAAATATGGTTTATAGCGAAGGATCGCGCCGACCCTAACAATTAGGGCCTCCTAAAACGACACTTGACCTAAATATCGCTTTTGTTCTTCGGTAACGGGAGCAATCTGAGGAACTTCGAGCGTGTCGCACAAGTCTCTTGCAGCGGCAAACTCGCTATTTATGCTATTGAAAGGCTTTTCTCCCTGCGACAACCATTCTTGTATGCCACTGCTCCCAATCGCTAAAGTTAACGTATCTACACGTCTACCTTGATAAGACAAGTTTTCTATTTCGATTAACCTGTCTTGGTTGACGGGGTAGTGAAGATCGTAGCCCAAATCAAACCGTCTGTTGCTAAACCTAAAACCGCTTGGCTGTGACGCTATTGGCAGCATGCCATCGTTAATGGTACCTTCAGAGGCGCGGGCCTTGCGCGAGCTAGCATAGCGGGAAGTGGGCAGATAGCAGGTATCTGTGTTAAGGTTGAATTCAAGTTCATCACCCGATAAGGTGCCGACAGTGACAGAGTTAACAATTTTGTACTGTGGCTCTACAAAGCGTCCGATGCGGCCCGCTCGCTCTCTCCATCGGTGGACTAGCACCACTAGTTCGCCGCTTTTACCTTTTAGATTTTCAGCAGTTTCCTCGTAGTTCTGGACTACCTGAGGCTCTGCGGCCAGTCTCCCGCCGTATAATACGATAATTCCGTCACGCAAAGGATCGCCGGTGGTCTCAGCCGCAATAGCGATGTTTCTTTGCGCTGCCTCTAACGCGGCAACCGCTTCGTCTTTTTTGCTTTGCGCTGTCGCCTTAGCTTCAGCTTCAGCTGCTTGTACTCCACCGATTACTTTAGATAAATCTTCCATCCGCAGCCCTCGTTTGATTATGGAAATTATAGCACTCTGCTTGGTGGGCGAGGTGGGACTCGAACCCACAAGCCTTATTCAGGCAACGGATTTTAAGTCCGTCGCGTATACCAGTTCCGCCACTCGCCCAAAGTGTATGGAGGCACGGACGGGAGTTGCACCCGTGTACAGGGTTTTGCAGACCCTTGCCTAACTCCTCGGCCACCGTGCCAAACACCCTATAAGTCTATCATGAAAATACTTGACCAGACCTGACGCGTTATAATACCCCTATGACGTTAAAAAAGATGGGTAAAAGTTTACTCTGCAGCTTACTGGAAAGACAGGTTCGGCAGTTGCGCCAAAATAATGATTTTAAGCTTGTGGCTGTGTCAGGCAGCGTCGGCAAGACGTCTACTAAACTGGCAATTGCTAAGACCTTATCTGCCACTAAAAAAGTTATCTATCAGGACGGCAATTATAATGACCGCTTAACAGTTCCGCTAATTTTATTCGGACACATCGAACCAGGTATTTATAATGTTCTTGCCTGGTTCAAAATCTTGCGCGCAAATAAGAGACAACTGAGCCAAAGATACCCATACGATGTTGCCGTGGTCGAACTGGGAACCGATGCGCCAGGGCAGCTGCGTAAATTCGGCTACCTTAGGCCGGATGTTACCGTTATCACCGCGGTGGCCGACGAACATATGTCTCAGTTCAAGACTTTGGAAGCTGTTGCTAAAGAGGAGATGGTGCCGGTAGAATTCTCGCGGCAGGTCTTATTAAATATTGATGATGTAGCAGGGCAGTATAGACCAAAATCTGCTTTTAGCAGCTATAGTTTAAGTAAAGGAGCGGACTACTATATAGGCAGCAAAACAGCCCGTTCGCTGCAAGGGCTGAGATTGTCTTTCAGGCTCCCAGGTGGCAAGCGCTTAGATACGGAAGTCGCCGTGCTAGGTGAGCAGGGCGCTAAGATCGCTTTAGCTGCAGTGGCAGTAGGCGATTTGCTAGGTATAGCAGAAGAGGGAATTAATAAGGGCCTAAAAGCTGTCACGCCAGTTGCTGGTCGAATGCAGATTTTGGCTGGAAAGCAGGGATCGCTAATAATCGATGACACCTATAACGCTAGTCCGGTAGCCGTTAAAGCAGCATTAGATGTATTGTATGACTCTGACGCAAAACGACGCATAGCTATTTTAGGCAGTATGAACGAACTAGGTGCAGACAGCCCAAAAATGCACCGAGAAATTGGCGGCTACTGCGATCCTAAAAAGTTGGATTTAGTCGTAACGGTTGGCAGGGAAGCGGCTAAGTACATCTCCCCTGCGGCTGAAAAACAGGGGTGCATAGTAAAGTCTTTTGTCAGTCCGTATGAAGCAGGCGAGCATGTAGTTCAACAGTTACAGACAGGAGTGGTGGTTCTAGCCAAAGGCTCGCAAGATGGTGTTTTTGCCGAAGAAGCTATAAAACCACTGCTAGCTAATCCTGCTCAAGCACGCAAACTAGTCCGCCAGTCGAGTTACTGGCTAAAGCGTAAAAAACAACAGTTCCCTGCCAATACTTAACATGTTAAGTATTGTGTTCTAAGGCCATCTGTATGAGCTTGTCGCATAGTGTAGGCATATCGTATCCGGCTTCCCTTGCGGCTTTTGGTAGTAGACTCTCGCCTGTCAGTCCTGGAATGGTATTTGTTTCTAAAACATAAAGTTCATTATTTGCGGTGACTATAATATCTGTACGAGACATGTCGCGGCAGCCAGTGAGCCTGTGGATCCGTTGAGCCAATACCTGAGCTTGTTTTTGGGCCGTTTGATTAACTTGCTCAGGCGGACACAGCTCGCGCGTTTTTCCGTTATATTTATTTTCGTAATCGAATTCACCGCCTTTTGGAGGAACTATCTCTATAGCAGGTAGTGGTTCGTCGCCAAGCATAGCAACAGTAATTTCATCGCCCACCACTAACTCCTGAAGTAGGAGTTTACGGTGACGAGCGAAAGCCTCTTTAATAGAAGCGTTATTGATCTTTTGTAGATCGCGCACAATAAAGGTATCAATACTGGATCCGCCGTCGTTAGGCTTGAGTGCAAACGGCTTATCGGCTAGCCTGGATTTCCTATATTCCTCAAAGTCTACTAATTCGGTCAGGGGCACTACTATGCCCTGGCTTTCTAGCAGTTCAATGTAACGGACCTTATCAAAGCATAAGGCAGAAGCGCGGCTGTCAGGGCCGACATATTTGATGCCATGGTCTTCTAAGAAGTGCTGCAAAATGCCATCTTCGCCACCTTCACCGTGTAAGGCCGGAAAAATAACATCTACCTTTTTTAAATCATCTGATAAGTTATCCAAACCGTCAGCAGGATCAAGCATCTTCACCTGATGGTTCTTTTGCTGCAGCGCTTCCATCACCGCTGCTCCGGAGCGCAATGAAATTTCACGCTCATTAGATGTGCCGCCGGCCAAGACAATTACAGTAGCCATTGCTTAATTATAACGCTGCTTTTAGTAAGTTGCTCATGCTTGCACACCATTGCAATAATAGCTAACTTATTATTATGCATGAGAAAACCGGCCAGTGGGTACCACCCGACAGCAACGAGACTCAGTACTCAGTTGGCCACCATGGCTGGCGATTGATTGAGCATGATGCATTTATGGAAGTGCAAGACCCGGGTTTGGGTACATTTGCTATCGGAGATCGGCCAGAGGCCGCTTTATTGCATGACATTGTAATGTCTCCCCTAGGCCTAAGAGGGCTCAGCGTCACCCAGCTTTCTAAACTTAAACCCCATGCGCCAATCCCGAATATATATGACTTTTATCGTACAGGACACGTGCTAGGAAATTACGAGATAGTCAATCGCTTAGCCAAAGACCACCCTAGCAAGGTTACCGATCGAAAACGTCTGTCATGGGGTCTATCGGTTATGCTGGATGATCTGTCGCACGGTATAGCTTCGCATTTAAGCGACATGATTATAGAAGGCGGCTACGGCGGTAAAGAAAACGCTCACCAAGAAAGAGCGCAAGAAGCGTGGAAATACGGCGGCATCGATAAAGTACTTAAGAGTCACAAGGTTAGAATCGATAAGACGGGAGGCATTCAAGGCTATGACTTACCCTCTTGGGTTGAATCTAACGCTCCCAATCTCTGCTCTGAAAGATTTCAGTACACTGCCGAAGAGATGCGTCTTTGGATGGAGTCGGCAGATGAAGATGTTGAGGCTGCTGCAATTATCGATTCACTTTACGACCTCGATCAATTAACAATCACACCCAACGCCGAGCTGGCTTTCAAAGACGAAGAGGCTGCTCTGTTATTTGCGAAATCGTATTTGCTACTTAGCACTGAGGATTGGAATGAACCGGTTAATAGAGTAATTGAGCACTTAATAATAGAAGCATTTAAGTATTCAGTCTATAGCCGCCGGTTGCCTGAAATGAATAATTACGATAACGGTGAGACGGCTGCTGTTGGCAGCTATACCTATGCTATTGACCAGGATCTCGACTATGCCCTTAGGACTTCGCGCGATAAAAGAGACGATTTTATGTTTGCCATTTCACAGCTGCTTAGCCAAATCGGCAAAGAAGAGCGATGGCGCTTTGTAGAGTACAAAAGAGACCAGTTTAAGCGTTTTTTACTTGACCCGCAGGCCGAAGATTATCCATCGGCTTGGCTTAACGGCCATATGATGGAGTATGGTCCGGCGTCTTCGGCGGTAGAGGTTGAAGTAAAGCCGCCTACCTCATCTAAGCTGCGCCGGAAGCCGTCTGTACGGGCCAACGCAGCTAAGCTGATTCACACCGATAGTGGCGGCGTGGAATACGGTTTACAGCCAATGAAAAATCGATATGTTGATCCGCTGGTGATGACAGAAAAAGGCCCTAAGCCCTTAAGTCGGATCAACAAGACCTACAGCGGTTTACTAGATCAGCATGCTCGCATTCATGCTTCGACTTTGACTGTACGCCTGGCAGTTAGCAGTGCTTACGAAGACCTAATACACGATGTTGTGCAGCGCAATAACGAAGAAGCCAAAATTGAACGGCCACCCCTAGACCGAGATCAACTGCGCTGGCAGATTGATGCCGCCGCCGAGCGCTCTAAACAAGCAGCTATAGAAGCTGGCCGGCTAGTACTGAACGCGCCATAAGCTGCTCATGCTTGCATAAACTCTTCGGTATTAGCTAAAATTGACAGTATTATTAAATATGGGATAGAACATTATGGAACGATCCGGTAATGTAGTCGAAATTGGTGTAGTAAAGCCTGAACGCGGGGGTCCTGAAGATGCGCCTCAAGAAATCACAGCCGTTAACACGGTTATGGGCGGAGTTGAAAAAGGACTTGAACAGTTGGTTAGCGCTGCTAGAAAGGCTTGTCCCAATCCTAATTGCTGTCTATCTGCTGAAGTTAGTACTGACACAGCTGAAGGTGGCTGGTGGGACCCGCACCCTCATAACGATACAACCTATGAAGTATCGTTTACCCGGGTGGAAGTGGGCTCTAAACGAATGATTGGTTGTGCTGAACGCGCCGATAAATTAGCTGACGGGGTGGCTTCTATGGTTGAACGATGCGTAGACGCGACGACAGAAGCTGATACTGCCGGCAAAGAAAAAACCGATGCGTCGGCAAAAAAAGCTGAAGGTGTATTGAGCACCGCAGCTGTAACAAGAGCTAGAGAAACCGTAAAGGCGGCTCAAACTAAAGCTAAAGAAATTAAGTCTGGCGGAGAAAAAGAAGCAAAGAAGGCGCGAAATTCCATATACTCTCGCACTAAAAAAGAAGTTATAGCCTCGGTTCTACAATAAACAAGGCAACAGGTTAATGTCTGCTACAATGTAACCTGTTATGAAGCGTTACAACCCCAAAGAAATTGAGCCCAAATGGCAAAAGATTTGGCAAGAGAGCGGCACTTACACTGCTAATCTAACCAGCGATAAGCCCAAATACATTGCTATGAGCATGTTTAACTACCCAAGCGGGGCCGGTATTCATATTGGTCACGCCATGAATTACACTATCAGCGATGTAAAGGCACGCTTCAAGCGGCAACAAGGCTATGAGAGTTATCATCCGGTTGGCTGGGATGCCTTTGGGCTGCCGGCAGAAAATTACGCCATTAAAGCTGGCGTATCCCCCCAGGAAAGTATGGCCAAAATCATACCTGGTTATCACAAGCAGTACCGTGCTATGGGTTGGAGTAATGATTGGGAAAAAGAAATCGCCACGCATCTCCCCGAATATTACAAATGGACCCAGTGGATATTCAGCCAAATGCATAAGCACGGCATGGCATATCAAGATGTGCGTATGCAGTGGTGGTGCTCTATAGACAACACTGTGCTCGCAAACGAACAGGTGATTGATGGCAAATGTTGGCGCCACGATGGTCCAGATGATCCGCCAGCCGAAAAACGCGAAGTTAAACAGTGGTTCTTTAAGATTACTGAGTATGCTGACGAGCTATTGGAGGCGACCGATAGCTTAGATTGGACCGAAAGCGTCAAGCTAGCGCAAAAGAATTGGATCGGCAGAAGTACCGGCGCTGAAATCACCTTCAAAGTTAAAGATAACGATAAATCAATTACTGTATTCACAACTCGCGCTGACACTATATTTAGCGCTGCTTTCATTGTGCTTGCGCCAGAACTTGACCTAGTCAAAAGCTTAACAGCAAGCAACCAGAGCAAAGAAGTTGAGGCTTACATTGCTGCTTCTGAGAAAAAGTCCGAAATAGAACGACAAGCTGATAAAGAAAAGACGGGTGTTTTTACGGGTACCTATGCTATAAACCCCGCTAACAACGAAGAAGTACCAATTTGGGTTGGTGACTTTGTTTTAGCTGGCTACGGGACGGGTGCTGTCTTTGGTGATATCCATGACGAAAGAGACTTCGAATTTATTAATAAGTTTGACATATCCGCTCGAGTCACCGTGCTGCCTGAAGATGAAGTCGAGGCCGAAAAAGTTAAGAATAAGGAATATGCCTACACCAGCGAAGGTATCTTGGTTGATTCAGGTGAGTTTAGCGGCCAGCGAAGTGAAGCGGCCCGCGACAAAATTATTGCCTGGCTTACAAAAAAGGGCGCAGCCAAAGAAAAAGTTAACTATAAAATGCGCGACTGGAGTGTTAGCCGCCAACGTTACTGGGGCGCACCAATACCTATAGTTGATTGCCCTAAGTGCGGGCAGGTGTTGCTACCGGACGAAGATTTGCCTGTAGTTTTGCCTGAGCTAACTGATTTCCAGCCAAGCGGTGATGGCCGAAGCGCCCTAGCCCGCGCTACTGATTGGCTAAAGACCAGTTGCCCTAAGTGCGGCGGTCCAGCAGAGCGTGAAACCGATACGCTGGACACATATATATGTAGCAGCTGGTATATGTACCGTTACTTTGATCCGCATAACCAGTCCGCAATCTTTAACAAAGACATCGTCAAAAAATGGGAACCAATAGATTTTTATAACGGTGCCGACCACGCTACGGCTCATCTGCTCTACGCTCGGTTTATTGCCCGGTTCTTTACAAAAATAGGACTAGTTAACGAGCCGGAGCCTTTCAAGCAGTTCCTGTTCAACGGTAAAGTTACCGCCAAAGATGGCACAATGTTTAGCAAAAGCAAAGGTAACGGTGTAGATCCGCTGGATATTATTGATCAGGGTTATGGTGCTGATGCTTTGCGTACTTATCTGATGTTTGCTGCGCCGCTGGAAATATGGGCGCGCTGGGATCCAGGAGGTGTGCCAGGTACCTTCAAATTTATTAGCCGTGTTTGGACACTTGTTCAAGAATACAATGAAGCCAGTGAAGGATCGCTCAATACCCCTATAGCAGACGAACTGCTCAGAACTACCCACAGAATGATCAAGAAAGTTACCGAGGATATTGAAAACAACCGCTATAACACTGCCATCGCATCGCTAATGGAATGCACAAATAGCCTTTATAAAATTAAAGCTAAATCGATTAGCAAGAATGAAGTTTGGAAAGAATCTACAGAGAACTTAGTAGCCTGTATGGCCCCATTTGCGCCGCACGTCGCTGAAGAGCTCTGGCAGCAGTTAGGGCATAGCACCAGTATTCATGCTGACACTTGGCCTAAATACGATGAAAAATACCTTGTGGAAGATAAGGTAACGATCGTTGTGCAGATCAACGGTAAGCTGCGCGGACAACTGCAGATTGAAAGTGGCGCCGACGAGGCTAGGGCTATCGAAGCTGCTAGAAGTGACGATAAAATAGCTAGTTATCTTAGCGGCAAGGACATCAAAAAAACTATTTACGTACCGGACAAGCTCATTAATTTCGTTATTAGCACCTCTTGAGAAAAAGCCCGCAATCCGTTAATATATAGTTAAGTTTTGTCAATCTAAAGAAAGGTATAGCTTTCTCAGTATGGGACAGCCCAAAAAGCGAACCAGTTCAACTAAGTCAGGCATGCGCCGCAGCCACTTGCGGCTTAAATTAGCTCGCCGGGTTAATGCTAAATCACCGGTCAAGGTTCGGACCACGGCCCGCCAGAGCAGCAAAACCGCCTAGACGCGTTTCGCCTTAAGAAGGGATTAACAATATGGCTTCCAATCGACATCTTGGTCGCATCATAGCTCTGCAAACGCTCTATGAACAAGAGCTCCGCCAAGACGCGGATGACAAAACTTTTGATGTTGCCAAGGTGCTAGAGCGCAACATTGCCCGTTACCAAGATATGCTCGATGATGTCGAGTTTATTAAACAACTGGTAGCCGGAGTTACTAAGCAGGCTTCCGATCTGGATAAGCGGCTACAGCCGGTAGCGCCGGAATGGCCTATAGACCAGATTGCCCGTATGGACCGTTTAGTCCTTAGGATGGGTTTGTATGAACTGGAAAGTGAAGACGATGTGCCGCCTAAGGTAGTCATCAACGAGGCTGTCGAGCTGGCTAAGGCCTTTGGCGGTGACAATTCTTCCAAGTTCGTGAACGGTGTACTAGGCACACTGCTAAGAGAGCAAGAAGCAAGCGCCAAAAAACCGGCTAAAACAGCCGCCAAACCTAAGAAAGCCAAGTAAAGGTATAAAAATATGTCAGTTAAACGCCCAAAACCTATGAAAGGTATACGTAAACTGGTCAACAAACGGAGACCGGTTATTGACGAAGTGGTCCGTGAAACTACTTCGGGCGGCGTCGTTTTCCGTCACAATAAAAAGGGCGGCGTAGAGATCTTACTTATTCAAGATGCCAAAAATCGTTGGACTATTCCTAAAGGCCATGTCGAACCGGGCGAAGACCCAGGCGCAACTGCTGAACGCGAAATCCGCGAGGAAACAGGCCTCAACGATATGGAAGTCTTCAGTTGGCTTGGCAAGGTTAACTTTCGCTACCGCCGCGAACACACCTTGGTTCTCATGACAATGCACATTTACTTAGTTGAAGGCCAAGGCAATACTAATAAGCTGCATCCGGAGGGTTGGCTTAACGACATAAAATGGTTGTCAGCTAACGATGCTGTCGACAAGATCGCCTATGACGACATAGGCAAATTAATCCTAATAGGCATGAAAAAGATCCGGACAGGTAAGCTGTAGACAATGGACGTTTCTTCATATAAGCTATTCGCCAAAGAAAAGCTGCACATAGAGTTTAATGATATAAATCTATTAATCACGGCTTTTACTCATAGGTCTTATTTAAATGAGCATCGAAAGGTCGTGAAAGAACATAACGAGCGTTTAGAGTTTCTCGGCGACGCTGTTCTAGAGCTCGTAGTTACTGAATATCTGTACGGTAATTACTCCGAACCTGAAGGCGTATTAACTAACTGGCGTAGCAGCCTAGTGCGCACAGAAAGCATTAGTGCTGCCGGACACAAACTAGATTTCGAGGAGCTTTTGCGTTTAAGCCGCGGCGAAAAGCAAGGCAGTGCCCGCGCCCGCGCCCAAATACTCGCTAATACGTATGAAGCTGTTGTTGGTGCTATCTACCTAGATCAGGGCTACAATGTGGCCAAGAAATTTATTACAGAAAGCATCCTCAGCACCTTTAAAGACATTTTAGCGAGCGGTTCCTGGATGGACCCTAAATCACACCTGCAAGAACTAGCCCAGAGTCAAGACGCAGCTACGCCAATCTACAAGGTTATTCAAGAAGAAGGCCCAGATCACGACAAAACTTTCACGGTCGGGGTATATGTAGACGGAAGCCTTAAGGGCCAGGGTGTTGGTCCTAGCAAGCAGGCAGCTCAACAGCAAGCTGCCGAGGCCGCCTTGAAGCATTACAAAAATTAACCTTTTATTTATTTTTAAGCTTCCGTACGGTCTTGGGGTCGAGCGCCTCTAAGATCACTACTCCGATACCGAACGCCTGCTTAAGATCCATGCGCCTTTTAATTTCTACTTGGTCGGCAGCTTCCTCGACCCTGTACGACTTAACTTTCTTATCCTTTGGGGAGGGGATACCAAACGCGGCGCACATTTCCGGGGCAGTAGGAATGATAGCCTGCGTGCCGAATTCCAGGCTGACAGTTCGACTGCGTGTCTTTTCTTGTCTCGGCATCAAGATTGATGACGAAACGAATTTGAGGAATTGTTTTAGTTTTTCGTCCGGGTATTCCTCGGGTTCCTCGAAGTGGGCTATCTCGAGCACATAAGTATCCTCATACCAGGGACTTGGCGGTCCAACCCAGCCAAAACCTTCCAAAGTATTTCGCCACCTGCTAGATATGCTCAGGGTCGCTTCCGGCGTGCAGAGCTCTAAAGAACCTGTCTCATCTTTCAGCAAACGATTGACGTTAGCATCAAAACTCGCGGCCATGACCCCTAATTTAGTGTTGACATCAGGCACAGTTAATCCATCCAGATTGATCGGTCGCAACATATTCTGTATGGCTTCTGGGTTGATTACTTCTTTTTGCTGGGTCATAATGACCTCCTATTCAATAGCGTATATGATAACTTAGTGTTATCATTACACTTACTAATATATAGGTATTTTTGGTTTGTGTCAAGGGCTTGTAGAATGCAGCATCAATTGGACAGAAGAAACAATCAGTTGACAACAGGGGCGGTTATCTGTAGAATAGCAAGGATTATCTTTACCAAGCATAAAGCAAGAAAGAAGAGAGATTTAATCAATACATGTTAGCTATTCGCATGCAACGAACTGGTCGCAAAGGACACGCTATGTTTCGCATGATTGTGCAGGATTCTAGGCGTACTCCGACTTCCGGTAAAGTTGTTGCCCAACTGGGCAGTTACGATCCTCACACTAAGTCCTTAACGCTAGACAAAGAGAAAGCTGGCTTTTATCTCGAGCACGGTGCTCAGCCGACAGGCCGGGCAGTCCTGCTGTTGAAAAAAGAGGGTGTAAAGCTACCTAAGTGGGTGCAGACTCCGGATAAGCAGGAAGGCAAAGTTCGTAATCCAGACAAGCGTCGCAGCACCCGGCCAGACGAGCCAGAGGCAGCCGAAGCTGATCAGCCAACAGAACAAAAACCAGCCGAGACCCCTGCCGACGATACCCCTGCCGAAGAAGCATCAAACGAAACTCCGGCAGAAGAGGCGGCTGTCAAAGCAGAAGAAGTAGCTGCTAAAGAGGACACCAAAGAAGAACCATCAGCTCCTGACGAAGCCGAGACCAAGGCAAAAAATGAACAAAAACCAGCCGAAGAACCGGCCGATGAAGCTTCTAATGAAGCTGACGCAGGCAAAGAAAAAAACTGAAGAATAGACCCAAAAAACTTACAGCAGGGCTTGTTTGGTTTGCTATAATTAGTAACACAAAGCAGCTTTAACAGAGAGTCGGGAGGTCAGTCTCATGAGTGAAATCGATCAGCAATTTATAGAATTTGTCGTCAAATCGTTGGTAGGCAAACCGGATGCAGTTCAGGTTAAGCGTACTATTGATGAAAAAGGAGTGTTACTTGAACTGACTGTTGATCCTGAGGATCTCGGACGGGTTATCGGCAAGCGCGGTGCCACTGCTCAATCTCTGCGTACGCTGCTTCGGGCTCTTGGCACTAAAAACGACGCTCGCTATAATCTAAAAATTGTCGATAACGGCGAAGAGAGACCTAGCAAGTCTTCTAGCGAGTCAAAAGAGAAAAGCGATCAAGATGTAGCCAATGAAGAGCCGGCCGAAGAACCTGCTGCTGACGCAGAAGAAGATGCTGAGGCAGAGGAAGAAGCGGCTCAGGAAGACAACAAAGACGATGAAGACGAGGAATCAAGTGATCGCTTTGCCAAAACTCGCAAAGAGTTGGCCGATCTTGACGACCTAGACCTATAAGTTTGAGAGCTTTATGTGATAAAACGACCTCCGGTAACCCCCTGGGGTCGTTTTATTTATTCGCACCTTAAATATGATTTGAATCTTACAAGACCAAAGGAGTAAAATCAAAAACTGATACACTTATATCCATGAAGATACAGATTATTACGTTATTCCCGGAAATGTTTGAAAAAGTGCTTGGCAGCAGCATGCTATGGAAAGCGCAAGATCGAGGCATCGCCGAGTACCAACTAATTAATTTACGCGATTTTGGCCTTGGTGCGCATCAGCAGGTAGATGACACGCCCTATGGGGGCGGCGATGGCATGCTGCTAAAACCTGAGCCGATAGTGGCGGCAATAGAAAAAGCCAAGCAAGTCTCGCCAAAAGCTAGAGTCTTGCTGCCGACACCACGCGGCAAAACCTACAAACAGTCAGACGCCAAACGCTTAGCCGCTAAAAAAGAAGATTTAATCATTGTGTGTCCTCGCTACGAAGGTTACGACGAACGTATTAGCGAGTGGGTGGACGAACAATACTGCATTGGCAATTACATATTAACTGGTGGTGAGCTGCCGGCTATGATCATGATAGACTCGGTAGTTAGATTATTGCCCGGTGTTCTAGGTGGTGAAACCTCCGCTGAGATTGAATCGTTTCAAGAGGATGATAAAAATATTGAATTTCCGCAATATACCAGGCCGGAGGAGTTTCGCGACCTTAAAGTGCCGGAAGTTTTGCTTAGCGGCCATCATGCCCAAATAGAAAAGTGGCGGCGAGAAAATAGCCGTTAGTCTTTGGGATGGATCTCGAACCCTTCGCCTTCGGCCACGGAACGGGTTGTAGCGCTAAGCGGGGCTTCTTTTAAGAATAAAGTTACGATAAAAGCTACTGCAGCAAATGGTATACCGATCAAAAACACATCGCCAAATGCTGCTGCGAAAGCTGAGAGAACTACATGTACTTGTTGAGGCGGTAAGGCCTGCAAACCGGCAGTGCTATGGTTTAGACCGCTTGCGATCTTGCTCGCCTCGGGAGCTGGCAAGGCTTGCTGCAAATGGTAAGTCAAGCGGTTAATAACTATAGCGCCAAAAAATGCCGTACCTAAAGACGCGCCTATACTACGGAAAAAAGTTACAGAAGATGTGGCTGTTCCTAAGTCTTTGCGGTCAACACCGTTTTGAACAGCCAAAGTCAACACAGGCATCACCATACCTACGCCGAGGCCTAAAATAAACATCCAAACCCCAATAACTACACGATTAGTAGCAAAAGCTAAGTGGCTGAAGAGGTAAAAACTAATGGTCAGCAAAACTGTACCGATAATAGGAAACATACGGTAGCGCCCAAGCTTAGTAATAGTCCGGCCGGAGCCCATAGAGCCACCAACTACGCCTAGCACTAGAGGTAACAACATAAGACCAGATTTGGTGGCTGAATCGCCGCGTACAAGTTGTTGATATTCCGGCAAGAAAATAATAGCGCCAAACATGACCACACCAACTAGCATACTAAGCAGTACGGAAACTCTAAATATATCGTTTCTAAATAACCTTAAAGGCAAAATTGGTTCGGCGGCTTTGGTCTCGCGCCAGATGAATAATAATGCACTCGCTAAACTTCCGACAAACAAACCAATTATCTGTGTTGATCCCCAAGGATAGTCGACGCCGCCCCACACGGTTGCCAGTAGCAAACTAACTACACTGATTGCTAGTAGTCCGGCACCGGCGTAGTCGACTCGGTGAGGAGTGCGTTTAACCGGCAGGTGCAAGCGCGAGGCAATAGCTGCTAAGGCTAAAATGCCGAGAGGCAAGTTAACATAAAATACCCAGCGCCAACTAAGATGATCTGTAAATAATCCTCCTAGCAGGGGTCCGATCACGCTGGCAACAGCAAACACGCCACCAAAGTATCCTTGATACCTTCCTCGCTGGCGAGGTGGCACAACATCACCGACCACAGCTAACACTAGAGTCATCAATCCGCCGGCACCGATACCCTGTAAACCGCGGAAAAAAATCAGCTGTGTCATATTTTGACTCAGACCGCACAGAGCCGAACCAATTAAAAATATAATAATAGCCCCTTGAAAAATTTTTTTCCGGCCGTACATGTCGCTGACTTTGCCGTACAAGGGTGTCGATACGGCGCTGGTTAAAAGGTATGCCGTTGCTACCCAAGAGTATTTACTAAGACCGTGCAGATCGCTGGCAATTTTTGGCAAAGCAGTCGAGACAATAGTTTGGTCTAATGCCGCTAACAGCATAGCCATCATTAAGGCTGTCATTATCACCATAATCTCTCCGTGATTTCGTTCTTCGGCTATATTAGACACGGGCAACTTTATCCTTTTTTTGATTATCTGGTGTATGAGATGTGCCGGATAGGTCATCGCTAAAGCGTTTAAACAAGCCGGCAAATTGTCGCCGTTCGCTTGGCAGCCAATCGCGCAAGGCTTCGGCAATTACCTCGCGCTGAGCGTCTGATAGTCGTCTGGCGATAGAGCGGCCGCTGGCTGTAATACGTAGATCCACAGCTCGGCGGTCTTCTTTTCCGGGCGAGCGGCTTAGATAGCCGGCTTGCTCTAATTCTTGAGTTTTGCGGGTAATAGAGGGTGCTTCAATTCCCAAATGATCAGCCAAATCCTGAACGTGGCAGGGACCTTGGCTGTTGAGCAGTTTTAAAATTATAGCCGAGGGTCTATCTATAGTAACGTTAGATCGCTGGGTTATACGGCTCCAATGTTGCGGACGTTTCACAACTTGAAAGAAGACACGCATAGCGTTGTCTAGTATTTCGAGATCGTTTTCTGGCTTATTCATACATTCATTATATATTATTTACTTAACCTAAGTAAATAACTAAAGATAATTATAAAAAGTAAAATTATATAAAATAAATTAAGTCAGTATAGCTTTAAGAGATTATGTAATGTAGTTTGCAAAAGGCTGCTGTTGAGATTGTTAGAGGGTGAACCGCTACCGCCTGAAACGTAACCTGTCATACCGGCTGAGTTACTACCGGTACGCTGCAAAGCAGATGACTGAGGATTAGCAATGTTGGTGTTTTGCGGCGAAGCAGTGTAAGAGACTTCAGGGCTGCCGCTAGGTGTTGCATGATCTAACGGCTGCAGGTCAGTGTGAGCCGCGGGCAAAGGGGATAGTTTATTAGCTGATGCTTGCGTCTCCGAAGATTTTTTAGGGCTTTCCGATGATTCGCTTGACGATCGGGCCACGCCGCTAGTACCGGGGTGAAACATCAGAAAACTAAAACAGAAAACTAGTGTTAGTAAAAGCGGGGCACCAATTACTGTTTTACGCATATTGTCTTGTTTAGTGTGGTTCATACAGCGGCTTTTTTCGAACCTCCCTTTGGTTGTTATATAAAATTATAGCATCAGTGGTCGACGCGGCTGTTAATAATCTAACAACTGTACGACTTCGGTGAGACACGCCGCAATTTAATATTGACGACAGTGCCATCGCCCGGTATGCTGCTCACGACAACTTTACCGCCAAAATCATCTTCTACGTAACGTTTCACGATTGACAGACCTATGCCCAGACCGCCAATTGAGCTAGTTTGTTTAGTTGTATAAAACGGTTCAAACAGGTGAAGTAGCTCATCGCTTGCTATGCCGCTACCCCAATCTTGAACCTGGACTTGTAGCCACTGGCAGCAGGCATTGGCTGTAACTTGCACTATTGGTTTATTTTTCCGGCAGCTCTGATTGTCGTAGGAATCGATAGAATTATTAATTAAGTTAATCATAATTTGTTGGAATTTAATGGGATTACCAATTAGGCTGTAATTTTTATCGACGGCAAAACATAAATCAACTTGGCGCTTACTGGCCGGCAGCTCAACTACTCTTTTTACTTGGCGCAGCTGGCCTTTAACCCAGAAGTTAGCAGTTTGATTCTCTTGTCTAAGCTGCTGCCGGGCTGATTCTACATATCTCTCCAGCATGCGAATACTGCGGCGCGCATGCCTGACACTGTGCAATCCGCGATTTTCTTCTTGCTCAAGGTGCAGTATAGCGGCTGTCAACGGGCTGCTAATATCGTGAATCAGCCCGGCGCTAACTCGTCCAAGTTCAGCGAAACGTTGCAACTCACGCAACCGCTCGGCGCTTATTTCCGCTATCAATCTACTAGCTGCCGGTGCGTGAAAGGCGAGCTCAACCGTAATCATTGGTTCTCCGCTTCCGGCTTTTGTGGTGTTTGCGTAACGTCGAGTTTATATCCCAGGCCGTGAATGGTACGGATGTAAGGCCGCTTAAAAGGACGGTCAATCTTGTCTCGAAGATGTTTAATGTGTACATCAATGGTATTAGTCCAAGGTTTGTCGCCGGTTTGCCAGGCATAGTTGCCTAAAATAGTGCGGCTAACAACTGTGCCGGCATGTAGCATTAAACACTCTAATAGCGAAAACTCTTTACGGCGCAAAGATATAACTTGGCCGTCGCGTCGAACTTGATACTTGGTTCTATCCAGCTTAAGTTGTCCGACAGACAAAAAATCGGCGACCTTGTCAGCTTGCTGGCCGCGTCGTTGCAGTACCCTGAGGCGCGCCTTTAATTCTCCTAGACTGAACGGTTTGGTGAGGTAGTCGTCTGCTCCAGCATCTAGAAGCTGTATCTTGTCCATAACTTTTGTTTGTCCAGTTAAAATCAGTATAGGAGTTTGATAACCCTCGGCTCTTAGAATCTGACAAACTTCTAAGCCGCTAACGTCTGGCAAATTAAGGTCTAGAATAATTAAGCCGTAACGGTTAGTTTTAGCTTGCTCCAGACCGCTTTTACCTCTACCCACTAAGGTGACCGAGTAAAACGCAGCTAAGACCTGGCATAGGGCGGCGGCAATCTCCCGGTCGTCTTCTATTAGCAGTAACTTCATGATGCTCCTTTCTGCACCACGCTATTATTACCAAGCAAATCTTAAATTTTTATTAAAAAATTGCTAAAAAAGCAAATATTATTTATAAAATTTAATTTTTAAGGGGTTTGATGTGATCCGTATGAGCTGTCGAGCGCACAGCTAAGATGAATATAGAAGCTATAAGGCGGCAGCTTTTTCATGCATATAAGTATATACTGGCTAGTAAGCGTATACGATTTGTCTATGATACACGTCCCAATTAATGCAATTACATGGTCTTTAGGCGCCGCTGGCCTATACGTGTTTGGCCTTAAAAGTTGGCGCAGCTATCGACGGACTAAAAACCCGTTGGCTCGTATGTACTGTGCGCTTGGCTTAACCTTTGGTACAGCGCTTTTCTTTTACGGTGTGCCGGGTCTACTGACACAAAACCTGCATATATTGCGTGTCACTTATTTCTTAGCTGACCTTTTCGTTCAAATTTCTTTACAGGTGCAGGTATGGATTTTATGGTTTTTGGGTATGCGAAATCGAATCAGACTGGATTACCTCTACCTAGTAACAATACCGTTTTCTACAGTTCTAATGACCCTGCAAGCTCTAACCTCACACGTTGGCTTAACCTCGTCTCCGTATCTAATAACGTATGTCGACAAGCCTGCAGTTTTAATACTCAAATCAATAATCTATATGGGCCTCGCAATGCCAATCGGCTACTTTTTGATACGCCAAGTACCTAATCAAGCAGTTTCATCGGCTAAATTAAAGACTCTAGTTAGCGGTTTGACATTTATTATCGTCGGCGTAGCCGCTACTTACAATAATATTTTTGATAAGGGCAGCGATACTCAGCAATCAGCTGCTGTAATAGGCGTTTTCTTTACTATTTTTTTGCTGGTTCAGTTGCTTCGTCCTACTGCTCACGCTCCAGACCGGCAATAAATTAAACGGTGCTAAAGAAGTCTTTGGTTTCGGCGGCTGCTACCTTGCCGCGGTCTTGCTTATGTTTGCTATACGGCGGCACCCACAAATAAAACGCACTGCCCTTATCAAGCTCGGTTTCAAACCATACTTTGGCTGTAATGCGGTTAGCTAGGCTGCGGGCAATATAAAGTCCGAGGCCAGTCCCGCCGTGCACTCTCGAGCCATAATCTTCTGATTGGAAGAATTTTTCAAATATTCTTTTCTGATCGGATTGGGAGATACCTATCCCGGTGTCGCGAATACTGAAAGTTACGCCAGAAGTTTCTTTTTGAGGATTCGTTAAACTCAGAGTAATGGAGCCCTTATCCGTAAATTTCAGAGCGTTTGAAATATAAATAGACAAAATTTCCCGCACCACATACCGGCTAGTCAAAATAGTGGCTGAACTTAAATGAGGGTCTATTTGTACATTGAGCTGCAAGCCTTTGCTTTTGGCTTGATCTCTATAATCCGCCTCGCATTCATGCAGCAGCGCCACAGGATTAAGCGGTTCAAGCTGTACGTCAAGTTCTTCGCTCTCAACTTGGGAGAGGTTGGTTAGGTCGCTAATAATGTGCGATAACTGCTTCAAGCTGCTCAAAGCACTGTTTAGCATGCCGACCGATTCCTTATCTTTTGGCAGATAAGGCGGTGATAGCAAGAACGAAATATCGCCCTGGGCGATTGTTAGCGGTGTGCGCAGCTCATGCGAAGCCACGGCCACAAACTCTTCCCGTTCTTTTTCGATGGTTTTTTCTTGTGTGATGTCTCGAATAATCAACACGTGACCGCGGTTTTGGCGGTCCACTATGTATGGCGCCGTACTAACAGAAACGTTTATTAAACTGCCGTCGGCGGCTTTCGCATTCAGGTCTTTACGTTCCGAGGCGGCTTTAGATCGTTTTGTTTTTAGCTCTACTATATGGCCGTTGTCATCCAGAAATTGAACGGCTTTATTAAGCGGCACGTTGTGCAAATCATTTAAGCTGTGTGATAGCGCCACGGCGGCTTGGTTATAAATAATAATTTCATCATCGTTATCGACAACTATGACCGCGTCGCGCATGTTGTTAATAAGCGCCAAAAGTTGTTGCCGTTCGTTCTCGGTCTGGGTCCCCAAAGCAATTAATTTATTGCGTTCGGTGCGTTCAGACCTTGTCAACCACGCCACGTATGCGCCGACTGTAGCCAGAATAAGCATTTCGACTATCAATGTTTTCGATGCGCCGCTGTGAGTTTGTTGAACTTTTTCCGTCAACAATACTAGTGTTTGT
This sequence comes from Candidatus Saccharimonadota bacterium, assembly GCA_029288485.1. GTDB lineage: Bacteria > Patescibacteriota > Saccharimonadia > Saccharimonadales > UBA4665 > JARIHC01. Next base: position 4,980 of record JARIHC010000003.1, on the reverse strand, counting down.
GAGACGGTAATGACCAGAGTAACCCATATGCCGTACCAAAAGGCGCCCGACACGACCACCAATACCAGCACCATTAGGTAAGGACTGGATATGCCGCCGGTAAAGACTACTAAGATTAACGCCAATACACTATCTATAGCCAGCATTAATCTCTGGTCAGTAACTGCTGTCCAGTTTTGCTTAGCGCCTAACAATAGAAGAGCGTTGTATGCGGTGGCTAAAACTAATAGAATCTCCACCACTTGGCGATGCAAACCTGAAATAAACAAAAAACTGCCAGCTACAATAGCTACAATGATCCAACGAGCATACCAGCTGCTCTTAAAATAACTGGCGATTCGTGGTTCGACAAGATCTTGAGGTTTTGCTATTACGCGATGTGACGACACTACCTTAAAATTATAACAAAATGCTTATGTGTATCTAATGGTTTGCGGCTGATAGTAAGATATATTACTTAATACAATGTGGGCGGGTATGTATAATGGAATCTATGTTTGCAGAATCAGGAAAACAAACTAATACGGAAGAGGGTGACGCGGGCGAAGCCGACGCGGCAGATACTATAGGGCGTACTTCCTCTGGTGGGGAGCCGCTCAGCGAGGAAGAATTAAGGGAGCGGGAACTACTTGATGGTCCTCCTCCAGGGTGGCGTGCTGGGATTGTGGCGCTTGATGCCGCTGGCGCTAAGGCAGAAATAAGGGGCATACCCTCTGGCTACGAGCGGCTTGCTGGTGAGGGTGCACCGGAAAGCCATATCGTTGTCGGCCAAGATTAAAAAGTGCTAGCGATGTTTGGCAGGTGCGCTGCCTGCTTTGGGCGCTCCGCTAACTGAAATCGGCGTACCGTGGTAGCAGCCAACTGTGTAGGGGTACTCAAGAGTAGCGTCATAATGGTATATGTTCGTCTTTTTACCGTTCCATAATACCTGGCTCGTACGTCCATGGCATTCATCTAGGTCGGCGTTAGTGGGCAAATTACCCTTGGAATCCCGTTCCACGTAAATTCCGTAACCATCAAGGGCGTATCCCGCCAAGGTCGATTCGCCCTTAGCTTCATTGCGCAGACATATCGGAACGTCATGGTAATGATACATGTCATCTCCGTCAGGATGGCCGTTGCAGCTATCTTGAGTTTCGTGCGCTACCGCGTCACGCCCGCCAGCGTCTAGCGCGTTAAATAACGCTACTCCGTTATTGAGTACGCCGATTGGTCCTAGACCTACACAGTGCGGCGCAGCCGCGGCGGTAGGATTAAATGGTAACTCGTAAGTTAGTGCTTGTGTGCCTATGCTGTTAGGGTTACGATCATACTGATAAGCTGGGTCGCTTCGAGCAATAGGGAAGATACCAGTAGTGAACCCTTTGGGCAAATCGTTAGTGGTAATTGCTCGGGTGGTGCCGCTAACTTTTTCAGTGTGGTTGGCAGCTGGCCAGGTGACAGCCCCCTCCACATTGACTTTGGTTTTGGAATTCCAGGTATTGTTAGCGCTATTGATCCACGAGCCTGCGTGCTGAGCGCCGCCGCTCTTCAAGTTAGTTGTGCATGTATCGACATTGCCAGTTTGCGGTGTAGTAGATAGTTTGCCGTCACCCAGAGGAATGGCAGTTGGGTCAACCGAATTCTTCCAATGATTATGGTTGGTGACTGATTTAATTTTTGCTTGAGCCGCTGCTTCGTTCACTGGTTGAGGCGCGGGCTTGAGCAGTAAGTATACCAATGTGCCGCCGCCAGCTATCAAGATTATAAACAGTACCACCAGCAGCGTTCTATGCCGTCGCCAAAAAGACAGCTTGTCTGGCTTAATGGGAGCCAGTGAAGGTGTTGGCGGGCTCGGAGATTGGGCGCCTTCCATATTAACTACCAATATATCATTACTTCAAACAGCTACATACTTGCTCCCTGGTTATATAATGTTTACATGGTGCCATTATCAGAAGTACCGTTCAACTCGTATACATGGCTCGTCGGCTCGGCTGCATGTTTGTTGCTCTTTTACAGAAGCTACACAAACTATAGAGTCTCCAAGAATGAACTGTCTAGGTATCTGGGCTGGTTTGGTTTATTAATGGGTGTCGGTCAGGCTGTTTTGGCGCTACCCAGCTTTTTCACGGCTGACCTAGAAACCCTGCGCACCACTTATTTAATTGCTGAAGTGTTCATATATAGCAGTGCCGTGGCTCAGTCCGCTGTATTATGGTGTCTGGTTTTACGAGCTAAAGTTTCGGTGTTTGCCGCCACTATCCCTATCGCAATAATTGGCCTAGTGTCTTGGATATATGCTGTGCCGCGCTCGACGTTAGAGCTTACTAATAATTTCATTAACTACCGCGATCCGTTTTTTTCTACCGCTGTCATCGGTGTTATTTTAATGAGTCTATTTATACCTGTAGGCATCTATTTTTTGCGCTCAGCGGCTCAGCAAAGCCATACCAAAGCCATTTTAACCTCACTAACGCTCGGACTCGTATATGTTGGCGTAGGGTTTTTTACCGGCGGGATAGAAATCCTGGCGGGCCAAGTTATTACACCCAAATCAGCTATTTTCGATTTAGCATTTTTTACTGTGATGACCTCTGTATTGTTGTGGCCGCACCGAGCAGTTGCCACAACTAAAGCTACCAGCTCTCATTAAATGATTCGCAAGAATGCCTGTTAGTCTGAGGGTAGCTTAGTAAAATTTTGGTTATAATTAGTGAGATGCTAAATAGTAGGAGGGCTATATGAGCGATATTAAGTTAGATGTGTATCTTTATTTCAAAGGTCAGTGCCGCGAGGCTATGGAATTTTATAAAAGCGTCTTTGGTGGCGAAATAACAGTTCAAACTTATGCTGACGTACCAGGCATGGATAAGGACGCAAGCAAAAAAGATTGGCTGATGCATGCTCGCTTAGAAGGCGGTGATATTAAACTAATGGCTAGCGATACTGATAAAGCCAGCGCAGCGGCTGCTAAGGTTGACCTATCGCTCGGCGGCACAGTAAAAGACGAAACTCAGATGCGAGAAATTTTTAAAGCTTTGGGTGAAGGCGGCAAAGTACATTCCGAACTAAAAAAAGAGTTTTGGGGTGACACATTCGGCAGCCTAACCGACAAATACGGCGTGAACTGGATGATGAATATCGCCTCTGACGACAGCGCGTGAGATTCCTAACAGCATGGAGGGGAACAAGCACCTATAATACACATATGGAGAAGGATAAAGGCCGCGAGCAAAAGAAACGATCCAAGTGGTTTTATATTGCGCTTGGGGCTTTGGCTCTGGCGTTGGCAACCTAGGAGCATAAAGCCCTAGTAGCATTATGAGTTTTAATGCACTAGAATTTATCATATGAATCCGGATGCAGACATTACGCCGCAAAAGATAGTGATAGTTGACGACAACGCTAGCTTAGTCGATATATATAAGACTAGGCTAGAGCTGCTGGGATACAAGTGTTTTCCGGCTTACGACGGTCAACAGGCTCTGGAAGTTATAGAACGAGAAAGACCAAATCTGGTTCTACTAGACCTTATGCTGCCCAAAATTGCTGGCGACCAAATATTGGAAAGAATGCGCGCCAGCGAATGGGGCAAAGATATAAAAGTTGTCATTATATCTAACCTTAACGAAGTTGACGCGCCGGCTGGCTTGCGCGATAAAGGCATAGAAGACTATCTGGTAAAAGCTAATCTAACAAACGACCAGATCGATCACGTAGTAGACCAAATCTTAAAGCCCGAAGACCAGACAGAAGACGTATCGCTGGAAACAGAAAACCCTAATACCCCACCGCTTGATCAATAGACCCGCATAGATTATCGCAATACTTAGCTCGATTTTTGCAGGATAGTCGCGTAATTAAAGTTTGCAAAATCGACTGTACATCGACGGTTTAGATAAAGCATATATCATGAGTGTTTGAGGTCGTATTGCCTGTTCATCTCAATGGCTTCTGCCTGCATTATTGCCTGTGGGGTGACACCGTGATGAAGATAACCGTGTAGTGCGGTCCATATCAGAGTGCGCAAAAAATTTCCGTATCGAGCTTCGCCCATCCACTGTAACTCGTTAGCGGCACGGCTCGCTTCCCACTTTATCTGTTGCTCGATTAGTTGTGCTTGGAGGTCTGATGGTTGGCTTTCACTCATGGGCTAAAGATATCCTATGGACAGCAATAAAGCAAACATTCATTTAGTGCTTATGTTTGGTTGGGCTACTGTCGCTAAGTTATAACTAACTTGATGCCTCAATCTGCTGAACCCGCATAGTAATAATCTTGCGCAGTAAATCATCAGGTATCGGATGATTGGCGCTAAAATGTATGCTGCCGGGGGTGCATTCGTAAGCCGAAAGGTCTAGGTTTAGCTTTTTAACTGAGCCAAAAGGGTAGAGGCTTAAAAATTTTTTATTAGCCATAACGGCTATTAAGCCTTTACCTTTGTACTTAAACGCTGGCATACCATAACTTAACTCTTCTGTGGCGCTAGGTACCATTTCACGGGTAATCGCATACATAGTTTCGATAATAGTTTTATCGACGCCTTCTAATTTGACTAGATAGTCATCAATTACTGACATAATATGCTGCCGATCCTTTAAAAGACTAATTGCCGTAACCTTGGCTGGGGATGAGGGATTCGAACCCCCGATCACGGGACCAGAACCCGTTGCCTTACCACTTGGCCAATCCCCATTGACGGTGTAATACAGGGGAAGATTATAGCCTATTCCAGCGGTTTTGTCATCTGTACGCTTATGCTTGCAAAAAGCGCCTTTACAAATTGTAAAATAGGTGTAGAGTTGTACTATTGTTAGCTATCGGAGGCTTGGGACTCTACGGATATGAGGACTTCGTCTCATATATAAACATATGAATAGACCGGATCAGCTAGAACTACCTCACCAGCGCACTCCCAGTGAAGAGCCATTGCCGCTGCGCGACATGACCGGTGTGGAAATAAGAGGTAGCCACGAAGGTTTTTGGCAAGGTTACGTT
>JARIHC010000008.1 GCA_029288485.1 Candidatus Saccharimonadota bacterium | reverse complement strand
GGCTTAAGCGGCGCCGGTAAAAGCACCCTAGCTAATCTTCTGCTTCGGTTTGATGATGTAGATAGCGGTTCGATTGAAATAGACGGAGTTGACATCAGGAATGTTAGCCAGAGCGAACTGCGTCAAAAGATCGCCTATGTGCCGCAAGAGCCGCTATTGTTCCATCGGAGTATTCGTGAGAACATCGCTTATTACAAAGAAAATGCCAGTATCGCCCAAGTAGTTAATGCCGCCAAAGCAGCGCACGCCCATAAATTTATCCAAAAATTACCAGATGGCTACGACACGATCGTTGGCGAGAGAGGCATAAAATTGAGCGGTGGCCAAAAACAGAGGGTTGCTATTGCGCGAGCTGTGCTAAAGAGAGCGCCGATCATGCTTTTCGACGAGGCCACCAGTGCGCTCGACAGCGAAAGTGAACAGATTATTCAGCGAGCTCTGCCCGAAATCCTAGGCAAACAAACCGCTATCATAGTGGCCCATCGTCTTAGCACGGTGGCCGGACTAGACCGGATTATAGTTATGCACGAGGGCGAAATAGTAGAACAGGGAACACACCAGCAATTGCTTAAACAAAAAGGCCGTTATTTTTCTCTTTGGCGAAGACAGATATCGGCTGACCGGGATAAAAAATAACCGGCAATTTACCGGTTTTTTGGTACCAGGGGCGAGATTCGAACTCGCGACCGCAGGCTTATGAGTCCTGTGCTCTAACCAACTGAGCTACGCCGCCTTAAGGCTTAACAGGGTTAAAATATACCACGATTCACATCTGTTGACCAGCCTAAGTAAAGAGTTCTGGTTTGGCTTTTCGCAAGTTTTTCCAACAAGGCTCAAGCAGCGGCGAAGGCAGTGTTTGGAAGGTTCGCCACTGGTGATCTATGAATTTGTCCGGTTCAAGGATTTCAGGCTTACCACTTTCGTAATCCGAAAAAACCCATATAGTTACGGAGTGCTTTCCCTCGCTCTCAAATACATCATTGGTGGCGGCCAGAAAGCGAATGTTGGTAATTGCTAGACCGGTTTCTTCGAGCACTTCGCGCCTGGCGCCTTCTTCCCAAGCTTCGCCGAACTCTAGATGCCCGCCGGGGATACTCCAGGTGCCGTATCCATGCGAACTAACTCGCTTACCCATTAAAAACTTGCCGTTTTTCCAAACGAACACGCCTAGACCAACCTGAGGCCGGCTCATATAAACCTCACGAGCTCAGCGTTACCGAGAGCCTTACCTCGTTTGCTGAGCGGTTCTCTTTCGATGGCACGTCTCAGGGCTCGGCCAGCGCCTCCATGACCGACGACAAGTACGGTGTCATGGGGGATAGAATGCAAATAAGCCAAAAAATCATCCATACGTTTTTGGAGATCAACTAACTTCTCAACGCCGTCGTAAGGGTCAATGGCTGATTCATCAATGAAATATTTAGTGCCTGCAACCAGGTCTCGGCGACCTTCGAGCTTACCAAAATCACGCTCTACAAACCGGTCGTTCAAAATAATCTTATTGCTAGGATAACCAAGTTCCGAAGCCACAATCTTAGCTGTATCGAAAGCACGCGCAAGAGGAGAACTTATAATCACATCAAAGGCCAAGCCTTTGTCGCTGGCTTGCCGGCCTGCTTGTTTAGCCTGCGAACGGCCTTTAATTGTCAGCGGCATGTCAGAAGAACCATTCCAGGTATGGTTAGCATTAAACGTGCTCTCGCCATGCCGTATAAAGTAAAGCCGTTTCACACTATAATTATACGTGATGGATATTGATCTGGAGCCAGGTAAGTATGTAGTAGCTGTTTCGGGCGGTGTAGACTCGGTCGTCTTGCTTGACTTGTTAAGTAAGAAAGCAGACATGGAATTAGTAGTCGCGCATTTTGACCACGGCATCCGCGCTGAGTCACCTGAGGACTGTCGTTTCGTTCAAACGCTAGCTAAAGACTACAGTCTACTATTTGAATATGCTGAAGGCAGGTTAGGTTCAGACGCTAGCGAAGCTAAAGCTCGCGAAACCCGTTATAATTTTCTGAACAAAATACTTAAAAAGCACCAGGCCCGCGCAATTGTTACCGCTCACCATGAAGACGACGCACTGGAAACAGCTGTTATTAATTTACTGCGCGGCACCGGCCGCAAGGGCTTAAGTGCTTTAGCTAGCAGCAGTACAATAAAACGTCCGCTGCTACAGATTTCAAAGCAAGACATTATTAAATACGCTAGAGATCACAGTCTTAAGTGGCGCGAGGACACAACTAATCAAGAAGAGGTATATCTGCGTAATTATATCCGGCGGCAGCTGTTGCCGCGGTTTAGTGAGCAAGATAAACATCAGCTTTTAAATATCATTGATAGCGCCAAAATAAATAACAAGGAGCTAGATAACTTGCTGTATAACGAACTGCGCCAGTATTCTGAAAATGGCAACTTAAATAAGAGCTGGTTTAAAGAGTTGCCCCATGGAATCGCGCTCGAAGTTATGGCTGCATGGTTGCGAGAGCAAAACATCCGGGATTTTGATAGCCGCACGCTTGATCGACTGGTAGTGGCTGCAAAGATGGCTCGTCCCGGTCAAAAGTTTGATGTATTGAAAGGTGTTACAATGCGAGTTGGGAAGACTAATTTGGCACTCCAAGCACCAGAGCGCTAGGCAAATTTTCCTAACCCAGGTATAATCGTACCCATGGATAAAAAACCCTTGAGGCCCGGTCGTAAATCGTCAAAAGGCAATAACCGCGGTATGAAGAATGCCGGTTTTGTAGCTTTATTAATTTTGTTTGGGTTAATTGTTTTAGCAGCCGTTAATCAACCTAGCTCGTTGAAAACCATTTCTGCTAGCCAGGCAATCGCAGACACCAACGCCGGCAAATACAGTAAGATTGTCGTCAATAATAACGAACTCGATATAACTCCTAAAGGCCAAGACCGGGCTACACTCAAAACTTACGTAGATGCAAACTCAAGCTTAAAAGAACAGGGTTTTAATACGTCCAAAGTTTCCGTTTCATACAAACCAGCCAACAACGGCAGTTCTACATGGATTAGTCTTGCAGAGTCCATAGTGCCTGTACTGTTGATAGCCGGCATTTTATATTTCATGTTGCGCAGCGCCCAAGGCCAAGGTAATCAGGCGCTTAGTTTTGGCAAAAGCCGTGCTCGACTATACGGTAACGAAAAAGACAAAATTACTTTCAAAGATATTGCAGGCAGCGCTGAGGCCAAGCAAGACCTGGAAGAGGTTGTAGAATTCCTAAAGTTTCCAAAGAAGTTTGCTGGTATGGGAGCAAAGATTCCAAAAGGCGTGTTGTTGGTGGGACCTCCAGGTACTGGCAAGACCATGCTGGCTCGAGCAGCCGCTGGAGAGGCCAATGTTCCGTTCTTTAGCATTAGCGGTTCCGAGTTCGTAGAAATGTTTGTCGGTGTTGGTGCCAGCCGTGTCCGTGATTTATTTGCTAAAGCAAAAAAGAACGCACCGTGCATTATATTCGTAGATGAAATTGACGCTGTTGGCCGTCGTCGTGGTTCTGGTATGGGTGGCGGGCATGATGAACGCGAACAAACGCTGAACCAGATACTAGTTGAAATGGACGGTTTTGAACAAGGCCAGAACGTTATTGTGCTGGCCGCGACCAACCGGGTCGACGTACTAGATCCGGCATTGCTCAGGCCAGGACGCTTTGACCGTCGGGTTAATATTGGTCTTCCAGACCGCAAAGACAGGGAAGCCATTCTAAAAGTTCACTTTAAAGAAAAGCCAATGAGTAAAAAAGTGGATCTAGATGCATTGTCAGCTAAGGCTGCTGGTTCGGCTGGTGCTGACCTAGCTAACATTGCTAACGAGTCAGCAATTATCGCTGCTCGCAATTCGCACAATGAAATTACCGAGCATGATGTAACTGAAGCGTTTGAGCGCGTGGCTATCGGTCCGGAGCGCAAAAGCAAAGTAATGACCGAAAAAGACAAAGAAGTGACTGCGTATCACGAAGCTGGCCACGCTTTGGTTGGCCATGTGCTGCCCGATGCCGACCCGGTTCATAAAGTCACTATTATTCCGCGCGGCCAGGCAGGCGGTGTTACTTGGTCTATTCCGCCAGAAGACCGCATGTTTACGTCGCTTGTCCAATTTAAAGATGCGTTGGCCCGGGCTCTTGGCGGCCGAGTAGCGGAGGAAATTGTTTTAGGTTACGACCGCATAACTACCGGTGCTGGCAGCGACTTGCCAGCCGCCGCTGACATGGCCCGCGACATGATTGTTAATCAAGGCATGGGCAGAAAACTACGCAACCAAGTATTCCACACTGACGATGGAATGATGATCGACAAGCTGGTCCACGAACGCGATTACTCTGACGAAACGGCCAAGCTGATTGACGACGAAGTAGAGAGCTTAATCAACGAAGCTGGCGTCCGGGCTCGTACGGTCATCAAAGCCAACATGTCTTATCTGGAAAAACTGAAGGACAAGCTGCTAGAAAAAGAGACCGTCAATGCCGAAGAAGTTGCCGAAGTCCTCAAGGGTGCCAAAATGCCTGCTGCCGCCACGCTGAACTGAGAACTAAATTTATGGTGTATTTATGCCTGGCGAAACGTTAAACACCGACGATAACGTTAAGTCTCGCTTTGAGGAGCTTGCTGCTACCGTTGACGAAGAGACCGAGTTTTGGTCGGGTGGTTTTGAACGGCACGAAGGCTTTCCCAAAATTGTGGAAATGGGCGAACAGGCTATACCTTTAATATTAGGTGGCCTGGCAGAGTTTAAAGATGGCGAAGATATGCGTTGTCCGTGGTGGCGCATCCAAGCAATTAATACTATTCTGCATTCTCAGGGCAAGCCGGTTATACACTATCCTCCGGAAGCAAGCGGTAGATTACAGGCTGTACGAGAGATTACTCTCGAGTGGGGAGCCAAAGCCGGATATTCCCAATCAACCGGTGAATGAGCATTATTATAAGTTTGCCCTGTTATAGGATAAGAAGCTGTTTTATACTAAGTGTTGAATTGAAAACCTTGAACTGTAAAGTTACTGGTCTCACATGAATCCCAGCTCGCCTGCTACATCTGCCGCCAAGGCAAAGAAGAAGAGCCGCATAAATATAGGCAATATAGCTTTTTTGCTGATGGCTACATCTTTTGTCGGCCAGCTGCTAGGGTTTCTGCGTACCAAATTAGTAAATGCCAACTTTCCGACCACCGGTCCGCACAGCACCGACGCCTACTTCGCTGCTTTTACTATTCCAGATTTTTTCTTTTTTACACTAGCTGCCGGAGCGCTGGGTGTTGCTTTTATGCCGGTGGTTTCGGATAGGCTTCATCGAATAGGTCGTAAAAGCGCCTGGGAACTGGCTGATTGGCTAATGAATTTCCTAGCAATTATTATGGCCGTAGTCGCTGTAATTATACTGATATTTGCCGAACCGCTGATACGCCACATAGTAGCGCCCGGCCTTTCGCCAGAGCAGCTGCATACAGCGGCAACAATTATGCGCTTTCTAGCGCTAAATCCATTACTATTTACCATTTCAGGTATTCTAACAAGCGTTCAGCAGACTATGGGACGTTTCTTTTTCTACGCAATAGCGCCGTTATTCTACAATCTCTCAATTATTTTAAGCATTTATATTTTTAAAGACAATATTGGGCTGATAGGCCTAGGTCTCGGGGCGTTTATTGGAGCGATCTTGCAATTGATAGTGGTTATGTTTGGTCTTTGGCGGACTGGTTTCAATTGGCGGCCCAAAATTCAATGGAAAAACCCCGAGTTTCACATGGTGTTACGTAACTTGCCGCCACGGTCTTTGGACCAGGGCATGGACCAGGTAGAAAACATTGTAGAAACACACATTGCCAGCAGTATAAAGTCTGGCAGCATAACTTATTGGAGCAACGCTTACATCCTAAGCACAGCTCCGATACTTTTAATTGGTACAGCAATTTCCACAGCTGCCTTTCCGCGCCTTAACGCCCGTCTTAGCCAGCATCGGCCGGACCTTTTCCGCAAAGACTTCTTAACGGTTCTAAGAGCTATGATATGGATTAGCGCGCCCATGGTCACAGTCTGCTATTTTGCGCGCGGCTACCTGGCGCGTTTGATTTACACGCATGGTAACCAGCAGATTGCTACGGTATTTGGTTTTCTAACTTTGGCAATATTTTTCCGGATAGTTTACGCCATAATTTCCCGTTGGTTCTATGCTCAAAAGGATACCCGGACGCCGCTGCTGGTTTCGGTGTTTGTTATCGCTCTTAATGTATTTCTAGCATACACATTAGCTAAGCCCAGCGCCTACGGTGTGGCTGGTTTGGGTCTGGCACAATCAATCGTGGCTGCCGTAGAGGTCTTTATTCTCTCAATAGTCATGTTAATCCGCGACCCCAAGCTCTTTGACGCTAACTTCTGGGGAGGTGTATGGCGCATCGCTTCGGTTACTGGCTTTAGTGTGGTCGCTGCCTTTATAATGATTTCTCTGTATCCGCTGGGCATTAACGACAAAGGTATTTTTGAGTTGGGCTCCAAACTGCTATTGATTGCGTCGGTGACCTTCACGGTGCACATTAGTTTATCAGCACTATTTGGTCTGGAAGAAGTCCGGCCGATATTTGATCGTTTACGAAAAATCATTCTTAAGCCTATTCGCTTAGAATTGTAATTTCGTCTTATTTAACAAATATTTAATATTATTTAGACCGAGTAGAGGTATAATTGGGCTATGTCACAAGCAGTTTTGAGCACAGCAGCAGACTATGGTGTTACGGATCACGATCTTATATTCACAGAATCTGAAAACCAATATGTTTTACGCGTCAAAGATTTACCCGAAGACGAGCGTCCGCGTGAACGCCTGCTTAAGACGGGCGCTGCTAATTTATCAATACCCGAGCTTATTGCTATTTTGTGGGGAGTCGGCAACCGCAAAGAAGACGTTTTGGCTATGGCCCGACGGACCCTCCGCGAATACGGCGAAAAGGCTATTGCTAGCGAACTTAACCCCAAGCAGCTTAGTCAAACGGCTGACATCCCACTGGGCAAAGCCTGCCAAATAGTTGCTAGTCTGGAACTGGGCCGCCGCTTCTACGCGCGTCAGTCATCGGGCCGGCCGGTACATATCCGCAATGCTAAGCAAGCCTATCAATACTTAAAAGATATCTCAAATAGCAACAAAGAGCAGCTAAGGGGCCTGTATCTTAATAGCCGCTACCGGATAGTGCACGACGAAGTTATCTCTATTGGCAGCCTGACTTCCAACGTGGTTCACCCTCGCGAGGTTTTCCAGCCGGCTATTGAACGCGGCGCTATAGCGGTTATTTTGGCGCATAACCATCCGTCGGGCCAGCTTGAACCTACTACGCCAGACATTCACATTACCGAACAGCTTATAGCGGCAGGCAAAGTGCTTGGCATTGAGTTGCTAGATCACTTGGTAATTACACCCGGCCAGTATGTCAGTATCCTAGAAATGCTTGCCAATAACCCATAATACCTCTGTTATAATAGAGTTTCATATGACTCAAGACCATATTCGTAATTTTTGTATTATTGCGCACATTGACCACGGCAAGTCCACGCTGGCGGACCGTTTGCTGGAGTTGACGGGCACTGTGCAAAAACGTGATATGAAAGCCCAGCTGCTCGACAAAATGGAGCTGGAGCGCGAAAAAGGGATTACTATTAAATTAGCACCTGTTCGTATGCGGCACGAGAGCTACGAGCTAAACTTAATTGATACGCCTGGCCACGTAGACTTTAGCTACGAAGTGTCGCGTAGCCTCCAAGCCTGTGAAGGTGCGCTGCTGGTAGTGGACGCTACGCAGGGTATTCAAGCGCAGACCTTAGCCAATGTGTATTTAGCAATGGACGCCGACCTAAAAATCATCCCAGTGCTTAATAAAATTGACCTGCCCGCAGCTGACATAGAGCGTGTAAGTGCCGAGATTATCAGTCTGCTAGGATGTAAGCGCCAAGACATCATAGAAATTTCTGCTAAAACTGGACAGAATGTAGACTCCGTTTTGCGCGCTGTTATCAGCGACATACCGCCGCCCAAACAGTCAGAAAACTCTGAAACACGGGCGTTAATATTTGACTCCTATTATGATGATTATAGAGGTGTAATTTTGTATGTCCGAGTATTTGATGGCGCCATTAACAAAAATGCACAAATTAAAATGATGGCTACTGGTGCCGACGGCCTGTCGTTAGACGTCGGTGCGTTGACACCGGAAATGATCAGCGAAAAAAGCCTGGCAACCGGCGAGATTGGCTACATAGTAACTAATCTTAAATCGACGCGCGAAGCCAAAGTCGGCGATACCATCACATTAGCAAGCAAACCAGCCCATAAACCATTGCCGGGCTATAAAAACGTTCAGCCTTTTGTGTACGCCGGCTTTTTCCCCGATAGCAACGAAAACTACCAGCTCTTAAAAGACGCAGTCGAGAAACTATCTTTAAGCGACTCGGCACTGCAGTTTGCGCCAGAAAATTCGCCCGTGTTGGGTTTTGGCGTACGGGTTGGTTTTTTGGGTTTACTGCATATGGATATTGTCAGGGAGAGGTTAGAGCGTGAATACGATCTAGAACTAGTAATTACTAATCCGTCCACTGACTATCATGTAGTAATGGTAAGCGGTGAAGAATTGGACATAAAGAGCGCAGCCGATTTGCCAGACCCAGCCAAAATACAAGAAATTCGCGAGCCATGGATTAATGGCGAAATCATTGTGCCCCAGGAATACGTTGGCTCGGTGATCCAATTAATTAGTAGTAAGCGGGGCCAGCAGAAAAACGTAAGCTACGTAGACAGGCGAGCTGTTGTTAGTTTTGAGGCGCCGCTGGCTAACTTACTGACGGACTTCTACGACCAATTAAAGAGCATAACAAGTGGTTACGGTTCGTTCAACTACGAATTGGCTGATTATCGAGCCGAAGACTTAGTGCGTCTAGATTTTTATGTGGCTGGTGAAATGATAGGAGCACTCAGTATTATGACTCACCGCGCTGAGGCGCAGGCGCTGGGGCGACAAACAGTTGAAAAACTCAAAGATGTCATTCCTCGTCAGAATTTTAAAGTTGCACTTCAGGCGGCGATTGGCGGCAAGTTCATAGCTCGCGAAGATATTAGCGCTTACCGCAAAGACGTAACTAGCGGTCTATATGGCGGCGACGTATCGCGCAAGAAAAAGGTGCTGGCCAAACAAGCCAAAGGCAAAAAGCGCCTCAAAAAATTCGGCAAAGTCGATATTCCGTCCGAAGCCTTCACCGTTATGCTCAAGCGTGATTAATTGGTAATGCGATTTGCACTTGCTCTAAAACCATTGTAAGGTTTATAATAAGGCAATGGATGATTCCGCGCAGGCGGCGGGACTCAAACAAAAACTTGAGAATTATCAACCATCAGCCGCCACTATTGCTTTAGTTGAGGATACGTCGATTTTACTATTAGTCGGGGTGTCTGGCGCCGGCAAAGATAGTATTAAGCACCGATTGCTAGAGACAGGCAAATACCATCATATAGTCTCGCACACTACAAGAAAACCGCGTGAAAACCAAGGCGTATTGGAACAAGATGGCAGGGAGTACCATTTCACAAATCTTGTTGAAGCCGAGAAAAAACTTGATAATGGCGAGTTTGTAGAAGCCAAGATGTACAGCGGCAACGTTTATGGTACCAGCGTCGCCGAAATCCAGAAAGCACACGACCACCATAAAATTGCTCTTACCGACATGGAGGTACAGGGTGTGGCTGAATACGAATCAATCAGCTCCAATGTCATCGCACTTTTTATTTTGCCGCCCAGTTATGAGGTTTGGCAACAGCGACTCAAACAGCGATACGACGGCGACGCGGACCCAGAAGACATTAAACGTCGGATGCAAACAGCTAAACACGAGTTAGAAGAAGCGCTACACAAAAAATACTTCCGTTTCGTTATTAATGACGACCTGGATCAGGCAGTAGAAGTAGCCGATGCTATCGCTCACGGTGCTCCAGCCGGCCAAGAATCCGAAACAGCTCGCGCTTTGGCTCAGGATCTACTCTCCAAACTAAGCTAATTTAGCACTCTTGACGTCCGAGTGCTAAAATTATAAGATACATAGTATTATGACAGCGCGTCAGCAAGCTATTTTGAATGCTATAGTCGAGCAGTATGCCGAGGTGGCCAGTCCGGTTGGTTCGACTCTGCTCGCTAAATTATTCAACGTTAGCTCGGCCACTATCCGATCCGAGATGTCCGAGCTGGAAAAACACGGCTATATTAGTCAGCCGCATACCAGTGCTGGCCGTGTGCCGACCGATAAAGGCTATCGTCTGTACGTTAATAACCTGAATGAATTGTCAGACAAAACGCTGCCCGAAGGTCGCGCTGAAAAGGCGCTAGCGGCTCGAGTACAACAAGCAGGCGCACCAGAACGTATGATCAGAAATGCCGTCGACACTCTGGTTGAGCTGACTCATAACTTGGGCCTTGCTACCATTGGCAACCAACTGTATATAAGCGGGCTTTCCAATCTGTTTGGCCAGCCGGAATTTATCAGCGGCTCTCAGGCTCAACAAGTAGCCAGTCTGCTAGATAATTTGGAGCCATGGCTACGTGAAGCTGCGCCAAATAAACCGCTTAGTGTCTATATTGGCCACGAAAACCCAATCGGTCGCAGCGCCGGCGCAAGCCTAGTTATTAGCCGATTCCGCAGCCCATTTTCTGACCGTAGTTACATAGGCACACTTGGCCCGACTCGCCAGAGCTACCGCGACGTTATGGCTTTAGTGGCGCGGGCCGGACAAGAGTTGGAGGATGTGCTGTATGACTAAGAGAACCGCCAAACAACAGATAGAAGAACTAACCGAAGCTCTGAAGCGTGAACGGGCTGATGCCGTTAATTTACGCCGTCGTCATGAAGCCGAGATAGCCAGTCTGCGGGCTGCCGTTAAATCGAGTATTATCACTGATCTTTTGCCGGTAATCGACAATTTTGAAAGGGCGCTTAAGCATGTTCCCACCGACCTTAAAGATAGTGATTACGTAAAAGGCATCCAAGCGGTAGTTAAACAGTTCGAGAAGACGTTAGCTGATATGGGCGTAGAACGTATCAAAACAGTTGGCGAACATTTTAACCCTCATTTTCACGAAGCTGTTGGGGCGGAAGAGGGTGACGGCCAGCAAGAAGTGGTAAGCGAAGAGCTACAGGCCGGTTATAAACTGGGCGACGAAGTTATCCGCCACGCTATGGTAAAAGTTAAGGGCTAGAGCGTGGGCGAAGTTATCCGGGTTGATTTCCAAAATGGCTGCCGCTTGCCTGACGACAGAACGGAAAAGTACCACCGCGCTAAAAAAGTGCTTGGCTCAGTTATGTCTTATGGCAAACAACGTGGCCAAAGCGGCGCAGAAATAGTGGCCGGCGATGAAAATCGTTTTTCTAGCGATGACAGAATCAACGCTGCCGCCACCGCTATAGCTACTACAGATAAAGTCCACCAGGTTTTAGAAGAAGGTGTTCATCTAGCAGTTGATCTTGGCGAGCTATACCAGCGTGAGAATGAGGCCATGGAAGGTCTGAGCGCCGACGAACAACAACTAGCTATCTCTCTCGCTAGAGGAGAACAGTGATTGTATAAAAAACTACAATTAGCACTCTTGACAGCAGAGTGCTAATTTACTACACTGGCATTAGTCAGCAATGACTGCTAGTTAACGCAAGGAGGATGGATATTGCCTGATAAGGAGATGCCTGCCGATCCGTGGGCTGCGATTGAAGAGTCAAACCTTCAGCGAGATATCGCGGCTATTGATCGAAAAAAGGAGCAAGAAGGCATTACTTGGGCTCAATATCTAGGGACTACTTTGGTACTTTTCGGCATGACGCCGTATTTTAAGTACTCCTCTCTCCGAAATCGTGTTAACGATATTGGAATGTCCGGTTTAGTGATGCGCGTCTCGGAAGCTGAGGACCTAGATAGCCCAGACTTCCCTGAAGTTAAGCGCGAAGTAGTAAAAGCGATCGGAGATGTCCTTACCCTGCAACGAGAATTGATGCAAAGCGAATTAAAAGAGGAGGCTTACGAATGAGCAAAATTATCGGAATTGATTTAGGAACCACTAACTCGGCAATGGCTGTTATGCAAAGCGGCAAACCAGAGATTATTGCTAATAGCGAGGGAAATCGCACAACGCCTTCGGTTGTAGCCGTAAAAAAAGACGGCGAACGTTTGGTTGGCCAAGTGGCTCGCCGCCAGCAAGTTACTAACCCTAAAAACACTATTTATGAAGTTAAGCGGCTGATTGGTCGTAAGTTTAGCGACAAGGAAGTCCAGCGCGACCTTAAGCTCATGGGCTATGAAATCGTTAAAAGTGGCAATAGCACAAAGGTTAAAATGGGGGATAAAGAGTATAGCCCCGAAGAAGTTAGCGCTATGATACTTGGCAAGCTCAAGAGTGACGCCGAGGCTTTCCTGAGCGATAAAGTTACAGAAGCTGTCATTACGGTACCAGCTTACTTTGACGATTCTCAGCGCCAGGCCACCAAAGATGCCGGCAAGATTGCCGGTCTGGAAGTGAAGCGCATTATTAATGAGCCTACTGCTGCTGCTCTGGCCTATGGTCTGGACAAAGAAAAGGCCGACGAAAAAATTGCCGTTTACGACCTTGGCGGCGGCACTTTCGATATCTCAATTCTAGAATTGGGCGATGGTGTGTTTGAGGTTAAATCTACCAATGGCGATACACATCTTGGCGGCGCCGACTTCGACCGCGTAGTCATTAACTATTTTGCAGATGAGTTCAAAAAAGAGCACGGCATAGATGTGAGTGAAGACAAAGCTGCCATGCAGCGACTGCGCGACGAAGCCGAAAAGGCCAAAATTGAGCTTTCCACTGCACAAGAAGTCGATATCAATCTACCGTTCTTAACTGCTGATGCTGACGGCCCGAAACACTTTGAGCACAAACTAACCCGAGCTAAGTTAGAAAGTCTAGTAGCCGAATTAATCGACAAGACGGCTACGCCTTGTGAAAAAGCTCTAAAAGACGCCGGCATAAAAGCTAGCGAGATCGACGCTGTAGTACTTGTTGGCGGCATGACGCGTATGCCGGCCGTACAGGAAAAGGTCAAGAAAATCTTTGGCAAAGATCCTATGAAAGGTGTTAACCCGGATGAAGTCGTTGCCATCGGCGCGGCTATCCAAGGCGGCGTGCTGCAAGGCGACGTCAAAGACGTGTTGCTGCTAGACGTTACGCCTCTATCCTTGGGTATTGAGACCATGGGCGGCGTGATGACTAAACTGATTGAGCGCAACACCACTATACCTACTAGCAAGTCTGAAGTTTTCTCCACTGCGGCCGACAACCAGCCGCAAGTTGAGGTCCATGTAGGCCAAGGCGAACGCGATATGATAGAGGGCAATAAGTCGTTAGGCCGATTCATTCTGGATGGCATTCCACCAGCACCGCGCGGCGTACCGCAAATTGAAGTTACCTTCAATATTGACGCCAACGGCATTCTAAACGTTACCGCTAAAGACAAGGGTACCGGCAAGGAGCAAAGTATTACTATCTCTGGCTCTGGTAATTTAGATAAATCAGAAGTAGAGAAAATGGCCAAAGAAGCGGAAGCTCATGCCGATGAAGACAAAGCCAAGAAGGAGCAAGTAGAAGCGCGCAACTTGCTAGACAGTGCGGTTTACCAAGCCGAAAAGCTCAAGAAAGATAACGACGATAAGCTAAGCGACGACGATAAGAAAACTCTGGATGAAGCCGTTACGGCTGCCAAAAAAGTCATCGCTGACGATAAAGCCAACAAAGAAACACTCGAAAACGCCGCAAAAGAACTGAACGACAAATTGATGCCGATTGGCAGCAAGATGTACGAACAGGCACAGGCCGCCGAGTCAAAGTCTGACGACGAAACTTCCGAAAAAACTGAAGACGATAAAAAAACTGACAAAAAAGACGAAGCTGTCGAGGGTGAAGTCGTCGATGGCAAAGACACCAAGAAAGACTAAAATTATGCTAATGCGCTGGTCTTAGCGGGGAAGTTGGTAGAATAAAAGATATGAGTACAGGGCCGGAAATCATCACTAGCATGGACGATATTTGGGAAAAAATTCCTATAGAGGCGCGTGAAGAATGGGCCGTACACCAAGCTGCTAATGACCCCAAGATACAGGCAATATTTAGCATATTGATTGAGCACGACATGAATAGCTCCACAGTAGAGTTAGTAAAAGACGGCTTAGAAGGCATGCTAGAGCATGATTACGGCATCTTGCCTGAGCATAGCCACAAGGTATTTTCTGCGGCTGAAGCGTTAGCTCGTGAAGGAACGAGGGAAAATGGCTAAACGTGATTACTACGAAGTACTGGGAGTCAAAAAAGATTCCTCAGCGGACGAAATAAAAAAAGCGTTCCGCCGGGCAGCTGTCGAACATCACCCGGATCGAGGCGGCAATGAAGAAAAGTTCAAAGAAGTTAACGAAGCTTACGAAGTCCTGAAAGATACCGAGAAACGTAAACGCTACGACCAGTTTGGTCATGCTGGTGTTGGAGGAGCAGCTGGCGGCAATCCTTTTGGCGGCGGCTTTGGCGGAGCCGGCGGCCAGAATATAAACTTTGACTTTGGCGACCTGGGACTGGGCGATATATTCAGCAGCTTTTTTGGTGGTGGTCAACCGCAGGGCCAGCAACGCCAAACTCGCGGCAGAGATGTAGAGGCTAATATAGAAATTGGCTTTACCGATGCCGTGTTTGGCACCGAAGCAGACTTAACTCTAAATCTTGATGACATGTGTGAACACTGCAAAGGCACTACAGTAGAGCCGGGACACGAACTTAAAACTTGCGATCAGTGTAAGGGCTCTGGTCAAGTAGTGACCGTGTCGCGCACTATTTTCGGTAACATTCAGCAAGCGGCTGTCTGTCCCAAATGTCGTGGCAGCGGTAAAGTCCCGGAAAAGGCCTGCAGCGTGTGTAAGGGCAGGGGCGTAAAGGCTAAAAAACAGGCTGTACAGCTAAAAGTTCCGGCAGGAATTGATGATGGCGCTACTATACGGCTCCGCGAACACGGTGAAGCTATAGCTAATGGGCCAAAAGGCGACCTGTACGTCAACATTCGCGTTAAGCCAGATAAACACTTTACGAGGGAAGGCGATCTAATACTAAGTGAAGAGCATATTAGTATGGTGGACGCCGCACTCGGCACCGAAATAGACGTACAAACTGTGGACGGTCCGGTTCGTATGAAAGTTCCGGCTGGCACTCAGCCCGGATCAGATTTTAAGCTAAGCGGCCATGGAGTCCCGCACATAAGAGGCAACAGTCGCGGTGCTCAGATCGTTACAATATTGGTGGACATACCCGGCAAGCTCAGCAAACGTGAGAAGAAACTGCTAGAAGACTTGCGCTACGAGCAAGGTTAACGACATAAAGAGAGCTACATAGCGGAATTACGCTTGTGCTTGTGTAATATTTCGTTAATAATTATGTTTACCATGAAACAGCAAACCTCACTAGGCCAGAGAGGTTTTATACCTTTGCTAGTAGTCATACTGATCATTGTTGCCGCTGTAGTTTATCTGGCTTACACCCGGGTGATGCACGCCCATCAATAGAAGGCTGCTCATAAAGCTCATGGTATAGTTTAGTCATGTCTCCCGAATTAACACTTGCCGCTATAGTCCTCGTCCCCGCAGTACTGTTGATGGTTTTGCGCATAAATGCGGCGTTAGTATTTTTGAGCTTATGTCTTGGCAATATACTAGTACAGTTTGTGGCCAGCGACGCCAGCACTTGGCTGACAACTTTTTCATCTTCCCACACTACCACTGTTGTAACGACTACTAACAGCAACGTTAAAATCGTTCTGCTGTTGCTGCCAGCGCTTCTAACAGCCGTCTTTATGATCCGTACAGTAAGCGATAATGTAAGATTGGCGCTTAATCTGCTACCAGCCGCTGGGGTTGGGCTGCTGGGCGGCCTCTTGGTGGTGCCGTTGCTGTCGCCAGATTTATCCCATAACATCATTGCTTCTAATCTATGGTGGCAAGCTCAGCAAGCGCAAAATGTTATTATCGCGCTTAGTGCGTTAGTTTGTCTGTTAGTGCTCTGGATGCAGCGCCCGAAAACCGGCGGCTCCAGGCTTCACAAAAAACACAAGAATTAAAATGAATCCAGATCAAAACCCCCAACCTGTTCCGCCACCGATCGTGCCGGAGGGACCAGCACCCCAACCTATAAATAGTGCATCTACGCCGGGAATTGTATATGTGGGTTTTGCCCTAGCTTTTTTGCTACCTTTGGCTGGATTAATAGTTTCTATAATTGCACGTAAAAAGACTACCAAAGAATCTTTGCCGGGGGAGGGCTTTGCGCTTGCCGGCGTAATCATAGGTGGTATATTTACTGCAATATCTGCTGCGTTCCTGGGCTTCATGATATGGCTAATTGCTGCTTTCGGCGGTTTTCATGGCAACGGCGCAGAGAGCGCCAGCAAACCAATCACGGTGCAAATTGAACAAATTGGCGGCAAGAAAATATGTAGCAACGGCGACAGCGGCTATGGCATAGACAACACTACGCCATGGTATCAGGTTTACTACAAAGTTCCGGATAGTTCCGGACTTACAGACCGCATCAAAAACATAGCATCAGAGAACGGCTACACTCTTAATACTGACCAAGCTGCAATTAACCAACTTAAAGGTCTGCCGGATAAAAACGGTGATACTTTTCAGTCGTATGGTAACGAAAAGTTTAACCCAATGTCGAATTACTTAAAAGGTAACAACGGCGATAAAAAACTATCAATTACCATCAACCGGCAGACCTCAGTAGCTTTATATTGCAATAGCGGCCAGTATGGCAGCGAGCAAGCTACCAGTAGCGGCCAAGCCATAGTAGACCTGGATTTAACTCTCCCTGAAACGAATAGATAAAATCTCCGGCCAGATGGATTGACTTTTTGGCTAAATTACAGATAATGTAAGGAGTTAATTTGCCGGCCACCCGCTAAAATGCGGGCCCATAGCTCAGCTGGTTAGAGCACCTGCCTTTTAAGCAGGGTGTCGTGGGTTCGAGTCCCACTGGGCCCTCCAAAATCCTCATGCTTGCGCTTTTTATTAATGTGCGTATTCTGAACTTATGGCAAATATTGAACTTCAAGTAAACTCAAGAGCGTTTGCAAATCACGGAGTCGAATTGGCCTTTGATGAAAATCGTTACAACAGATTGCTGCATGATCTAATTCACGCAACATTCCTAGATGAGCTGCCCCTAATTAGGATAGATACTGCGCCTATATGGGGCGTGTCTAAAGCGCGAAAATTTGCGGTTGAACTGGCGCGAGATTACGATAGATATTATCCAAAAGGCAATTATTCGGCCGCTACAAAGACCATAGACTTGAGGATCACTGATGACATTGGCCAAGCCAACAGAATGCTCTTAAGTACAACTCGCCAGTGGGCTGGTGATCTAAATGGTGAGCTGGCGGCCTCGCAGCAAGCTGATCATGATCGAAGATTCCTTCGTCGAGGGATAGTTTTAGGCCCAGCTGCCGTGGGTGCCGCTGCAGGAGCGGAGGCTATGGGAGGCGACGGGGCTATAATTGGCGGTGTGGCAGGTTTTGCTATAGGGGCTGTAGCAGAGATAGTAGATATGAGGCGGCGGCCTTACTGGAGAAGTGTTAGACAATTTGCTGAGAACCCTGAAATAGTTGCTGAATACGGACAGGTTATAAGCCTTGAAGCCGCTTGATCACAAACGGTAGTCGTAATACTTCCCCTGTTTGTATGTCAGATAATCGCACCCTGTAATTTTTCTCTAGATGGCATATGGATTGAGTATGTTCAAGATGACAAATATACTTCAAATAAGTAATGCGTTATACTTCGGTCATGACCAAAAAACTAATAACACCAAAAAAAATAATTATGGTGGGAGCAGTTTTTTTAATTTTGGGTATTGTTATTGGCATACCGCTCGCATTTGACCAGCTGGGAAAAGGCGAGGCCAATATGTTTTACAGACCGGGTTTCCTGCTGCAATCTCTTACCTATGTAGTCGGCATAATGTTTTATGGTGGACCAATACTAATTGTTATTGGAATTATATGGGCGATCATTGCCCGTCTAAGAAGATTCTAAAACTGCATGCCAGCTGCCGCTTACACTAACCCCGCCGCACGTGCTTTACTAATTAGCAAACCTTTCAATATTTTTCACACGCATGTTATCGACCGCGGTGTTATGGGCGCGGCTATAGAAAGTGGCAAAAGCCTTGAAGTTGATATTGCCATTACAGATGATGGGTCAATATATGTTGGGCATCCGCTAAGAAGCTACGAGGCGCGTAATTTGCCGCCGCCTAATAACTTACCGCTTGATGATGTTATCAAGAAGGCTAAGGCTGCCGAGCTTTTCCTTGTGCTAGACCTTAAGAACGTCAAAGTGATATCTAAAGCCCGTGAGATCATTGAAAACTATGGAGCTGAGAATTGCTTAGTCCATGCATTCTGCAAAGAATTATCTTTTGAGCCGTGGCCGGAAAAAGTAAAAGCCGAAGCCGGTCCGTGCTGGAAAGAGGAGGAACTACCTTTAGGTGAGTTGCTAGAGCTGCGTGCGGCAACTGGTGTGCCTTTGGCCCTGTCATGCCACGGTATCACTCAAAAGCGTCTTAAGTCTGAGGAAGAGGAGGTCTTAAAACAAGTAATTGATGTCGCTAGTCAGGGAGTGCTGGCTATCAGCATGTCTATGCCGCCAGATAAAGAAACTCCCTTAGATTTTGCCAACAAGCTCATTGAGCACAAAATACTCCCGCTTATTAGGTTTGACTATACCTCGCCACAAAACAGACCAGAGGTTTTCCTAGGATTTACCGATCATTTGCAGTATGCTACAGATCCTAAAACTTTAATTTCAGCTCAGCGCTCTTAAATAATTTAGGGCATTATCTTGAGCGGCGTCCAGGCCGCCGTCAGCTATGTCGAAAACAGCCTGATTATACTCTTTGCCAAGTCTGATAATTTCTTGACTACGGGCAATATTGTAATCGGCCCAGTGCCGTAAATGCTCGTCGGTCCATTCCCGCATCCAATTGTTATCGTTTGCGCCGCCGCGGGCAATGCCAATAATTCTTTCGGCGTGTGCCGGCGAAGTATCTACTAAAAACACTGCGCGGTATTGTAGTTCTGGAGAAAGCTCAGCCATAAAGTCGGGCCAGACGTTACCTTCTATAATAGAAACCTCGCTATCGTTCGCCAACGTTTCTGCAAAAACTTTAGTGACTTTCCAGAGCATCCGATCACGTCGGCGTAAAAGTTCTATCCACTCTTGACGTGTAGTTTTGGTATCCTCGATCTTTGCTAATAGGTTGTCTCGATCGTTCCCCGATACTATAGAATGCAGAGCCGGCTTTAAATTGTCCAGTGATAAAATCTGGCCGCTTGCGAACGATTGAGCGCGTCGTTTCAGAGTTGATTTACCGCAACGTGCCGGACCGCCAACAAACCAAACCATTTTAGCTAAAACCAATCCTTTTCTTGGTAACGCTAGGTAACTCGGTGAAGCACACGCCAACAAATACAAGAGATGCGCCCAAGATGAAAACTGGCGACGGTGTCTCAGCCAGTAAAATCCAAGCTATGATTATGGTGGAGACTGATTCAATATACTGATACACACCAGTGTCCATAGCTTTCTTATGTCGAAGAGCAAAAAAGAAAAGAGGCTTGCCTAATACTACCGCCAAGGTGCTACCAGCCAAGCCAATCCAGCCCGAAGTAGTTACAGAGGCAGCATCCCAAGTACGGAATTGATTCAATGAGTATATAGCTATAGGAATTGTGCCCAGGAACATATACAAAAATGTTAGCTGCTGCATACTCGTTTGTTTAACTAAAGGTTTGCAAATAACCACACTAATCGTTACGCAGAAAACCGCAACAACCATTAGTAAATTACCAACTAATTCGGTACCATTTCCGCTATTTTGCCACGGTTTGCCAATAATGATTAGTGATCCGGCAAGCGCGATACAAATTCCTACAAATGTTCGGAGGCTAAGACGTTCTTTTAGAAATGATGCAGATAATATCAATAGTATAATCGGCCCAAGCAAATAAATTATTGCAGAATTACTAGCAGTTGTTTTAGTTAGTCCAATGTAAAGCGCTAAAGAACTAAGGGTTACATAAAATATAGAGGCCAAACTTGCTAATAGAAAAACCTTTAAATTAACCGGTTTCCAATTGCGGATGGCAGGTGGCGACAAGAATAAAGAGGCTCCCAGAAACCGCATAGTCATAAAAAGCGATACCGGTATCGATGCGACGCCCATTTTGATAAATACCGTATCCGCTCCCATTAAAACGCTAGATAAAGTTAACGCGGCTATGGGCAGAATGACTTTTTGTTTTCTCATAGATTTACCACTACATCTTAGCACGCTAGAAATGTTAACAGTTTGTTATAATCTGACTGTCTATGGCGCATCGTCCACATCACACTTTATACCACTCTCTTAGGCTCAAAGAATTGCGTCAATTGTACTGGGCGCACACCGTTAGAGGTCTAGCTTCAAACATGGTGACCATTTTCGTGCCGATTTATCTTTATAAATTGCACTATAGTATTCGGTCCATCATGATTTATTTTATGCTTGCTTCAGTGTTTTGGGGCATTACTCAAGGTCCAATATTACGCTGGTCCAATAAAATTGGTTTTAACCGGGCTATGGCGCTAGGGCTAATTGGCGAAGGATTGCAAATACTGATGTTCGCTACAATAAGCGTATATCATTGGCCCCTATGGTTAATTGCGCTGGTATGGGGTATAGCTATATCGCTTTATTGGCCACAGTTTAGAGCAAGTTTTGTAAAAAGTCTGCTGCACCGTAAAGTTGCGCCGGCAGTGGGCATATCATCGGCTCTTTTAATGCTGGCTTTAGGTATAGCGCCGGCCATCGGCGGTGTTATCGCCAGCTGGTTTGGCATAATTACGTTATATATTGTGGCAATGTTGTGTTTCGCAGCCGCCGCCGGACCATTATTTGCTGGCGGACAACTTATTAAAAAAGAAAGCTATAACTTACGAGAAATTGCTTGGCGAAAAATCTGGCGAGATTTAGTTGCCAATATGGGATCTGAAGTAGATGCCGGCATTGCGGCAAATGTTTGGCCGCTATTCATATTTTTGATTATTCCGAGCTATGTGGGCGTAGGCGTCTTGAGTTCAATTGCCGTTATTGCCAGCATTGTAATCGCGTTTTATGCTGGCCGACGTAAACCTAAAGAAATAACCAGTTATCTAAGAAACGGGGCTGGGGTCATTGGGCTTACTAATGCCGTCCGGCTGATTGGGCAGTCAGCGGGACAAATTGCTGGTATCAATTTCTTTAATGGGTTAGGGCAGGCACTGGTGGTGACGCCCTACTATTCGCGCTATTACTCAAACGCTGAACACGAGCCTTTAATACCGTATGTTTACGCAATGATGATGGCTTGCGTAGTAGGAGATGTGCTAACTTTTGGCTTGCTGGCTTTGCTAAGCGAAGTGACATCGGTTAGGGTGGTGCTAGCCATAGGCTTGATTATAGGTATTCCGGCTGGTTACGCAGTACGATTGATTCGAACGCCGCGTACAGCAAGCGCATAAGAACTATCACTTTTGATATGCTGATAAGATGAAGGACATTTTTTTACTGCGACTTCACCGATTACTGGATAATAGTCGGTTTTGGATATTGGTATCGGGCGTAGTACTGTCTTTTATTATAGTCGGATCAGTACAGCTGTTAGTGCCGCCTGGCTCGCTGCAAACCATTCGCATTGAGCAGTTTTGCGGCTTTATTTCACTGGTTTTATTGTATGCAGCATTACTAGCGTCGCCGCTCACCAAAGTCTATCCGCAGCTGCCGTTTAAAGACGTATATTTGCATGCGCGCCGAGCAATTGGCGTTTTAACGTTTTATTATGCATTCCTGCACGTTTATATAAGTTTTTTTGGTCAGCTTGGCGGTTTTAGCGGCGTTGCACATTTAAATAGACGCTTCGCTTTTTCATTATGGCTGGGAATTTTTGCGCTGGCCGTATTATTTATTATGGCTGTTACGTCCTTGGATTGGGCGGTTGACACACTTGGCTTTAAGAATTGGAAACTACTTCACAGATTGGTTTATTTAGCTGGATTGGCAATTTTGATACATATAATATTAATTGGTCCGCATTACTCTGGCTTAGGTTTTTTGAGCACCCTAACATCCGTTGGTGTTGTGGCACTACTCTGGTTGGAGGCAGTACGGATCCTTCGGAACATCAAACGTAAACAAAGAAAATCATGAGGCAATTTGCCGTCCTGGTGATTGCAATAACAACCGCCTCGTTAGCTCTTAGCGGTACTGCTAGCGCCCACGTGCTTAAGGTTGATGGTAATATCAGCGCAGTGTTGCACATTAATCCTGACGACAACCCCATAAGCGGTACTCCCACTGCGTATGCCCTCTATTTCAACGACGATACAGGTCGTTTTTCGTTGTCAGAATGCAACTGCACAGTGACTGTAAAAAATGGCAGCCAAACAGTTGCCGCACATTCTCTTCGAGACACCAGCCGGTTACAAAGCAATAATACATTTACCTTTCCCAAACCAGGTGCTTATATCCTGACAATTCAAGGAAAGCCGAAAAAATCTGACGCCTTTCAGCCCTTTGAAATAATTTATTTGGAGAGAGTTGCGTCGCGCCAAAACAGTATCACCACCCAAACTTTTCCGCCGATTTTAGGTATTGGCCTTGGGTTAGGCATATGTCTAATATTGCTTGGAGCATACAAACAAAACTATGATTATAATAAGAGGCGTGGCAATAAAAAGAATACTTAAAAAAGTTTTTGTGGGCATTGTGTTGGGCCTGACCGTCTTCTTGCCCGGTACTGCTTACGCCCATGTGATCGTAACACCGAGCCAAGCCAGAATAGCTCAAGACCTGGTATTTAATGTTAGTGTTCCTAACGAACGGCAGGTTCCAGTTAGCAGTATCAAGCTTCTGATACCCTCCGGAATAACTGACGTTACTCCGACAACCAAGACCGGCTGGGCAATTACTACCAGCAGTGATAAAGATTCTGAAGTAACCAGTATTACCTGGTCGGGCAGCATCCCAGCCGGACAGCGCCAGGATTTCAGTTTTGGCGCACAAGCGCCAGGACAGGCCACTGAGCTGGACTGGAAAGCCTATCAAACTTACGCGGATGGTACGGTTGTGAATTGGGATCAAAAACCAGCTGGTGGTGATGATTCCGTTGGTGACACAGGACCGTATTCTGTTACAAGCGTGAAAGACGATCTGGCTCACTCTTCTAATAATGATATTTTAAAATCTAATAACCAGTCTGGACCTTATATTATCGCTGGTCTGGCACTATTAGTGGCCCTGGCAGCGTTTGCAAACACAAAAAAGTAGAGTTTCATTAAAATCTGCTGAACTTTTGTTATCGTAACCAGGTTTTATTCGTAGAATGCCATGTCATGAGACGATTATTCGGGCGTCGGTTTCGACGGACGACCTTGCTTACTTTTGTATACGGTGCTTTTGTGAATGGCGTTGCACTAGCTCATGCTGGCCATCAGGTTCCATATATTTGGTTATGGCTAAGCGGAGCTCTGCTGTTAGTATTTCGCCGCCGTAATTTAGCTACCCTAGCGCTAGTGATTGTTCTGGCGCTGGGCCTTGGGGTCTGTCGGGGCGTGCTATTTATGGATAAGCTGGCTGAATATGAGCCATTGTATGGGCAAAAAATTATCCTGACGGTAAGATCCACGGAGGATGCTGTTTACGGACGAAACTCTCAGATTACCTTCATCGCTGATGATATAAGACTAGACGACGGCACACTTCTGGCTGGCAAAATATCAGTTAGCGGCTTCGGCATAAATGCTATTTACCAAGGCGACGAGATACAAATTATTGGCAAACTGCGTGAAGGTTATGGCGCATACCAAGGCAGCATTAGCTACGCGCAAATGATATTGGTCGGGCATCACCCATCGCTTGTGGCAGAGATTCGGCGGCGCTTTGCGGCCGGCATGCAGTCAGCGCTACCGGAACCATTGGCGCCTTTCGCGATGGGTCTGTTAATTGGGCAGCGGGCAACACTGCCAAGCGATATCAAACAAGATTTACTGATGGTCGGACTAACACATATTATTGCGGTCTCAGGTTATAACC
This sequence comes from Candidatus Saccharimonadota bacterium, assembly GCA_029288485.1. Lineage (GTDB taxonomy): Bacteria > Patescibacteriota > Saccharimonadia > Saccharimonadales > UBA4665 > JARIHC01. Next base: position 39,600 of record JARIHC010000008.1, on the reverse strand, counting down.
TGACAATTATTTTGCAGGCCAGCAAAGGTTTATTTGCTAAAAGCTCTAAAAGAATAGCAACTTTCCTAGCATTGGCTTTGATAGGAATATTCCTTTTGCTGGCTGGATCCAGCGCCAGCATTATTAGAGCAGCAATAGTTAGCGTGTTAAGTATTGCTGCCAGCTACTACGGACGCACCTTCAGGCCGCTGAACCTTATATTGTTAGCAGCAGCTATTACAGCCTGGGCAAATCCTTTTTACGTATGGAGTGATGCTAGCTGGTATCTGAGTTTTCTAGCGTTTTACGGTGTTATGTCGGTAGCGCCAGCCCTAGCCTTGCGTCTAAAACCCAACGGTGAATTGCCGGTTGTAGTGCTAGTTGGCCTAGAAAGTATCGCAGCCGAAATGATGACGCTACCTTACGTTCTTCATACGTTTGGACAAATGTCATTCATAGGTTTGCCAGCTAACGTATTGGTTGTAGCTTTAATACCACTGGCTATGCTGCTTGGGACTATAGCTGGTTTGGCTGGCATGTTTATTGGTCCGTTTGCTGGTTGGGTTAGCTGGCCGGCGCGCTTGTTGCTCACCTACATGCTAGATATAGCGCATATGCTCAGCCGCGTGCCGCATATTTTTATAGAAAACATTTCTTTTAGCGTCAGGCAGATGCTAGCAGTATACATTGTTGTCGTTGGCTTAAGCCTAGCTTTGCAGTTTAAAACCAAGCCAAAAAATGCTAAAATAACAGATGAGATAATCAACCGGAGGCTAGATGTCGGGTCACAGCAAGTGGTCAACTATCAAACGTCAGAAAGCAGCTAAAGATGCTGCTCGGGGCGCTGTATTTACCAAGCTGGGAAACGCTATTGCCGTAGCAGCTAGAGGCGGCACCGACCCAGAAAGTAACTTTGCGCTGCGTATAGCAGTCGATAATGCTAAAGCCGCCAACATGCCGGCGGCAAATATCCAGCGATCCATAGACCGAGTAAAAGACAAAAATGCTGCGCAAGTTCAAGAAGCACTATACGAAGGTTACGGCCCAGGCGGCGTAGCTATTATCGTAGAAGTAGCTACGGATAATATCAACCGAACGTATCCGGAGGTTCGCCTAGCTTTCTCTAAGCACGGCGGTAATATGGCTGAGAAGGGTGCCGTAGCTTTTAAGTTTGATCATAAGGGTATGATTCGAGTGAAAGAGACTGGCGACGACGTATTGATGCAAGCGCTGGAAGCTGGCGCTGAAGACGTTCAGGAAGAAGACGGTGAAACAATCGTTTATACCGACCCCAAAGCGCTTATGAAAGTACGTGAAGCGCTGTCTTCAAGCAGTCTAACGATTGAGTCGGCGGAGCTTGCGTATGTACCTAAAAACACGGTATCAGTAAGCGACGCTGCCACAGCTGGCAAACTTATACGCCTGATGGATGCTCTGGAAGAGATAGATGAAGTTACTAATACACATGTTAACTTCGATATCCCTGAGGAATTAATAAAGTGAGCTACGACAGGGAATTTGAATTTGCAAAAGAACTCGCCTACGATGCGGGCAAAATTATGCGCCGATACTTCCGCGCCGAAGATATTGACATTCAATGGAAAGAAGATAACTCGCCTTTAACTGTGGCAGACACAACCATAAATAAATTAGTCATTGATCGCGTTAAAAAAATATTTCCTCACCACGGCGTATTAGGAGAAGAAGAAAGTTTCGAGATTTCTCGTAATTTTATATGGGTTGTCGATCCTATAGACGGAACAGCTCCTTTCGCAATGGGTGTTCCAATCAGCACTTTCTCAATAGCTTTAGTTAATCGAGAAAGTGGGCAGCCTGTACTCGCTGTAGTCTATGATCCTTACCTTGATCACTTATATGAAGCCAGAAAAGGCCAAGGCGCTTATCTGAATGACATAAAACTTAAAACTTCATCTAAAGATAATCTGTCACAAGGATTTATTTTTGCTGGAGCAGTGATGAAAGGGAAGGACAAAGTATTAAGAGAAGAAGCACTTTTTCAGCATATACGCGATCAAGGCGGTAAGATAGTTTCTGTTGCAGCGTTTATCTACTTCGGATGTAAAGTTGCAAGCGGTGAGTTGATAGGTGCAGTAGTGGATTTTGCTTCGACATGGGACCTCGTCACAGCTAATCTTATTGTTCAAGAAGCCGGGGGGATATCCAGTGATTATAATGGCAATAATCAGCGATACGATCAACCCACCAAGGGCCTTGTGATTGCTGCCAATAAAAATATTCACAATGATTTGCTAAAAGCTGTTCAGGCTGCCAGGTCGTGAGAATCCTAGGTATTGATCCTGGAACAGGAATACTCGGGTTCGGGGTGATAGAAGTCGATAAAAACAAAATACAGCTAGTGGATGCAGGAGTAATTAGGACGCCAGCTAAGGAGGACGATGCTGTTCGTTTGCAAACTATCTTTGAGGAAATATCCGATGTTATAGCCCAAGCTAAACCCAAAGTTATGGCTATTGAGAAACTGTATTTCGCTAAAAATGTAACAACGGCTATGACGGTATCCCAAGCCCGCGGCGTAGTATTGTTGTCAGGTAAGCAAGCGGGTTTAGAGATTTTCGAATACACACCGCTGCAGATCAAACAAGCCTTAACGGGCTATGGCCGGGCCGAAAAAAAACAAATTCAAGAGATGGTCAGAGTAATTCTAAAACTTAAAACAATACCTAAGCCAGATGACTGTGCCGACGCTCTTGCTGCGGCCATAACGCATAATATGACAAAGCATTTGCGCTAACGCTTTTCTGTGTTACAGTGAAGAAGTTATTAAACAATAAAAATGAGGAGAGCATCCTATGCCACCAGCAGATAACCCAGTACCAGATTCTAACGATCCTGGCACAACACCGCCGCCGGCACCAGACCCCGGCTCAGTACCGGCTCCAGGCCCGGACCCGACTCCCGGCCCTGATCCATCACCAGATCCGGGTTCAAGCCCGGCACCGGACCCCGATCCCGGCGCATCGGAGCCACCTGCAGAACCACCTGCAGCTCCACCCGTTTAAAAGGGTTTTACCGATCGACTAACCGCCAGCGCGTTTACTGCTGCTGGCGGTTTTCTTCGCAAATAGTCTTAAGCTTTACCTTATGAGATAATATAGATAATGATCGCGACACTTTCTGGTGTAGTCCAAGAAAAACTAGCTGAAGTTATTGTGGTAGAAGCTCATGGAGTTGGCTATGGCATCTATGTGACAGCCGAAGATCACGGCAAACTTAGCGTTGGCCGTAAAGCCAAAACCTATATATACGAACATATTCGAGAGCAGTCCCATGACCTCTTTGGCTTTCTGTCTATAGACACTAAGAACCTGTTTGAGCAACTGCTTGGAGTTAACGGAATAGGCCCTAAAATGGCGCTTAACATGTTAAGTATTGGCTCGCCAACAGACGTTCGGCAGGCCATAGCCTCTGGCGACGTAAAATTTATTCAGAGTGCTAACGGCGTTGGTAAAAAGGTAGCAGAACGCGTAGTTGTAGACCTAAAGGATAAAGTCGGTCTAGCTAGCATAGACTTAAACTCAGCCGGCATGCTTCAGTCGGACGAAAAATTACTAAAAGACGAAGCTGTCGAAGCGCTGGTTTCCTTGGGCTATACAACTGCTGATGCTGCAGCGGCTCTTCAAAAAGTCGACTCTAAATTACCGGTTGAAGACCGTGTTAAGCAAGCGCTGAAAGGAACACCGAAATGATAGCGATTACTGGCGGAACTGGCAGACTCGGGCGAGAATTAGTAAAGCTGTACAAAGCAGCCGGTCAAACTGTCATTAGTGTTGCACGGCATGACAATCCTGATGCTGATCAAAACATTTTATGCAATCTGGCTGAAAGTAACGAAGTAGTAGAGGCAGCAGAAAAAATAAAATCAATTGACGGTAGCGTCGAGGTCATTATTAACGCTGCAGGCTTTTATAAAGCGCAAGCTCTTGGTGAGATTACTAGCGAAGGCGTAAAAAACAATATGGCTGTTCACGCTGAAGCGCCGATTATCCTAATATCTAACCTTATTGACAAGATTAAAGATGACGGGACGGATATAGTTAACATTTCTTCTATAGCTGCTATCAATCCATCGACCGGCTCTCCCGCTTATAGCGCCTCAAAGTCAGCGCTTCGAAGTTTCAGTGCAGATCTCAGGCTGGCTCTCAAAGAAACGTCGTCGCGCGTTATTACTTTGTGTCCAGCTGCATTTGGCGTCGAACCAGAAGACGGTATGAATGTTAAAGACATAGCGCGTTTTATCAAACAGACTATTGATCTGCCAAAAAATATGGAAATTTCTGAAGTCGTAATCAACATGAAAGACATAAAATGATTGACCGCATAGTGAATGCTGGTACTGCTCCCGATGAAGAGCAGGAGCAAAAAATTGAGATTACGCTTCGACCTAAAGACTTTACTAACTATATCGGTCAAGAGCGAATCAAAAAAAACCTTAAACTATCTATCGAGGCAGCTAAAAAAAGAGAAGAACCGATCGATCATGTGCTATTGCATGGTCCGCCAGGACTCGGTAAGACTACTCTAGCTAATGTAATCGCAACCGAAATGGGCGCGCAGATACGAGTGACTTCCGGACCAGCTATAGAGCGAGCCGGCGACTTAGCCAGTCTTCTGACTAATTTACAAGACGGCGACATTTTGTTTATAGACGAAATCCATCGCCTAAACCGCAATGTTGAAGAGGTATTATATAGCGCCATGGAGGACTTCAAGTTGGACATTATGCTGGGCAAAGGCCCCAGTGCGCGCAGTTTGCGGCTGGACTTGCCAAAATTTACGATCATTGGCGCTACAACAAAAACGGGTGCTTTAGCTGCTCCGCTGCGCGACCGGTTTGGTATGATTCACCGGCTAGAGTTTTATACGCCGGAAGAGATTCAGAAAATTATCGAACGGGCTGCTAAAATCCTCAATGTAAAAATTGATCAAAATGCTGCTGCCGAACTTTCTAAAAGATCAAGATTAACGCCTCGTATTGCTAACCGTATGCTTAAACGTGTGCGCGACTACGCAGACGTCAACGGTGACGGTATTATAGACACTCAAATTAACTCCAAAGCCTTAGATTTGCTAGACATTGACGAACTTGGCTTAGACGCTGCCGACCGTATGCTTTTAGGCGCCATTATTGAGAACTATGATGGAGGGCCAGTTGGCCTGGAAACGCTGGCGGCCCTGACTTCCGAAGAAAAGGGGACAATAGAAGATTTTTACGAACCGTATTTAATGCAAATCGGTTTAATAGAGCGAACTCCGCGCGGTCGCAAAGCCACACCCAAAACATACAAACATTTAAATAAAAAATCTCCTAGCGGCAACAAACAATCTAGATTGCTATAATAAGTCCAGCATGAATCCTTCAGACTCACCAACATCAGATCCGACGATCCATAATCCTTTAGAGGTTATGCAGCCCGGCGAGCAGATAATTTGCGAGATTAAACGCCATCCGATTGGTATCTTTGGTGTTTATTTTATCTCAGGAGCGCTCATTCTGGCGATGGCCGTATTAGCTTTCATAGCTGGACCCGCAGTATTTAGCGGTAACCATGGCCAGGCCTTGGCGATCAGTAGTATTTTATTTCTTTTGGTAACCAGTCTGCTAGTTGCATTTGTTTACATAATAAATAAGGTGTATTGGGGTAATAGCTGGGTGGTTACCACAGACAGCATTACTCAAATTGTTCAAACCAGCTTATTTAGCAAGCAATCCTCGCAGCTATCTTTGGGCAACTTAGAAGATGTAACCGCCGAACAGCGCGGCTTTTTCCCGCAAATGTTTAATTATGGATTGCTCCGAGCAGAAACTGCCGGCGAACGAAGCAAGTTCATTTTTTCCTATTGTCCCAACCCCAACTATTACGCCAAGAAAGTGCTAGCTGCCCGGGAAAATTTTGAACAGCAGCGGCGTGCTGAGCGTGGTGGCGAGCAGCGCCTTTACCGCTCAGAAGGTGCTTATCAACCACAAACCATCCAACAGCCCAACGAGTACGATCTGCCGCCCCAGCCATCCCAACAGGTTTATCAACCGCCCCAACAACCGCCCCAACAAGCACCAATTTTCCCCAACGAACCGCCAGCGCCTACTGCCGAATCCACCAACTACCCCTACGAGCCACCCCAACCTCCGAAGTAAGCAGGTTATTGTTGAAAAGGATTATTTCTTTCTTGGTCAAACAATGCCTGCACGTTGACGCTGTTATCGCGTAATGTTTCTAGCTGGTTTACGACCGACTGGTCGATATGCGGCAAACGGGCGGCTTTAACCTGGCTAGTGACGGCGTCCGGTGTTGGTTGCATAGCGTTTAGTACGTTAACCCTCCATAGCACAAAGCCATATAAACAAGCTACCAGCACCAAAAACATGACTAACCCGTATCGCTGTAGTCTGTGTATAAATGCCGATGATTCTCCAGCTAGTTTGTGTAGTTCGCTATCAAGCTTATTGTCGCTCATGGTTTTATATACTCGTTTAAAGTGATAATAAAGGCAAGCGAGTTACGATTTTTTGTATCCGGCTCAATGCTTATAGCGGTTACCTGAGCTGTGCGTCTATCATGTTCAAGATCGTTCAAGAAATTAATTAATTGGCTGTAGGTGATTGGATTGGTAGTATTGCTGGCCACAGTAATATTTAGCTGATACACACCAGGTATGCCCACCACCGGAGTTAGCTGCGACAGCTTATTTTTGGCATTGCTAGCACTGTTAGCAGCCTGTGATGGTGCAGCTCCTGAGGTTGAGGCGCTGGAAGAGCTGGGGCTTACTTGGCCAGCTCCACCAAGCGTAGAAGGCGGGAAGGTAACAGATCCAAGCGAAATACCGTTCGCGGCCGCAATGTTCACGATCTCTCTAACAGCTTCCGCTTGGCTTTTGTCTTGCGGCACAACTTTTTTGGCGATTTGTTCCAAATCCGCGTACTTTTTAATATCTTTTTGCGCTAATTCAAACCGCTCTTGCTCTTGATCAAAAGCCTGCTCTTTGGTTTTTAGATCAGTCAGTTTATTAGCGCGCGCAACTAACAAGCTGTTAATACCGTAGGTGCTGGCCAGAAGCGCAATAAATAACAAACCAATAAGTGCTAGTAGCGCACGGTGTACACTTTTGCTACTCATGGTTTCGCCGCCTTGCTGTTTATAAACAGGAAAGGATTATTGTTAGTAAACAGGGCTCTCATAGTTATCTGGCAATGATAAGGCGGGTCGTTTATGCCTTCGCATTTAATATTCTCTATATCAGCTCGGCTAAATATTTTGTTAGCAGGATCTGACAAGTTAACTTGAACCTGAGTTGCGGTCTTATAATCTGTAGCTTCAGCTGTAATATCTATGCCGCCTTGAGTTTGATTTATATTCAGCCCAGTTAAAACAGCGTTATCCGGCATGCTGGCACCAATCTGCTTAATTAACTGAGAAAACAATACTTCTTTACTTAATACCTTTACGACTAACTTAAAGCTGTTGCTAATATCTTGGACTTGTTGTTGAGTGCCGTTAAAATCTTCTTTTTTAAATAAAGCCTGAGTTACGGCAATTTGACGATCATAATTATTAGTCGATTGTTGTAATGTAAAAAGGGCATAGGTGGTAATTATGCCAAGCCCTACAAGTGCTGCCGCAAACAACATTACCCATTTGCGCAATACTACATTGCGCCGTGCGAAGCGATAACCATCTTTAACATCAGGAGGTAATAAGTTAATCATGGTTTAAAAATCTCTCCTGGATTGACTAGGCTTAAGCCGGCCGCGCTGGAGTACATTGGTCGATCTGACATGTCTGGCGGAGGCAGTCTTTTGGTGTCAATATACTGCCACGGGTCACTGTGTCGCACAGCTAGGTGCAAAGCCTCCGTTAAATACTCGTCTAATCCTGGCATATTAGCGCCGCCGCCCATAGTTATGACCTGTTCAAGCGCCCGATCTGCACCATAGCGCTCTCCATAGTAACGTACCATTCGACGAATTTCTTTAACAATCTCCTGCAGGATAGGGCTTAACGCCTCTTTAATTTCAGATTGCTTTTTACTAACACGTAGGCCATAACGGGTTTTAATTAGTGCTGCCTCGCGCAAGCTCACGTCTAATTTTTCTTTAATCGATTGAGTAAAATCCTCACCCCCTCCCTGAACAGTTCCAGTTACTAAAACCTGCCGGTCAAAAATACTTATATCTGATGAAACCGAGCCGAGGTTAATAATGATAGCCGGTACGTCGCTTTGCGAATCTAACGAAAATAACCTGCCAAGAGCACCAAGAGTAGGCTCTATTAGTACTGTCTCAAGCCCCACTATCCGCGCTAAATCAAGGTATGAATCAACTATATTACGCGGCGTGGCGGCCATAAAAAGTTCTAGCGAGTCGTTAGTTTGACGGATAATTTCATAGTCCAGACACAGTTCGTTGAGTGCTAGCGGTATATACTGTTCCGCTTCTAGTTGAATTGCCTCATTCAACTCCTTGGACTTCAGGTTAGGCAGACGCAATGAACGCGTGAAGGTGCGATAAGCCGGTATGGCAATTGCTACTCGTTTGGTAGTTATATCGCCCACTAAATTCTGCCGAAAAAGATCCAAAGCTGCTTTAGCTACAATTTCTGGCTGCGTAATTACTCCATCCTTCTGCGATGCTGTGTCAAAAGCAGCGAAGCCGTAACCTATTAGACGCGGCTTACGCTGTTTAACGGAACTACTCAAAGTATCCGCTGCAACCTGCATAACCTTCATAGAACCATGGCCAATTTCCATGCCAAACAAAGGCTTATCATGATAAAAGTTCGGCGTTTTGGTTGTTTTCATGGCAAATACCCACCCAGGCCAAGCCTCAGTTCATTTTAATTATAGCGTCAAAGTTGGCTGGGGTACAGCTCTTGGTAACTGCTAATAGTCCAAGTTCGCGCACCAGAAGACAATGTGGTGCCAAAAGTAACTGTCCCCGCGCCGCTCATGTCTACTGTTTGGCCAATTGCAGAACCGACGTTGCCGCTGCCGGCGACCTTAATCTTGCCCCAGTAAGAATCGAACACCATGCCGGGCAAACTGGCCGCACCACCAATACTGACTGTTTGCGTTCCTGACGATGTTTTTAGGTCATTTCCGCTCAAACTGGTACAGTTCGGATTACAGCTAGCAGTGCTCTTAAAGCTAATAAACTCGATACCAGTACCAGACGAGTTAGCTATTAATTGGGCTGAACCGCCAACGTCTATAGTGCCGTCAACAATGACTACTGGTCTTGTTGTACCTACGCTACCATCGACAGTTATTCTTGCTGCTCCTCCTATAGTCAGATTGCCAGTTATATAAACATTGCCCTTTATAACCAGGTTACAACTACTAGCAATGTTTACATTTCCAGTTAGCTTGAGATTGGCAGGCCACGTGCGGTTAAAGGGCCAGGAATTACAGACATAATTATTGTCGCTGCCGGAAGCGGTGGTAGTTACGGCGGCGATCTGGGAATTACGATCATAGGCTGGCGGGCTTGCTGATGGCGCCGTGCAGCCAGGCTTCAGACCGCTACCTCCATGACCACCCTGAATGTTGTTATTGGGGCCGTTACTAGTCTGCCCAGTAGCACAGACTGTTCCATATATATTAGTGCTCTGCGCTAAACTAATAGGTTGGCTGGCAGTACAGAGAGTTGGGTAAGTTGAACCCGGGTTGTTGCCGCTAGGACAAGCTATGTTAGCAACATCAACTGTTAAAGGTTGGCTGGCTGTGCCAATTTTGGAAGCCCCGCTCATCGTTATTGTGCCTCCTACAAAAACTGATGAATTTGTGATTGCTGCGCTGCCGCCAAGTATCAAACCGCCTGGCCCGGAATAAACTGAGTAACCTTGCGAACTAGTGCCAACGGCTGTTACTCGAACCACCTTGGTGCTAGCTGCTTTAGAGGTGTTATGATATCGATACACTTTACCGGTTGAGGTAATGACTCGAGCGTTAGCATTGCCGGGATCGCTAGTGATTGAGGTAGTAAAAACGCCTAGTCCCTGAGTCGTGTTATTGAAAAACTGTTGGTTGGACGAATAGCCGCTAAAGTTGTCGTTGCTGTTAAGTTGTTGGAGTGATTGCTCAACTCCAGCCTCGGCAGTTAATAGAGCATTAGCAGAATACGTATCTGTGCTAGTCAGCAGAAACTGACTGGACGTTGCACTAGCTAAAGCAAAACCAACAATAATTAAGGCACTAATAGCTATAATGACACTTATTAATATCAGTCCCTGCTGCTGACTTTTGCTAGACTTATGAGATCGTATATATAATTTATTAATCATTGCGGAACACCATCCTTGTCGTGTAATCAGCACTTACTTTTTGCCCAAAAACATTTTTATTAACGGCCACATGCAGTTCCACAGAACGGGCATCGGCTGGTGATACTGACTGGTTTTGGCCGTTTAAATATGTAACTGTGAATGCGCTAACGTTATGTAGTAATTCTTTGTCAGCGGGGCAGGAGCTATCGGCCTGGGCAGCCGGGCAAGTAGTAGTTGCCCCATTATTGCTGTCTGGAGCCGCGATAATGCGTTTATATAAAGTCCCGTTTTGTACAAAATAAATTACATTATTCTTCTCTGTTATATAAGTCTCTGGGTCGGCAAAAATTATGCTTCCTGAGTGGTTTTTTGCGGCAGTTGCTAACACTAGCGTTGTGCTGTTTGATTGCCAACCAAACTGGTTAGATGATCCACCTGGACTATTAGCGTCCGGCCACCGGTTATTTTGATCGGCGTTGGCGCTCAACCTAACATCGTTGGCAGCCAGGTCTAAGCTTTGTTCAGTTTCTTTAGTAAGAGTGTCCCGGTTGCTAGCCAGTGTCGATTGCTCAATATTAACAAGCATGTAATTTGTTAAAACCAATACAATTGCCGTGGTAACAACTAACGATATAAGTGCTTCTACAAGCGTAAAGCCGGAACTATGCACAGAAGAACTCATTGTGCTATACCTATTACGCCTATAAAAGAGCTTAACTCGATTTTATGCTGTTGACCGTTAGCGGTGTAAGTAACGGTTACATCAACTCGGCGCAAATCTGCCGCTGGCTGGCTGACTTGCACGGAGCCGCTGCTGCCCCGAGGCAGGCTGTCGGGCAGCTGACTGGTGAAATCAATTGTTTGACCCGGAGTCAGTGATGCATAGTTGTCGTTGCGCAGAGTCTCTACTTCGCGCTGGGCTGCGCGAGTAGCCGTATCGGTATAAACTGTCTGGTTTTGAATATTGTGAATACCTATGAACAAACTGGTTAACGATGCAGTCGTGATACCAATAATAGCTATGGTCACTAAAAGTTCAACTATCGTAAAACCAGCGGTCTCTTTAATCATGCTCATGATTCATTATATTATATAAAACCTCCGAGTTGCCGGAGGTTTTATATGGCTCTGAGTAGCCGTTAGCCTAGTCTAGGTTAGACTTCTGGTACTGCGTTTGGCCGTTAACTGTGCCTTCGTATTCAGCAGTCAAAGTGTACTTAGCGCAAGTGGTGTCGTCGCTTTCGCAACTGGCGCCGACGCCGCTACCCTGGCCGTTACCAACCTGGTATGAGTATTGCTTAGCGGTTGGTGAAGAAGCTAGAGTTGCGCTACTGCTAGAGTTAGACGGATCTACCAATGCGTTTTTGTCCAAGCTCTTCATGTTGGTATCCAGCCAGCTGGAACTGTTCATGTCAGTCAGGCTTGGATAGTAACCGTTTTGGCTAAAGAATGCTTCGAGCTGAGTCTGAACAGACTGAATATCTGTTTGTCGCTTACTATTACGAGCTTTGGCTTGAATGCCGCTATAGGTCGTAATGACGAGCAGCGCCAAAATACCGATAACTACGATAACAATTAAGAGTTCCACGATAGTGAAACCGCGTTCACGTTTTTTGAGAGAGATCATTGGGACCCACCCTTCTTGATGCATATTATTTTGATTATTGATCTTTGGGATCACCTTATCAGGGGTAATCTCAACTATCTGGCTATGATTATTAACCATAAGCGGTACCCGAGTCAACTGTTTTTGTGGAAAAACATAAAAAGACTTAGATGGCTAATTGCCGATGTTTTTGCTAAGGTTGGCGATCGGTCCCATTACAGAGGCCGCAATTAAGCCAACTCCTGCTCCCAAAAATATGATCATAACTGGTTCAATAATTGCTGCCAGACCATCTATCAGTACAGTGACTTCTTCTTCATAAAAGTCGGCAATTTTAACTAATACGGTGTCCATTTGGCCAGTCTCTTCGCCGACGATCAGCATTTGTGCCACGATGGGCGGAAAGTGCTTGCTGCGGCCGAGTGGTTCGCTCAATTGCTTGCCACTTTGCACTTCTTTAGCTGCCGCTTTTAACTCTGCTTCAATAACTTTGTTGCCAACTGCTGCGCCCGTAATATCTAGCGCATCTAGCACGCTAACACCTGCGCTCATTAATGCCGCGAAAGTTCTTGAAAACCGTGCAATAGCTGTTTTGAGTACGATAACCTTTACCACGGGTAATCTTAAAAGAAGGGCATGGAAGCGATACTTGCCAGCAGGTGTTTTAATATAGCGCAGCAAATAAGCAGTGCCAATCGCACCCAGCACAACAAGCAGTATCAAGTTAGGAATCTTGGATATTATAGGTATATGGGTAACTCCTAAAATAGTTGGCTTAGAACAAAAATTACTTATATCTAGCAACACCTGCGTATATATAGGCAACTTTGCATGCGGGCCGCCCAAGCTCGTAAGCAGCTTGCCTAGTTTAGGCACTATAAACAACATGATGCCGAAAAATGCTACAACGGTGATAGTGAGGATAACAACCGGATACATCATAGCGCTCTTTATTTTCTTGCGCATACTAGCATCTAGCTCTACTTGCAAGGCCATACGCTTTAAAATCTTATCTAAAATACCGCCTTCTTCGCCGGCCTTGACCATGTTTACGTAAACATCTGAGAATACATCTGGATGTTTGGCAAAAGCTTCGCCTAGCGGCAAGCCGCTTTCGACATCTTTCGTAATTCCAGCTAGTACCTGGCGCATATAAGGAGTAGTTGCGTCGCTTTGTAAGGCTGAGAGGGATCGGGATAACGGTACGCCGGCTGAAATCATGGTTGATAACTGCCGTGTGAAAATAACCAAATCCGACGATTTTACTTTTTTGGACGGACCAAACAGGCTGCGCATCCAGTTTTTTTCTCTTTTGGACTCAATGATCATAGGGTGGACGTCTTGCCGCCGCAATAAGGTGATTAGGGCTTGCTTAGAGCTGGCTTCGGCGGTACCGGTAATTGTTTTACCCTCTTTATTAAGTGCTTTATAGGTAAACTGCATGCTACTCCTCGGATGTCACTCGCAGCACTTCTTCTACGCTGGTTTCACCGCGTAAAGCCTTCACTAAACCATCCAAATGCATAGTGATCATACCTTCGCTAATGGCAGCTTTTTGTATGTCTTCGCTGGTGTTATTGCCAACTATCATTTTCTGGACTGTGGCTGAGTTATTTAGAATCTCATATATACCAATTCGCCCTTTGTAGCCGCTATGGTTACAATTTTCGCAGCCGCCGTCATGCGGTCGCCATAACTGTGCAATAGTACTATCGGTGCTACTCAACTTAGAAGCTGCATTCTTGGCGGATTCGCCAGCTAGCCCAATGCCGCCTTCTAATGCAGCCGTTTCTAGTTGGTGAATTCTCTTAAAACCACCATTAGCTGCTAAGTTAAATGATTTTTCTAATTGTTTAAGTGATGTGCTGTCTGGCGCAAAAGATTCTCGGCACTCGCTGCATAAACGCCGCACCAAACGCTGAGCAATAACAACCCGTACTGTGCTGGCAATTAAGAATGGCTCGACCCCCATGTCTAGAAGGCGCGGCAGACAAGTAGCGGCATTGTTGGTGTGCAGTGTGCTAAACACTAAATGGCCGGTCAATGCTGCTTGCACTCCGAGATCGGCCGTTTCTTTGTCGCGGATCTCACCAACCATAATAATGTTAGGATCTTGACGAAGTAGTGCTCGTAGACCGCTACCAAACGTCATGCCGGCTAAAGTGTTGACCTGAGTTTGGTTGGCACCAACGACATGGTATTCGATAGGATCTTCAATAGTAGAAATGTTAACGTTTGGCGTGTTTAGCGAACTGAGCACACTAAACAGAGTAGTGGATTTACCGGAGCCGGTAGGGCCGGTTACTAGCACCATTCCGTGTGGCTGGACAATAGCATGTTGCAGGTCGTCTAGAGCATTTCCCCAGAACCCCAGCTCTGTAAAGGACGATGGTTTGCTGGATTCATTAAGCAAACGAATGGCTACTTTTTCGCCGTCTAATATCGGCAACGTGGATACGCGCAAAGCGTAAACTTGACCGTTGACGTTGACTTTAAAGCGGCCATCTTGGGGTGCTCGGTGCTCGTCGATTTTTAGCTTGCTTAAAATTTTTATGCGGCTTATTAGCGCGCCCAGAAGTTTGCGCGGCAACTTATTTGCTTCGCGCAGTAAACCATCTATTCGGTAACGGACTACTACATCGTTTTCGCGCGGCTCAATATGAATATCGCTAGCGCCCGCCTTTATGCCGTACTCAATAATTATATTAACCGTTTGGGCGATCGGAGAGTCTTCGGCTAGGTCTTTTTCGTCTACCTCGCCGGCATCTTCTACACCTGTTTCATCGGCTATCACTTTAGTTAGTTCGCTGCTGATATTGTCGCGGTATTGATCCAGTGCAGCTTGCAGCTGGCTGGAAGTGGCTATATGGATCTTTATATTGCTGCCTAATTCTTTATGCAGAAAGTTCAATGCTTGAATGTCGTCTGGATCATCCATAGCGACTTGCTTAATGCCTTTTTTGTCTATGTCGAAGACTATCGCGCCGTACTGTCTAGCAATTCTCTCGGGTAATAGCTGAAGAGTATCGTGCTTAATTTCTTGCGGGCTTAACTCAACAAAAGGTACTTCAATTTCATCGGCATACAACTTGGTTAGGTCTTTTTCGCTAATCAAGTTAGTCTGGATCGCCAACTCTTGTAGCGACTTTTTGTCGTCTTTGGCCTGCTTACGTAACTCTGTTAACTTATCTTTAGTAGTTTTTTTACCATTAATTAGGAACTTTTCTAGCAATGAATCGTCTACTCGCATATGCCGGCCCCACCATTTTTGGTTTTCATACTACAGTTATCATACCAGTTACGCTTAGCTTACTCCAGCCAGGCTTATATTAAAAAATTATTAAAACTTAAGACAAAACTAAGCGTTAGAAATTTACGAGAGCGACAGCTTGGCGTTATAGTGCTAAAATATTACTAAAGAAAAGGCAATTATAAATAGCCAGGAGGGTTCATGGCAGACAGCAAAACTACCAAAGAAGCAAAAGATACTAAAACAAGCAATGAAGGCAAGAGTAAAGCTCTGGGTCTGGCTGTTGAAACCATAGAAAAGCAGTTTGGTAAGGGCGCGATAATGAAATTAGGCGAAGCTCACTCAACTGCGGTTGAAACCATTCCGACTGGTGCTCTAAGTTTGGACCTAGCACTTGGCGGCGGTATACCAAAAGGCCGCGTGATAGAAATTTACGGTCCGGAAAGCTCTGGTAAAACTACCTTAACTCTGCACGCGATCGCCGAAGTTCAAAAGTCCGGAGGCACAGCCGCTTTTATAGATGCCGAACATGCTCTAGACCCTGCTTACGCCAAACGTATAGGTGTGGATACCGATAATTTATTGTTGTCTCAGCCAGATAACGGCGAGCAAGCCCTAGAAATTACCGAAACTCTTGTACGCAGTAATGCGGTTGACCTGATAGTTGTCGACTCGGTAGCTGCTCTGGTCCCGCGGTCTGAAATTGAAGGCGACATGGGCGATAGTCTGCCGGGCTTACAGGCTCGTTTAATGAGCCAGGCGCTGCGCAAGCTAACCGGTGTTATAAACCGCAGCAAAGCCACTGTCGTTTTCATTAATCAAATTCGCATGAAAATAGGTGTGATGTTTGGCAATCCTGAAACTACCACAGGCGGCAACGCGCTTAAGTTTTACTCCAGCGTGCGTATGGATATCAGGCGCATTGGCCAGATCAAACAGGGCGAGGACGTAATTGGTAACCGCACCAGAGTAAAAGTCGTTAAGAACAAGATTGCCCCACCTTTTCGCCAAGCTGAATTCGATATCATGTACAATCAGGGCATCAGCAAGTCAGGAGACGTGCTAGATCTAGCTGCTGCAGACGAAATAGTCGAAAAATCCGGCGCTTGGTATGCTTACGGCGGCGAAAAAATCGGTCAAGGCCGGGAAGCTACTAAAAAGTATCTCGAAGAGCATCCCAAAGTGTTAGATGAACTTGCCAAGAAAGTTCGTACCAGCGCCGCCGCCAAGGAGTAGTAGGTCGGTTAACGAGCACATGTTATATGTGCTCGTTTGTCCTAAATGGTAGAATATAAGTACAGGTAGGGAGGAAAAGGTATGACAGAAGTATTAGGGTCATCGCAAGATTCTCAAATTGACTTTGAAGTTACAACGCCAATCAGTGGTGATAAAGCGGGGGCCCCATATCTAAATATTTTTGTAGGACGCAGCTTCCCGATAGAAGCTCATCAGGTAATGGTCCGAGAGCCTGAAGGAACTTCCGATGTAGTCAGCATAAATATGAACACGATCAAGGAGAGATTGACTGCCACTGAAGATACCGATTGTTTGGATGCTTTAGATGAGTTTCGAAGGCAACAGTTTACGGGCTTCTTATTCCCTCTAGCAATGGGGCAATTTGTCGATCATGAAACCAGACTACCTATAAATGTTAAAGATATAGATACAAACTAAATATTTAATATTGCTATAAGCGCTGTTTTATGAAAATCACTTCTATAAAGCAGCAAATAAAACGAAAAGGGCGATATTCAGTGTTTGTTGACGAAAAATATGCTTTTTCGTTAAGCGAAGACGCATTACTAGAAAGCAAACTGGCTTCGGGCGATGAACTTACGGCCGCACAACTAAAAGAATTTAAAAAACTGTCAGAGGACGACAAACTTTATAACCAAACCTTGCGTTACGCTTTGCTCAGGTTAAGAAGCAGGTGGGAAATGGAATTCTATTTAGAGAGAAAAAAAGCTTCTCCTGATCTCGCAGAAAGAATACTTAACAAGTTAAGTAATGCTGGAATGCTCGATGATGAAAAGTTTACACAGGCCTTTGTGGCCGACCGACGGTTGCTAAAACCAACTTCCAAGCGTAAACTAATTGCCGAGCTGCGAAAGAAGCGCATATCAAGTGAGATTATAGAACAAGTCGTTAACGAGAACCCGGGCAGTGAGCAGACTGCTCTACGAGATATAGTTGAACGAAAGCGCCGTCAGGCTAAATACCAAGATGATGAAAAGTTAATGCAGTACCTGGCTCGTCAAGGTTTTAGTTACGGCGACATCAAACTTGCACTAAAAAAACAAAGTTAAGCAGCCGGCGCAGCAGCTGCGGCCGGAGACTTTTCCATGAGTTCGTTAATGATAATTCGATGGGGTGTGATTTCCTGAATTTGCGATCGATCAATACTTAGCGACCCGCCAGTAAAGTTTTTTAGTATTGACTGGCTAACGTATATTTTTTGAATAAACATAGTGCTCGTGTCGGTGGCGTAGTCGGCTACTTTCCCAACTTTTTGTTTATCTGACGTGACCACCGTTTTTCCTATTACTTCAAACTTCATGTTTAAAATTTCTTTTAGGCGAACTAGCTCGCCTGGCTCCGCCAACACGTCATGATCGTTCACCACATAGCCGTCTGGCAAAATGTCGCGAATGTCCTGATAGAGCAATACAAGGCGTTTCTTATTGTAACTGTCTTGGCAGTAAAAACCCTCTATTTTTAGATTATTAGGATTAATAACAGGACCCTCTATAACTGCTACCGGAGTACCCGTGCGGAGTGATAGCACGGCCTTGTTAAGTAAACTGGCGCTTAACTGCAACATGCTTATAGTATACGAATACATCAAGCGTCGAGTCCAGGATTCACCCCGCGGAAAGGGTTTTTCAGAAGGCTTATTAACTTATTTTAATGTTTTAGGCGTAAATAAAACGCTTGTGCTTGCTACTTTTTGCAGCCGGTAATTACAATCCTCTCTACTATGCGGCGGATAAAATGCCTATTACAAATCAGCGCAGCGGTAGCCTTATTGGTCGGTAGTCTGACCATATGCGCTCCAAACACAGGTCGAGCTGAAGCGGCTAGTGGCCCCTCCCTTGTCATTAGCCAGCTTAAAGTAACCAGCAGCAATGGACAATTTGTTACGCTCTACAACACCACCGATGCTGAACTGGATATGAGCAACTACCAACTAGAGTACTTCAACAACTACGACTTGAACAATGCTACCAGTAGTCGGCTGATCGCACTTTCCGGCACAATTCCGCCGCATGGATATTTTATGGTTAATGACGATGCTTTATTGTTATGTTATCGATTAACAGTTGACTCAGTTTCTTTGGACTTCTCCAGTATAGCCGGCTTTGTTGAAATCATATCATCATCTCAAAACGGACCTGGCAACGCTATCGAGCCAACTTTAGAAGATTACGTTGGATGGTCTAAAAAAGACGCGGCCGGTGCGCAAACACTCCCGGCGGACTCAGAAGCTTCCTTGCGGCGGCAACCTATCGACGTGGACAATAATCCTTCTGTGTCGCTGCCTGGCGCAGGTAGCTGGCAAACAGTAAGACCAGATCCTAATAATGCCTGTAACATGATTGCGTCTGACGGCAGTTTAGTCGGCACTCCCGCTAGTATCGGAGGCTTGCTGCCTGGCAGCGAAGCACCATCCACCATACTAGCTGCAGATACGTCTACCGGTCAGCTAACACCATCAATGCCTGCAGCTGACATTGGCTTAAAGTCCCCATCTGTTAATGAGCTACTGCCAAATCCTGCTGGGACGGGTAATGATAAAACAGACGAATTTATAGAGCTTTATAATTCGAATGCGCGCGTTTTTGACCTAAGCGGTTTTAGTCTGCAAGTGGGAACTACTTCCGTTCATGTCTATAAGTTTCCGTCTGGTACAAGTTTGCCAGCAAATGGTTTCAAGGCCTTTTACTCCTCAGATACTAAATTAAGTATGAGTAATACCGGCGGCGAAACTAAATTACTTGACCCGTTTGGCAATAGTATTTCTGCTAGCGGTATATATGACACAGCCAAGGATGGAACAGCTTGGGCGCTAGCCAAGGGTAAGTGGTATTGGACTACTCAGCCTACACCCAATAAAGCAAATGTGATTAAACAGCCGCCGGCTAAAAAGACTAGCGGCAAAAATTCATCTAAGGTAAAAAGTGCTAGCGACATTAAGCGAGTAAAATCAACGAGCTCTAGCGGATCGGCAGATGGAAACACAGTCGCCGGAAACTTAACACCAATCCATCCGTGGACGCTTGCTATCGTGGCTAGCCTCGCGCTACTATACGGTGCATATGAGTACAGAGCAGACATGGTCAACCATCTCGGAAAGCTCCGAAGCTACTTTACGGTTGGCAGAAAAAATCGGCGCTAGGCTGCGTGGCGGTGAAACACTAGAGTTAGTAAGCGACTTAGGGGCTGGAAAAACTACTTTCGTTCGAGGTTTGGCGCGCGGCATGGGCAGCAATGATCAAGTTCGAAGCCCTAGTTTTACCCTGAGTAACGAATATAGATCAAAGACGGTTACCATGTACCATTTTGATTTTTACCGTTTAAGCGAGCCGGGTATCATGAGAGATGAGCTAGCGGAAGCGCTAAGTGATCCAATGGCTGTCGTGGTAGTAGAATGGGGCGATATAGTCGAAGATGTATTGCCTCAAAAACGTCTAAGGGTACATATAAAATCGACTGGGACTGTCGAGAATCAGCGAAAAATGGAATTCAAATATCCACAGCAACTAACTTATCTTTTAGAAAACATCTAACAAATTAAGAATATGTTGATATTAACCATCCGAACAGATAAGCCAGAAGCCGAAATTGGTTTATTTGATGACGGCAATAAGCTGACCTATGAAACTTGGCAAGCCAATCGACAATTAGCCGAAACTATTCACGCGAAAATCAAAAATACTCTAAAATCACGCGACTTGTCTCTAAAAGATCTAGACGGCATAGCTGTTTTTCGCGGACCTGGAAGCTTTACGGGTTTGCGCATTGGTATTAACGTAGCTAATACTTTGGCCGACAGCTTAGCTATTCCAATAGCTTCCGGCGATACAGATAAATGGCAACAGCAGGCAATAAAAAAACTCTGCAGCGGCGATGACGAAAATATAATTGCGCCAAGCTATGGTGCGCCGCCGCGAACCACCAAACCAAAGCATTGACCGGGCCGACTAACCGAGCGTATATTAAAGACAGGAATTGCCACGTTTGAGAGTTGCAGATCCTCACAAATTCTAAATTAATTCGGACTTACAGATTAGTCTTGCTGGAATAGAGACGTGATAGCGATTGTCTAGCCAGATTATCTGCAGATAGAAAGGACATAGATATGTTAGCAGTAGTGCTCGCTATAGTTGGGCTGGCTGCTGGTTTTGGTGCCAACATGGCTATCAATAAGCAGCGCGTTGGTTCAGCTGAAGAAAAAGCCAAAAAAGAACTTGCTAAGGCCAAAAAAGAAGCCGACAAAATGATTGAACAGGCTCGTGAAGATGCCAACAAAGCGGTAGATGAAACCAGAAAAGAAGAACAATCGCGCCGCCGCGAACTAAAAGATTTAGAAAAGCGTTTAATAACGCGCGAAGAAGCCTTAGATAAAAAACTAGACGAACTGGATAAGCGGGGCGAAAAGTTGCGCAAGAACGAGGAAGAGGTCGACCAACTAAAAAATGAAATCCGTGAAATCCGCAAAAAACAACAGGACAAACTAGAAAAGATCGCCAAGCTCAGTAAGGCTGATGCAACAGATAAATTAATGCAAATGACAGAACGAGACGTGAAGCATGATTTGATGGGTTTGATTGAAAAGTTACAGAACGAAGCCCGCGATAACGCGGAAGAAAAAGCCGCGGTAATCTTGACGACCGCGATGGAGCGTATGGCCAGCGAAGTGACCGCCGAGCGTACTGTCACCAGCATCAAACTAGAAGATGACGAGATGAAAGGCCGGATAATCGGTAAAGAGGGCCGTAATATTCAAGCTTTGCAGCGAGCTACTGGCGTTGACATTATGGTTGACGATACTCCGGGCTACGTTGTTTTAAGCAGCTTTGATCCTGTGCGGCGCGAAGTTGCCCGTAGGTCTATGGAAATGCTGATGAAAGACGGCCGCATTCATCCGGGACGCATTGAAGAAGTGGTTGCAAAGGCGCAAAAAGCCGTAGAAAAAGACGTTATACGTGCTGGCGAGGACGCTGCACGCGAAGTCGGTATCGTGGGTATTCCAAAAGAAATCCTGCAGTTACTGGGCGAATTAAAATACCGCACTAGTTATGGACAGAATGTTCTTAAGCACTCGACCGAAATGGCGCATATCGCAGCAGTAATTGCTGAAGAGGTTGGAGCTGATGTAAAAACCGCTAAATACTCAGCTTTGGTGCATGACATCGGTAAAGCACTGACCCATAAAATGGAGGGTAAGCATCACCATATATCTGGCGAGATACTCCGTAAATACGGTGCTCCAGAAGAAGTTGCACTTGCTGCCGAGCAACACCATGATGATGTTGAAGCTACGACCGTTGAAGCTCTGGTGGTCCGTACAGTAGATGCAATTAGTGCTGCCCGACCTGGCGCCCGCAATATCTCGGCAGAGAATTTTGCTGAGCGTATGAAGGACCTGGAAAACGTAGCCAACAGCTTTAAGGGTATTGAAAAGTCGTATGCCATTAGCGCTGGCCGCGAAGTGCGCGTGTTTGTTAAGCCTCAGTCAATCGACGACTTAAGCGCTATCAAATTGGCCCGCGACATTGCGACTAAGATTGAATCGACTATGCAATACCCCGGTACCATAAAGGTCAATGTCATCCGTGAAACTCGCGCTGTCGAATTCGCCAAATAGAAGTAGAACAATGGTTTTAAGACGATAATGCGAATACGATGACAATTTTATATATTGGCGATGTGATGGGCGAAATGGGCATAGAGACGATTGCTAAAGTTTTGCCAAAACTGCGCAATAAAAAAAAGATTGACCTGGTTATTGCGCAGGCTGAAAATGTAAGTGAAGGCAAAGGAATTACTTTAGCGGATTTTCAGCGGTTGCAAAAAGCCGGGGTAGATTTTTGCACGGGCGGTAACTGGAGTTTGTACCGGGAAGATATAATTCCTGCTATGAGCGACCCAAATCAACCTATTGT
The DNA here is from genome assembly GCA_029288485.1 of Candidatus Saccharimonadota bacterium. Taxonomy (GTDB): domain Bacteria; phylum Patescibacteriota; class Saccharimonadia; order Saccharimonadales; family UBA4665; genus JARIHC01. The sequence goes on along the minus strand of JARIHC010000008.1, from coordinate 17,301 downwards.
CCGCCCAGCTAACTATCCGCATGGCACACCTGGCCTAGGTTATAAATACGTAAACGACGTGTTGGTAATAAGCTTGCTAGGGCAAATAGTTGGTAAAGATGCGGACAAGCCAACGAATAATCCTTTGCAAACTATTGACCAAATTTTAAAGGAGCAAAAGGGTAGAGAAAAAAAGGCTGTAATAGTGAACCTTCACGGCGATTTTTCCAGTGAAAAAGTAGTTATCGGTCATTATCTGGATGGCCGGGTGACACTCGTAGTAGGGGATCACTGGCACGTTTCTACCGCCGACGCGCGGATACTACCAAGCGGCACTGGGCATATAACGGATGTTGGGATGTGCGGTGCTTTGGACGCCAGCTTAGGTATTACTTTTGACAGCGTTATTCCGAGGTGGCGCGATGGTAAACAAACTCGCAACGTGCTGGAAACCAAGGGACGTAAACAGTTTAATTCTGTATTAGTGCAGACTAACGAAGACGGTCTGGCTGATTCAATTGAGCAGATCCGGCAAATTTTCTGATATAATCAACCTCTGTAGATGTCGGGGAGTGGCGCAGTCCGGTAGCGCACGCGCTTTGGGAGCGCGGGGTCGCAGGTTCAAATCCTGTCTCCCCGACCATGAACGAATTGTCTATATAGTTTGAATATTATCATCGTGACTTGGGGCTTGAGTTCCGTGGCCATGAGGCTTGCCCGCGTGGCGCGACTCGTGACCAGTATGCGGTAGCGGATGTCTCGGTCTCGGTTCACTGGGGGTTGCTGGTGACGCGGGAGGAGGTATTGGTGCAGGATCTGGTGTATGAGGCTGCGGCTGCTGCATACCTGACAGTGAGGCTGTAGGAGGCACAGGCAGAAAAGGCTGCTGCTGAATATCGGGCTGTGGAGGCTGTGGCGCAGCTGGTCCTGGCGTCTGGAGAGTATTTGCTATTGACCCTGTGGGTGATACTGGTCCTGCTGTTGGCGTAGCTAGGGAGCCGGGCTGATCCATCTCGTTAAATGTATCTTGTATAAGTGCTACGCCAATCAAGTGGATCAACCACAAGATCAGGAATGTCACAGCGGTGTTCATTTTACCCCTAGTGTACTCATTGATCGCTTTTGAAAACTGGAAGAACCAAAAAATACTTGTTACAAATGTACTGATGTAGCCTACAAATATAAGTCCGAGCGACCACCAATATAAAGAACTGTGGGATAACTGAGTGTTGGAGTCAGCAGTCGTGGATGTTGAAGAGCTACTGCCTAATAGCAGATTATTATCACCTACATAGTTGGTGAAGACAAGCTGAGTACCTGCCGGACAGGGCTCGCTGTTAGCTACGTACACATATCGCAGCTCTCCATTTATCGTTTTACAAGGACTGCTATACACAGTGCCCGATACAGAGGAGTCATAATCATTCTTGAAGGTGTCTGCTCCCAGGCATTTCGGTGTGCCTTGCGATATATACCGCTTGCCGTCAGCCGCTTCGCATACGTGAAGGTATTGTGGGGGCCGCCGCTCGCCCCGCTTATTAAGCTGTTCCCCGGAACTGATTGCGGTGTAAGCTGGCCCTGGCTTGGAGTGTGTAGAGCTATGAGCTGCGTCAATTATAGACCCGACAAAAAGCATACTATAACCAGCTATTAATATTATATAAGGTACAACCAACAACCAGATTGTGGGTGTATGCTGTTTAGTTTTTTCATTAAGAACCTTCTTAGTAACTACTAGCCAATAAAGATCATAAATGCCGAAAGTTACGATACTAAGAAGGACTACGGATAGGGGACTTCTTTTTTTCATTTTTGTGTCGCTAATCTTAACCTACGTCTTTAATACTTGCATAAGCTTACGAGTAAAGCAAGTATGCATAACTAAATACGGCTTTACTAGGTGTACGCTCCCAATCTCTGCTATAATCAACCTCTGTAATCATGGGGTAATTACGGGGCGTGGCGCAGCTCGGTAGCGCGCATCGTTCGGGACGATGAGGTCGCTGGTTCAAATCCAGTCGCCCCGACCACTTTATAATTACTTTTTAATAATTACTGTACAATCAAAGCATGAGAATCCTTGGCACTATAGCTGTAGTTTTTTTGCTACTTGTAATAGGCGAGTTGTGGTGGCGCAAGCAAAAACTCAATACCGAATTTACCCGTAAATTTGTGCATATAACGGTAGGAACGTTCGTAGCCTTCTGGCCTTTTTTTCTTAGCTGGCGCGAAATACAATTATTAAGTGTTGCTTTTTTGATAGTTGTCGGCGTGTCTAAATATCTAAAAGTATTTAGAGCTATACACACTGTGCAGCGGCCCACCTGGGGGGAGTTATTTTTTGCTTTGGCCGTGGGTGGCATAACTTTTATGACTCACAATAAATGGGTTTACGCGGCAGCTCTTCTGCAAATGAGTTTAGCTGACGGCTTTGCGGCTGTGGTTGGTACACACTGGGGGCAACGTTTTCGATACATTGTTTTTGGACACGCTAAAAGCGTTTTGGGGACCCTGACTTTCTTTATGGTCTCAGTCGTTATATTGGCTGGCTTTTCACATAGTAGCGGACAGCATTTAACAGCCACGTTCATATTTGATCTATCTATTATCGCTAGCATGATAGAAAACCTTGGAGTTGCCGGATTAGATAATTTGCTAGTTCCGTTAGTGGTAGCAGGTGCTCTAAGATTCTTAACTTAAGCTAACTGACATTTATAATATGAGCTCTTAGGGCATTGAAGATAACAAATACGTCTACACCCTCTTGGGCGATGGCACCGGTAAGCGGCGAAAAGGCGCCAGTTGCGAAAACTAACATCAAGACGACACTCAGACCTATACCAATTAAAATACTTTGTCTGGCTATTTGAAATGTGTGCTTGGCTACGGCTACAGCTGTAGCAACTCGGCTTACGTCGTCTAACATAATGACCATATCGGCCGACTCGCTGGCAGCGGTCGAGCCTCTCGCTCCAAGCGCAATACCAATATCTGCTGCGGTCAGAATGGGCGCGTCATTTACGCCGTCACCAACAAATGCCATTGGTCGAGCTTTTACTTCATCTAGTACGTGTAGTTTTTCAGCCGGCAGAGCTTCGGCATGGACGTGGCTGATGCCTAGTTGTTTAGCGATGGCTTCTGCTGTTGCCTTATTGTCACCGGTCACCATTAGAGTTTCGTCTATACCTAATTGATTTAGCTCTTTCAGGGTCTTGGCCGCTTCTGGCCGCAACTCGTCTTTTAGAGTAATAGTGCCGGCTAACTCCCCGTCTCGCGACACATATACCACGCTTTGTTTGAGACTTCCGCGTTTAAATTGAGCCGGCATCTTAACCTGATTTTCTTCTAGGAAACTCAAACGGCCTACCAGCACCTCTTGGCCTTTTACGCTGGCCATCAAACCGCGTCCGGAAACTTCCCGTACCTGCTTAACTTTCTTAGTTTTAATTTTTTTAGATTTGGTGTTATCGGTTATGGCGTGAGCAACAACATGATTAGAGCCTTGCTCCAAGCTGGCCGCCAGACTTATGACATCATTCTGAGAAAAATCGCCGTAGCCATTTATGCTATCCACGACTAACTTACCGCGCGTGAGGGTACCGGTTTTATCAAAAGCTATTGTTTTGGCTTCGGCTAATCGTTCTAAGGCCGACCCGGTCTTAACGATGATTCCGTATTTACTTGCCCGAGCCATGCCGCTGATGAGTGCTATTGGCGCAGCCAATAATAAAGGGCAGGGGGTTGCTACCACTATAACTTCCAAAAAACGTATTGGCTGGCCGCTATAAGCCCATACACCGCCAGCAATAGCGTAGGCTACTAATGTAAACGGAATACTGTAACGGTCAGCTAAACGCACAAACGGTGCTTGGCTGGCTGCGGCACTCTGAACTAGTCTAATAATTTGTTGATATTGGCTGTCTCGTGCGGCGGCTGTAACTTTAGCTGTAATAGAGCCGTCAAGGTTAATTGCACCGCTTAATAAAGAGTCCTGGACCTGTTTAGATTGTGGCAGACTTTCGCCCGTAAGCGAGGATTCGTCAAAGTTGGCTGCGCCTTCTAATACTATGGCGTCGGCCGGTACCAAATCACCAGCATTAATAATAATTTTGTCGCCGACGCGCAACTCGTCAACAGGTATCTCCAGGGTCTTGCCCTTACGGACTGTGCGAGCCCTTTGCGGCGCATGCGCCAGTAAATCGTCTAATTCTGACTGAGCTCGGTGATGCGCAAAATCCTCTAACGCCTCACCGCCGGTTAGCATAAGCACCACTACTATTCCCGCCCAATACTGACCCAGAATGACAGAAGCTATAATAGCAGTAGCCGCTAAGACATCAATGCCATAACGACCAGAGCGAATATCCTGCCACATATCCCAAGCAAGCGGCAACACCTCTATTATAGAAACAATCCCCAGTAGCCAGTGAGCCGCTTTTGTCATACCGCCGATCTGCAGCGCTAATCCGGCAACAATAATTATTACTGCCAGACTAAATAATTTATAATGACGCAAAAACTGCAAAAAGCGTTTAAACATAGGTTATCTTAGTATAGCAATTCCTAATCGATATACTGTAAGTATGAACAACAAAGCTCTCACAAAATTAGCCATAGCTGCTACTCTGCACTGCCTAAGCGGTTGTGCTATTGGGGAGGTTTTAGGATCCGTAGTCGGCTCTGGTTTTAACTGGAATAATTTAGCTACCGAGTGCCTAACTATCCCTTTAGCTTTTATATTTGGCTATTCCATGACCATGCGGCCGTTGCTCAAAAATGGCTTGGCGGTTAAAAAAGCCGGCCGAATAGCCCTAGCTTCGGATACTTTATCAATAGTAACTATGGAAATTACCGACACAGCTGTTATCTTACTAATTCCCGGTGTGTTAGCGGCCGGACCGGGTACGTTGTTGTTCTGGTTGAGTTTAGCTGCCGCTTTAGCAGTTGCTTTCGTTTTTGCTACGCCTGTTAATCGCTATCTTATTGCCCGCGGCAAAGGCCACGCGATTGTCCACGAGTCTCATTCATAAATTTGGGGTGGCTGATGGGACTTGAACCCACGGCCTCCAGGACCACAACCTGGCGCTCTAACCAACTGAGCTACAGCCACCGTAAACAGAGGTGATTATACCTGAAATGCAAGCATTTAACAATGTCAAACGAACTTATTCTTGCCGGCGGATAGTAAGCGCGCCTAGAACAAGTGCCGCTATAGCAAAACTTAGTACCACAGCAAGGTCGCGCGTCAACGTCCCAGACCAAGTGCTGTGAAAAGTAACTTGTTTCATAGCATCGACACTATAAGTAAGAGGCATTACGTCAGAGAACCATTGCAACGGTTTAGCCATTTGCTCGCGGGCTACAAATAACCCGCAAACCAATAGCTGCGGGAATATGAAGGCCGGCATAAATTGTATTGCCTGGAATTCGCTATTAGCAAACGCGCTCATAAATAAACCTATAGCAGTACCCAAAAACGCTGCCAAAACAGCACTCACTAAAGCGGGCAGCGTGCCGCCCAGAACAGTTACTTGCAGCAAGCCAAGCATCACGAAGCTTGTTATCGAAGCCTGAATTAGTGCTACTAGCAAGAACGCTATAGCGTAGCCAAATATGAAGTCAATCTTTGACATAGGTGAAACCATCAGACGATCTAACGTGCCGCTAGTGCGCTCGCGCAAAGTCGCTATAGAGGTTATTAGAAACATCATTACTAGCGGGAAGATGCCAAGTAGCATTGGCGCTATATGGTCAAACGTCATTGTGGCATCCTGAAATACGTATTTAAGAATAGTTATTAACGTTGGCGGAACTATAAAAAGTAAGGCTAAAGATCTCGGATCGTGTGTTAGCTGCCGGATTACTCTTGCAGCAGTCGAAATAGTTTTAACAGGACTCATTTTGATTTCTCCACTAGCACCAAAAAACTATCTTCGACAGATTTTGTGTCGGTCTGCTGCTTAAGTTCTGCCGGCGTGCCATGCGCTATAAGCTCACCATCTCGAATTAAGAGCAAGCTATCGCATCGTCCGGCCTCATCCATCACGTGGCTGCTAACTATAAGAGTTGATCCTTTGTCGGCTAGTTCGCGAAAAAGCTGCCACAGCTGACGCCTTAACACGGGATCTACTCCAACCGTAGGTTCGTCCAGAACAAGCAACTCTGGTCTGCCTAGTAAGGCGATGGCTAACGAAACCCGAGACTTCTGACCGCCCGACAGCGATGACACTAACTGGCCGGCTTGTTTGCTTAGATGAGTTTCTTTTATTACAGTTTCGACATCGGTTTTGTCTAGACCTCTCATTTTAGCGAAGTAGTGTAAGTTTTGTCGTATCGTTAAGTCCAAGTAAGCTGCGGGTGATTGAGGCATATAGCCTATCTTGGATCTTAATTTGGTTGCGCCAGCTGGCATGCCTAGAACTTCTATAGAGCCTTGGCTAATAGACTGCCGGCCAACTATGCTGCGGATTAATGTGGTTTTTCCGGCTCCGCTAGGACCTATAAAACCTATAACTTGGCCTTGTGGCAGCTCGACGCTAACATTCTTGAGCGCCGTAAAGCCTTTGCCTAATATTACGGACAGGTTTTTGATGTTTATCGCGGACTGCATAGTTGGCTCGGTGTTATCACGCTACCCTAAACAGGTTCATTATAGACGCTTCAAATGACCCAAGCCGGCCAGAACCAGCAAAGCAAAGACAGCAGCGCCAATAAAGGCTGTGATTGACACGTAATATGAAATCATTCCAAGAGTATCAAACGCATAGGCGTTCAATAGTAAACCACGCAAAGTTTCACCCTGGAATAATGTAGTTTTTTCTTGTTGTAGAGCTGCGTTAGACGGATCTGCCAGCGCGGCCGAGCTGACTTGTGCGTAGGTCTGTCCGTTGGCTACCTTTTCTATATGCCGACCAATGAAGCCGTTGGCGTAGGCCTTGGCTTTTTGGCCGCTATCAACTATTTGTCCTGCGTATTTCTGAAGATCAGGGAATTCTGAGGAATCAAGCGCTGGGCTACCTTTAGGCGGGAAGTAAATCCTTTGCGAAACAAGTTCATCGTGTACTTGTTTATGAGCAAAAGAATATCCATACCACGCCAACCCGCCAACTACCAACAGTACAGCGGTAGCGCAAACACCCAGCATTATAAAAACTTTATCAATAACTTTTCTTTGTGCTTTTGCCATAATAATCCTTATGCTTACTTATGGTCTTAGCATATAGCACACCTTTTATATAAACAATGGCACAGATCAAGGTTTTAGCTGGCTGTAAAGTTCTAGTGTAGTGCGTGCGTTGGGTTCTATATCTACATGCGTTAGGGCTTCGGAAGGCAGAGCCCATATATAATCTTGTGCTTCTTCGTTTAAAACAACTCTCTTACTTTTTACTTTAACCACATTATCTACAAATACGTGCTGAATGCCTTTCTGGTAATAGCCGGAATTCTTGATCTGATCAAAAGTACATAAGTGGGCGCCGACCTCGCCAGTTAATCGTGTCTCTTCTTTGACTTCACGAAGCAGGGCGTCGCGAAGTTTTTCGCCCCGTCGCACCTTGCCGCCTACAATCGAATACCTGCCACCCCATTTATGGGTTTTAACCAACAGAACTTCTTTTTCGGCTCTGCTTTTGGAGGGCTGATGCTCAATAATAGCGCCGGCGGCAATGACAGATCCAGGCACCATTAAATCTTCCCAAAGTTTATGTATGTAGCGTTCATTTTGTTTAACACTGGGTGGGGGCAGTTCGCCCCGAACAGTAATATATTCAGCAAGCGCCTCGGGCGATAAAATGGACTTGCTGTGTACATAGGCTGGATGGTCCAATAATTTATGACTGAAAAAACAGCGCGTATTAGTAATTTGAGCAATCCCAAGCTCGTAAGACGCACTCTTTCCTAAATAGCCGCCTGGATTAACAAAATAACTGAAGCCATTTTCTCCCAAATATTTTAAGTTATTTAAGTAGAGCAGTTCTATAAAGCGTGGATCTTGACCTATCTCGTTTTCAAACAAAGCAAAGCCATCTTGCTGAGCCGCTAACTCATTTTGCTGTGGCGCTAAGACCTCAATACCAGCAGCAGTAAATATCTCAGCTGCTCGCCTGATTTCAGCAAAATACTTAGAAAAACTACCATGAATAACGCACCGAAAGCCGCCCATATCAATAGATATTATACGCTTTAACTAACGTGTTTTCTGATAATCGGTAAAGTAGTAGACGATTGCAGCAATAGGATGTATCAAGACCATGCCGACAATCCACAAGATTTTAACAGTATCAGTTATTTGTTTGTTGGTTATGGCGCTAATAAGCATCCAAATCTCAAAAGCTAAGATCAGCAGAAGAATCAAAATAACAATAATACTTAAAGTGAAACCAAGACCTGCGAATGCGAAAATATTTAACATGCCGTAATTATAGCACCTTGTGGTATAATCACCTCTGTTAGCGGGATTTGTATAACGGCTAATACGCTAGCCTTCCAAGCTAGAGCTGGCGGTTCGATTCCGCCATCCCGCACCAAACCCAGGCCCCGGTAGCTCAGCTGGATAGAGCAATGGAGTTCTAACCCATAGGTCGTAGGTTCGAATCCTACCCGGGGTGCCAAAACTTAAGCATTATGAGTACATCTATTGAAGATCGTGTAGCAAAAATAGAGGCACGCAATAAGCGTGTTGAAGATGATAAAGCTTGGGAAATAAGCTGGACTAGGCGTATAAGCATTTTTTTGCTGACTTACATTATTGTCGCATTTTACTTAAGGTTTGTTGTACACATTGACCCGTGGATTAATGCTTTAGTGCCAGCAATTGGGTTTATGCTTTCGACGTTCACCATAAATTTACTTAAGAAAGAATGGATAAATAGAAGACGCGGCAACTAGCAGGATCTTCTCAATTTCCATAACAACTTATATAAAACTTTGGCATGAACTCGTTGTGCTATGCTCTTTGTATGCTCTGGAAAGTTTACTTTTGGCTAATGGTAATACTTATATTAGCCGCTGTCTTAGTAACAGGACCTGATGTAAATTGGAGACTGCACTTAGTAGACTTGTTTAACCTAGCCTTTATGATCACAGGGCTAGTAGGGGTATATGGTTATGCCTACAAGCGCAGACTAGCGTCAAAAGCTTTTTGGACTTTCATTATTATTGCCAGCCTGACTTATCAAGTTGCGTATAGCTTTATACTGGATCAAAAATATGGAGCAGCGCCTGCCTCCAGTACAATTGATGGATTTTCTACTCTCATACCGATTATTCCGATGTTCATAGCCCTATACTTCTATGTGTTCCGCTCTAAGTTACTAGATTGAGGGCGGTCGATAGCTTTGTATTATTGATATACTAGAACGATGGCTCGACTCCTGCTTACAATTTCGTTTATGGCGGTCTTGCTGTGGTGGCTGCAAAAAGAAACTCGCAAGAAAGTTTCGCTGAAGAAGCACTGGAAATGGTTCGTTGCGGCAATTATTGTCCAAGCAATTGCAGGCGTAATTTCTGTAGTGGTTTCTGACCGGGTTATCGGCAACTTTTTATACCACGCTATCGGCGGAGGCGCGACAGCCACGTTGCTATACATTTATTTAATAGAAACATACAGTCTGCAATATAGTTGGCGAGTTGAGCTAGTGCTGCTTTATTGTTTTGTCTCTGCCTTAGGTGTTATGAATGAGTTAGCCGAGTATGCCGGTGAATTTATAATTGGAGTGGGGGCGTTTAGTTGGGATAGTCACGACACTTGGCGTGATCTCACTGCCAATACAACAGGTTTAATTATAGCCTGGTTAATTTATAGAGTTTATCTGACTTTATCGAGCCAAAAGAAATCTGTTATTAAGCGTAATTAATAAAATCGCTGATTTAAATTAGTATTATATTTCGTGAAGTACGGTAATTTTGGCGCCGAGACTATTTAATCGATTGGCCAGACTTTCATAGCCGCGATTAATAGTATAAACATTACGCAGTACAGAGTTGCCGGGGGCTGCCAGCATACCAATAAGGAGAATAACGGCTGGACGAATGCCGCTTGGGGCGACTAGATCCGCGGCTTTAAAACGCGTTGGGCCAGTTACAAAGACACGGTGAGGATCAGCTAACTCCAAGTTAACGCCAATCTTTTTCATCTCGGTATACATGAGCGCTCGGTCTTCATAAACCCAGTCATGGATCATGGTCCGGCCTTGAGCGACTGCTGCGATTGGTACAAAATATGGCAAATGGTCGATGTTAAGCCCGGGAAATATATTAGGATGAATCTTATCTATAGGCGCTTTTAATTTACTGTGGTGTTTATAGATTTTAAGGTCTACCAGATCTGTTTTGCCGTTATCTGCTTTATAAATTTTACTACTTTCATATTTCAGACCCATCTTTTCTAGTTTGAGTAGTTCTAGTTCTAAGAATTCGATAGGTACGCGCTTGATAGTTATTGAGGAGTCTGTAGCTATGGCGGCGGCGACAAAAGTCATGGCCTCTACCGGATCCTCTGCCGGCGCATAAGAGACGTTTTTACGAATGCTTTTTACGCCGTGAACACGCAGCGTGCTGCTGCCGATACCATCGATTTGGACACCAAGGTGTTGCAAGAAAAAGCATAAGTCTTGCACCATATAATTGGCGCTCGCCATTTTAATAACGGTCTCTCCGGGAGCTAGCGCAGCTGCCATTAAAGCGTTTTCCGTAGTGGTGTCGCCAGACTCGTACAAGACTACGCTGCGTGATGGCTTATGCGGCTTAGAGATAACCTCGTAATGACCTGATTTTGTTTCTATCTCGGCGCCAAATTCCTCCAAAGCGTAAAGATGTGGCAGTACAGTTCGTCGGCCTAACTCACAGCCGCCAGCATAGGGGATGCTAAATTCCTTGAAATGATGCAAAAGCGGCCCGATAAACATTATCACGCTTCGGGTTTTACGAGCTGCTGACTTATTCATGTTGGTGAGATCTAGCTTTTCTGGAGGTCTGAGTTCCAGGTCGTTTTCCCCAATCCATTTGATATTAACGCCAATACTGCCCAGCACTTCAATTAACCGATTGACTTCTTCGATCTTCGCCACATTCTTCAGCCTAGTGGTGCCTCTGTTCAGCAAACTGGCGCAGAGTAGGGCAACGGTTGCGTTTTTGCTTGTTTTCAGTGTGATCTCGCCACGCAGTTCGTGGCCTCCTTCAATATGCAAGTTGACGGCGCCCTCATTTAGACTAATAATCTGTTTGTTAAGCACGTCGCTAATGCGCCCTAAGGTTTCTAAGCTCAGATTTTGACGTCCGTGCTCCATACGGTTAACAGCGGACTGAGATGTGTTTAAGCGGCGCGCGAATTCAGCCTGTGTGAGGCCTCTTTCTTGTCGCAAATGAGTAATTAACTGACCTATCTTTTCATTAGATGTCGCCATCGTGCAAAGAGCATATCATATATGATATTTTTTATGCAAGCAGATTCCTAATCTTGTGAGCCTGCTATAATAAATTTTATGACATAGTATTCTCCTCGGCATTAACATATACTAAACACCAAATGAGAGGGGAATTTAATGATTGATAAGACAGTAGCTCAGCTTATTGCCGCTGAAGAACAACGGCAGCGCGAAGGGCTTGAGTTAATTCCATCTGAGAACTACGTAAGCCGCGATGTATTGGACGCTATGGGAAGCGTTTTTACTAACAAATACTCTGAAGGCTATCCCGGCAAACGTTATTACGGGGGACAGCAAAATACCGATCAAGTTGAGCAATTAGCTATTGATCGTGCTAAAAAACTATTTAAAGCCGATCATGCTAATGTCCAGCCACACAGTGGAGCGCCTGCTAATGAAGCAGTTTACTCGGCTTGGCTGGAGCCAGGCGACACAGTGCTGGCTATGGACTTGGGCCACGGCGGCCACCTTACGCATGGAGCGCCAGTAACTCGTTCGGCTAAACTGTACAACTTTATTCGCTATAAAATGAAGGACCCTGCGACTGGTGAAATTGATTACGAAGAACTGCGTAAATTGGCTCGCCAGCACAAACCTAAAATCATTCTGGCCGGTTTTAGCGGCTACCCGCGCGAACTTGACTACGCTAAATTCGCCGAAGCTGGCAACGAGGTCGGGGCGCTTTTAATGGCAGATATGGCTCACATAGCCGGCCTTATAGCTGCCGGGATATCTAGAAACCCGTTTGATGACGGATTCCATGTCATTACAACTACTACGCATAAAACACTGCGCGGACCGCGAGGCGGCCTCATTCTAACCAGGGGTGTTGCCGGTAACCCGCTCAAAGCACCTGAAAAAACTCTAGAAAACCTACCAACTTTGATTGATCGGGCCGTGTTCCCGGGTATGCAAGGCGGACCGCATGAACATATCATAGCGGCAAAAGCAGTTGCGCTTGGCGAGGCGCTTAAGCCTGGGTTTAAAACTTACGCTGAACAGGTCGTTAGAAACGCTAAAGCACTGGCCGACGCCTTGCAAAAACGCGATTTCAAACTTGTTACCGGCGGTACCAGCAACCATTTAATTTTGGCCGATGTCCATGGTAGCTTTGGACTTGATGGCAGCGTCGTAGAAGAAACGCTGGACAAAATAAACCTGACCCTGAACAAGAATGCTATCGCCGATGACCCATTGCCGCCATTCCGTCCCAGTGGCGTTCGCCTAGGCACACCGGCCATAACAACCCGTGGGCTTGGTGAAGCTGACATGGAAACAGTAGCCGAATGGATGAAGCAAGCAATAGATAATAGAGCAGACGAGAAAATACTTAACAAGTTAAGTAAGGAAGTAAAACAGTTTGCGCTCCAGTTCCCGTTGCCAAGCGATAAGTGACGGAATGTTAATCAGAAGACTTTTTAGCAAGCTGGTGGGCTGTAATGACACCCACTGCTACAGCTATAGAAATTTCACCGGCTTTTAGTATTCTTCCGCCAATATTTTTAAGTAATTGTTTACGAAAATTGCTGTCGCTGTTTTCAGCTTTAACTGTCTGGGTAAACATCGTAATGTCGGTATTGAAGTTCAGAGCGTACGAAGTGGCTAACCTCGTAACAATTTCTGTTAGCTCCTCGCTCTCTTCTAAGTCTTCGATGTCTTCCGGTATTTCGCCTTCTATTTCAACTGTTCCATCAGCATCCAAATCTTCTAGTTCTAGCCCAGCAGTTGCAGCCTCTAGTTCTTCAGCTATTTCTGCCGCTAACCCACTCTGTGAGTAGCGTGGCTTTATTATGTTGGCCGTCGGAGCCAGCTCCGAAAGAAATTCTGACCGGTCGGAGTCGGCCTTTAGAAGTATTGCTGCAAGGGTGTGGCCCTTCTCATCTGGCGTTAGCTGACTATCATGAACTATTACCTCGGCGACGTTAGTAAGCGCGTTAGCTAATGCCGCAGTGCTATTGTTAAATTGAGATGTGTGCTTGGTATCAAATGGCTTGGCAGTCCAATTTGTGGTCGTGTCAAAAAACCTGTCCTGGCACGCATCAAACTCTTTGATCGCAGCAATATATTGATCGTGGTCAGGGTCTTCTGGAACGTCCAGCTCGTCGTTTCCTATAATCTCCATAATATTTGAATAATAGTTTTGATTTACCAACAAGTCAATGCTTATATGCAGTTAGGGTAACAGTTCTGGTTCTTGTTCTAGCGTAATGTCGAATTTGGTTTTCACAGTATCAACTATTTTTTGTTTGAATGCTAATAAATCCGCTGTGGTTTTAGCATGCTCATTTACTAAAACTAATGGCTGGGTAGGCCAGGTAGCCATTCCTGTCATTTCGTCGTGCACATCTTTTAGCCCGCCTTGTTCAATGAGCCAAGCGCCGCTGACTTTTACTTTGCCTTCCCGCTTAGTTTCCCAATAGGGAACGCTGGTATAAGTGTCTTGAAGCCGCCTTAGCGCTGATTCATCTATAACTGGGTTAGAAAAGAAGGAGCCGGTATTAGGAGTAACAGCTGGATCTGGCAACTTGGCCGTTCGGATATCCACCACTGCCTGGCGCAAATTAACCGGCGAATATTCCTTAATATTATGCTGGTCAAAATAAGTCTGCACAGACGCATAAAAAGGCGGCATTGGGTTGTCCTTGATCAAATGAAGAGTCAAAGAGATTATAAAAAAGCGTCCATGGTCGGATGTCTTAAAGCGGCTGGTCCTGTATCCGAAATTGCAATCAGCAGCGGGCAGAGTCATAAAACTACCACTCTTTGTGTCAAAGGCCTCAACTGAAACCAAAGTATCAGAAATTTCCTGACCATACGCACCAACATTTTGGACGGGTGTTCCACCGGCTGTGCCCGGGATTAAGCTGAGTGCCTCGATACCGGTTAAGCCAGCCTGCACGGTGCGCTCAACGCAAGCATCCCAGTTTTCGCCGGCACCTATGGTAACGTAAACGTTACTTTCGTCCTCGGCGTACTGCTCAAACCCCTTTATTTTGTTGACCAAAACCAGACCAGCGAAACCTTCGTCTCGCCAAACTATATTGCTGCCACCGCCTATCATCATAATGGGCAAAGAGCGCGAGCGGGCCCATTGGAACGCTTCCGCCACTACCATTCGGTCGCGTACCTCGAGCAGGTAAGCCGCTGCGCCTCCCAGCCCCATAGTAGAATAGGTAGCCAAACTGACATTTTGCTGAGGTTTCATCACTGTTCAATTATACAGGCTTGCACATAAACCGCTCTAAGGCGTAGTATAGAAAAATATGGGAGAGAGAACACCGTTTATTACTTTAGGGAGACATCTTAAGTATGTTCGCGAACAACTTCATCAAAGTGTAGCAGAAGTTTCGGGGGCAGTTGAGATAGATGAGCAAACTTTAGAGAAGATCGAATCGGGGCAGGAGCGTCCTGCCGAGGATATTCTGTTACTTTTAATAAGCCACTACGGCGTGGAGGAGCAGCAGGCTTTGCAACTTTGGGAATTGGCAGAGTACGACGCTAGCGCGCCCGAGCAGCTTAAGATAGAGACTGACACCTCCGCCGGACAGAAAGTTGTCATGTTGCTGGCTATGGACATGCGCACTATATATAGTGACGGCGTACAAGCAGATGTAGATCAAGCTGGCGTAACATTAACTTTCACTCAAGCATCAGGTAAATCTCAAAAAACTCCGGTAGCGCGGGTAGGCATGAGCGCCGAACAGGCCAAAGCAGTTGTGTATACCATCCAACAAGCTCTGCTTAAATCTCAATACGGCACGGGTAGTAAGTTTCTACCGCCGGGCAAGTAATCATAAATAGCAATTAAAAAATGGTACGCGCGAAGGGATTCGAACCCCCGACCTTTGGTACCGGAAACCAACGCTCTATCCAGCTGAGCTACGCGCGCTTATTGTACGAAGTATAGTTTACCAGACGCCCAAAATACGAGTAATAACGAGCGCCAAAGAGACGAATAAGATGCCAGTAGTTTGGGCCAGCGGTTCGCGACCGACTTCCGGTAGATCTCCGCGTCTTATGGCATGGTCGGCGGCGTGAAACCTTAGATACCCAGCCATTGCCATGAATCCGCCTAATACGATCACGATCATGCCGACTATATTTTGTGCTGTTGAATCACGACCAAGCTGGGTCAAAGCTATGCCGCCAATCAATACTGCCAAGGCTGTGCGAACCCAAGCCAAAAATGTCCGTTCGTTGGCTAGTAAAAAACGTGCGTCTATGTCCACTAACTCATTGTTAGTAGCCTTAACTTGTTTCTTGATACTCATTTACAGATAGTATAACAGATTGGTACGCCCGGAGGGATTCGAACCCCCGACCTCCTGGTCCGAAGCCAGGCGCTCTGATCCGCTGAGCTACGGGCGCACATTGCATTAATTTTAACAGAGAAATTGCTACTTCTGGGCGTGGCGGGCAAATTCAAGGTTGCCATTTTCGTCGTTACCAACTCGAGAAAAGCCGTCTTTATTTAAAATTTTCTGGGCTGCTATGTTGGTTGGGTCAACCACAGCATGCAAATGTGCCAGGTTTTTAACTGATGGCTGGGACAAAACATACTCAATCATCCGTGAGCCAATACCCTGGCGAAGATAGCCAGGTTTAACTACGCAGTTAACGTAGCCGACATGTTCACTATTTAGCTCGATACTGGCTATTGCTACTACCTCTTGGCCGTTAAGGGCAGCCCAATATTGGCCGCTCGAGGTGCCGTGCGACGGATCTCTAGGAGTTTTTAAAAGAGTGTGGGTAGCTTCGTTGCGCCCTGCCCAAGTTTCAACAAGACTTAAATGCCTCGGACTGGCAACTACTATGTTGAAATCGTCTGCCATACTCTAAAGTGTATAGGACCGTCAAGCTAAAGCAAGTGCTTGCAGTCTACCCGGAGTATTCATGCTTGCGTATAGTTACAAATCTGAGATAATAACGCACGTGGGTGAATTAGAAGACCAACTTGACAGGATAGTTAACCAGCACCAGCGTCGCCCGGAACATAGAAGCCGCCGCGAATTTTACACATTTCACAAATACGGAAGAGACCGAACCGTTACTATAGAACTCACCGGTGAAAAAATTGGCGATATAGCCGTAGAGCCAGATCAACTCATTGAAGGACGCTTAGTGGACCAGCGCCAAGCAGTATTATTGGTAACAGACGCCACCCACCAACCAGCCCTTAAAGACCGTAGAATTATTTTGGGAATGCACCGTGCTGACTTAGCGGGCAAACCTAATTCTCAAAACCTTAGGAACTGTGTCGCTCCAGGCGGCACTTTTTCGTATTACTTTCCTGAAGAAGTTGGAGAAATAACTCAATTTGAAGTACCAGCTTCTGACAGTTGGTACAACTTAGCAGCCCAATACGGACGGGTAGCGATAGACGGTAAAGTTATTTTTGACGCAATTAATATATAAATCTTTTCTGCTACTCTGATTATACTTGCCAAAACAGGGGTAATTTGCTAAAGTTTTGTGAGTTAAACACGGGCCATTAGCTCAGCTGGTTAGAGCACCTGCCTCTTAAGCAGGGTGTCCAGGGTTCGAGTCCCTGATGGCCCTCCATATAATGTGCCGACCTTCGCGGTCGGTTTTTATTTATGGTAGTAACATGAGCAAATTCGCTTATGCTATTATCCTTCTATGCCACATCCTGCCCATCGTAAGCTGGCCATAAAAAAGAAAAGTCAACTTAATACCCTGAACCAGCTCGTTATGGCCATGGCAATCATTGAGCCGCTTATGACACTTCCGCAATTATATGACGTGTGGATCCAGCACGAGACTGCCGGCGTCTCAATTGCCACTTGGGCGTTCTTCGCGTTCGCGGCTGCCATTTGGCTGGCTTATGGACTGGCAATCAAGAATATACCGATCATCGTTTCCAGCAGCCTGTGGG
>JARIHC010000007.1 GCA_029288485.1 Candidatus Saccharimonadota bacterium | reverse complement strand
GGTGTGGAGCGTTTGCTGCAATTTACTGTAGTTAATGCCAGGTTCGACGGTCACCGTATTGGCCTTGGTATCGAGTTCCAGAATACGGTTCATATGGGCCGGAAAGACGACCAAGATGCCGTTGCCGAGGGCGGCGCCGCTCTGATCGGTGCCGGAGCCCCGGGCGGTGATCGGGATAATGCGGCCGCGCTCAGCCAGCTGCCAGCTGAAGCGGGCGGTTTTACGCACGTCGTTTTCGTTTTTAGGGTAGACGATCAACGCCGGTGCCAGCTGCAAAATGCTGCCGTCTGTGGCGAAATATCGCCGGGCATCCGTGGAAGTCATCACCTCACCCACCAGGTGCTCCTGCAAATAATGCGCCACTCTACTCATTCGATACCCTCATCATCTTGCCAATCTAGTACGGTCTATAGCTGCTATCATAGCATAAAGCTGCTTGTGCTTCAGTTTTAAAAGTGGTGCGGATGAGAGGACTTGAACCTCCACGGGCCGAAGCCCACTAGCTCCTGAAGCTAGCGCGTCTACCAATTCCGCCACATCCCCATGACTTTAGACCATCATATCGTATCTGTTTTAATCTAAAAACTCAAGGGGCTAATCAGTGACTCTGGCTTCGCGAATTTTCCAGTTTTGAACATTATTAAAACGCCCTGCAGGGGAGTTAATAGCGTGATCGCTGAGACCCGCCACAGCACCATTAGTTAAGTACAAGAAGCGCGGCTGGTACAAGCCTAAAGCCGGGTAGTCTTGTTGCCAGGCCTGCAGAAACGGTTTATATTTAACCGCTCTTAGTTGTGGCTCCAGACGCGAACGCCCAGCCTCCAATGCTAAGTCAGCAGATGCGTTTTTGTACTCGGAAAGATTAAGACGATTTGAGGAGCGAACATCGGCCTGCGAGCTGTCCCAGTAAACGAACACGTCAGGATCAGGTCCGATAGATATTCCGTACAGTATGGCATCATAATTATGATATGCTAGCGTGTTATGAAAATCTGAATTGTCTTGAAGTTGAATTTTAAGCTGAACTCCTAGTTGCTTCCACTGGTCATGTAGCTGCCGCGTTACCAAGCGATATTCAGCAGTGTCAGCAGCGGTTAAAGTAAAAGAGAGATTTTTGCCATCCTTGCTGCGGATACCATTTTTGCCCATAGCCCAGCCATCGCTATCCAGAAGCTGTCGGGCCGCAGATAAGTCAAAGCCAGATTGCGCATACGCTGAATCATAGCCTAATTGCCCCATCAAAAACGGCTCGCGCACGGCGTGCGTAGTATAGCCAAGGCTCTTGATGATACCTCTGGTATTAGCGCCTTCAACTAAAGCTTGCCGAACTTTTTCGTCAGATAACAAGCCGCTTGATGATTTAAAAAACACCATATTGGCAGCCGTTAAGAGTGGGCTGTGTACCTCTAGGGAGCGCATTTTCTTAACCTTGTCAGGTACGCTAGTGAAACCCGCGGCGCCGGTTAATTGACCGTCTTTGAAAGCTTTAACAAGATGATCGCTTGAGGCGTAAGCATGCACAATAAATTCCTGGAGCTTTGGTTGGCCGCGGCTATAGTTGGCAAAAGGTACCAGAGCAATCTGTTCTTGAGCTACTGACGGGTCGTTGCCAGCTACTTGAACATCTTGCCAGGCAAAAGGTCCGGCTCCGACAGGCCTTACCGTATTAAAGTCAGCTGAGCGCAAACCGGAAGCCGGAATGCTGCCTAATATATGCTTTGGCACAATTCCATTAGTCATAGTGTATGGGAAAGAGGCTAGCGGCGCCGGCAGCTTAAATACGACTGTCTGCGGATTAGGCGCTGATACAGTAATATTTTGCCAACTGCTCTGAAGCGGAGATTGAGCATCAGGATTTTGAATAGCATGATAAGTGAAAACGACATCAGTACTAGTAAGCGGCTGGCCATCTTGCCAGGTAAGATGCGGCCTTAGCCGAACTGTGTATATAGTACGGCTACTGTCCGCGCTGTAGCTTTGCGCTAAGTCACCTATTAAATGGTTATGGTCATTGTAGGTAAACAAACCGGAGAAAATCAGTTTTGATACCGCACTATCAACATCGTTAGAGGCATAGATTGGATTGGCATTGGTGAATGTGCCAACAATACCTTCGTTATAAATGCCGCCAGGTACCGGTTTTAAGCGCTGAAAGTAATTATTAAGCCAGAGATTTTGTACAAATAGGCCGCCGATCAATAAAACTAATAGCAGCAGCCAGGCCACTACAAAACGCTTTATCGGCGCTAGGTTTTCAAGTCGCTTTACAAAGTGCCGGTCTAGCTGCTTTTCAGTCTGACTACCAAGTCCTCCCACTTGCTGCTGGCCCTTCCGGACCCGCCGCCTAAGCCGCAACCGGATGAGTTTTAATTGCATTGGCGAACGTTTTATTTTCCGCTTAGAGCATTCATAATCAGCGAAAGACTGAATACGAGAGCGCAGATGATAGTGATCTGAAAAATCGTTTTGTCGGTGCCGCGGCGTGTGGTGTTTACTTCTCCAGCGCCGCCCAAACCAGCACCCAAACTGGCGCCTCTGGTCTGGATAAGTATAAGTATAGTCATGAGGAGCATCGAACCAATAGTCAGGTAGTTATAAACGTTCATGACTTTATTGTATCAAACATCTTTGAGTATCGCGCTGACCAAAAAATTAACTAGACCTATGACGATACCCGCAAATACGGCCGCCCAAAAGTTGGTTACATGAAGCTGCGTGTAAAGCTTGCTAACCAAGAATACTGTTGCGCCATTAATAAACATCATAAATAAACCCAGCGTGAGCACAATTGCCGGCAACGACAGTATTACTAAGATCGGCTTAAGAATAGTATTTAAAATGGCCAATAGTAAGCCAGCGACTACTATCCCCCAGGCACCGTTAGTGTAGTTAATGCTGTTGCTTAGCAAGTTAGCAGCTATCCATAAACCAAGCGCACAAACTAGCCAGCGGATTAAAAAACGAAGCAGGGGTGCTTTTTGTTGCTCAAGTTGGTCCATAAGCGTTATTGTAGATTACCCTAGCCGGCTCGGCAACTTGTCGCTTAAAATTTTGACGCCTTGTTCAGTTACTAATATGTCATCTTCAAGCCTCACGCCAATACTTTCTTCTTGTATATAAATACCCGGCTCAACCGTAAGAATCATACCAGGGCATAAAGTCTTCCTATAATCACCTGCATCATGAACGTTAAGCCCCATAAAATGCGAAATAGAGTGCGGATAATATTTGCGGATATTTTTTTCATTGATGGTTTTTATAAGCCCAAGTTCGCTCAACTTTGTACCTATAAATCTATCTGTTTTATTACGGTATTCAGAAAATACTACACCAGGTTTTAGCAAGTCTATAGCAAATTGTTGCGCTTCTAATACGGCGCGAAATACGGCTTTTTGCCTGGCCGTTGGTTTGCCAAAGCTTACTGTTCGGGTAATGTCAGCAGCGTAATGTTCGACTTCTGCGCCAACGTCTACTACCACTAAGGCATTGCTGCCGATCGGCCCATCATTTAATACATGGTGCAGTGTACAGGCCCGCTTGCCGGCTGCTACGATTGGCTCGAAAGCATGGCCGGCTGCGCCACGCCGCCTGAAGCCGGCTGCTATCTCGGCCTCTAGCTCATATTCGTACTTGTATTTGCTAGCAAAGGCATCTTTTAGGCTATCAGACGTAATATTTATGGCTGCCTGGATGGCGGCTATCTCTTCCGGCTGCTTTATCATCCTTAGCTGTGCCAATTGCTCAGCTACACTCTTAATCTTTAATCCTCTTTGGCAGCTTCTCATTTTTTTAACCAATGCTGACTTTGCAGGATTGGTATACATACCGTAAACGTCTGCATAAGCTTTCGGCGTATTAACGGTCGCGGCTCTGCTTGTCTGCTTAAGCCGCCTGCTCAGACTCTCCCATCCTTGATTGTGGTCACATACCTTTCTTATACCCGAACGCTTAGACAGTTCGGAATTAGCAGCAGTACCGTCAAAAATTTTCTGGTAATCACTCTGCTGCGGCAAAATAAGGTATTCGCTGCCGCGGTCCATAACCAGAACCATGTCCGGCTCCTCGATCCCAGTGAGATACCAAAAGTTGGCGTCTTGTGAGAATCTGTAGGCGGCGTCCGCGCCGCGCTGCATTAAACCGTTGGCTGCGATTACAATGATTTCTTCTTTGCAAGCTTCCAGCAAACGCTGCCGATTGCTAGCAAAAAACTTACTGCTAAAATGCGACTTTATCATTGAGTTTCAAGTATAGCAAAATTACTGCTGCATCTGATGTTTGATAACGTGCGCCTTTGCCACGCCAACTACAGCGCTAAGTTGATTTTCATCAGCCTGAGCAATACCGCGCATGGAACCAAATTCCCGCAGCAGTTTTTTACGGGTAGCTGGGCCGACACCCGGGATGTCGTCAAGCAAGCTGGCAGTTTGACGTTTAGTTTTGAGCACCGAGTGATAGCTGACCGCAAAACGATGAGACTCATCTCGGATACGCTGCAGCAGCTTAACAAGGTTTGTGTTATGCGGCAGATTTATAAGCACGAAATTACCTGTTTCAGTTACAAAACCGCCTAGTTGTTGAACACTTAGCATGTTAAGTATCACTTTAGATCTTTGTTTGTCGATCACGATTTGTTCTTCTCGTTTAGCCAGACCTATGAATGGAATTTTTTCTAGACCGCATTTATTACGAGCTTGAATCGCTGCGTCTAGCTGTCCTTTACCGCCGTCAATCAGTACTAAATCAGGCTTACCCCATTTTTTAACGTTGCGTTCGCTAAGCCGTCTTTTTAGCGTTTCCTTCATATTAAAGAAATCGTCGTTGCGATTTGTTTTAGTCTTAAACTTGCGGTATTCGGACTTATTGCTCACACCATTAGTGAACACTACCATACTGGCGACCACGTCGCTTCCCTGCTGATGACTTATATCATAGCCTTCGATACGCTGTGGAAATTTCTCAATACTTAACATGTTAACTAACTCGTTCAGTGCATGGTCTTTGCTTATATCCAGGAACTCTTTGTCGCTAAATACCACCTGCTTATTTAGATTTTGCAGCGCCACAAGCTGATTTCGAAGATTGGCCGCGGTTTCAAAATCTTTGGATTTAGCGGCATGTTTCATGTCGCGTTCGAGGTCGCGCTCAATATTTTTTCTTTTACCTTCAATAACTGCCATCAGTTTGCGTAAGTTGGCACGGTACGTTTCAAGACTAGTTCGCCCTTCTTCAAGCCCCGGATCAAGCCCTAGATGATAATGCAAAGTTGCTCGTTTTTGGCCGCCAATCTGACGAGTAGCGTACGGAAAAATTTTTCGTAACAACTTAAGGGATTGGCGCACACCTATAGTGCTAAAGTACGGTCCGAAATAGCGAGCGCCATCGTCTAGCGGTCTACGGGTAGTGCTAACTGTTGGGTAGTCACTGTCATAATCAATGCGTATATAACTAAGTGCTTTGTCGTCACGCATCAGAATGTTATAGCGCGGCATATAGCGGCGTATTAATTCACCTTCTAAAAACAACGCCTCTATTTCACTGTCCACGATCTGCCAGTCAATATCGGCGATTTCTGCAACCAGCGCTTCGGTTTTAGGGTCGCGGGCACGCGATTTTTGAAAGTATTGCCGTACTCGGTTACGTAAGCTAGCGGCCTTACCCACATAAATTATCTCGCCTTTTTTATCCTTATGAAAATAAACTCCCGGTTCTTTGGGTAGTTCTGATAATTTATGCTCTACCTTTTGATTCATATATATATTGTAACTAATGGTGCTTGTCTCTGTCCTCTATGAAGGCTAACATTGTGTTATGAACCAGCCAATAATCGTTAAGAAGTCACGCTTGTCCGGCAGGGGTGTTTTCGCGTCGCGAACAATTAAAGAAGGCCAGATCGTCCTAAGTTGGCACCCTAAGAAAATTAGTCGCCAGCAGGCCGAAGCTTTGTCTAGAGACGAGCAACATTACCTAAATATCGTTGACGGCGAATATTTATACATGCAGTCGCCAGAACGCTATGTTAACCACTCATGCGATCCGAATACAAAACCTTCAGGCTACTCAGACGTGGCTATCCGCGACATAAAAAAGGGCGAAGAAGTAACAAGTGATTACGGTAACAGCAGTATGTATAAATTTCAATGCGATTGCGGTAGCCCTAACTGCCGCGGCTTAGTTGGCTAGGCTAGCGGCATGCTGATTGTTGCACAAAACATTTCCGTTCTCTGAGCATTGTTCGCAGACCAGCATCAGGCGGTTGCATTTTCTGTCTGCGCAATTAGCGTAAAGGCTAGTTTTATTGGGGCAGTGAACGCACATGCCTATATCTTCGGCCTCGTCCGTAAATTTTGTTGTTAACCGATTGTCAAAAACATACAGAGAACCCTCCCATAAACCATCATTACCGTAAGCTTCTCCATATTTCACGATACCCCCGTCAATTTGGTAGACTTCTTTAAATCCGCGGCTTTTCATGAGCGCGCTGAGCACTTCACATCGAATACCACCCGTGCAGTAAGTGACTATTGGTTTGTCTTTGAGTGTTTCGTACTCTGGTTTTTCCAATTCATTTTTAAAGTCACGTGTATGCTTAACGTCCGGCACGATGGCGTTTTTAAATTTACCAACAGCAGCTTCATGTTTATTGCGCCCGTCGAAAAATACGACATCGTCGCGTTCTTTAAGCAATTTATGGACCTCTGCCGGTTTAAGCTTTTTACCGCCGCCAATAATTCCTTGTTCGTTGACGCAAATTTCATCTGCGGCGCCAAAAGTCACAATCTCTGGGCGAACTTTAACGACTAGTTTAGGAAAATCCTCGCGAGAGCCGTCACTCCATTTAAAGGTCATACTTTTAAATGGTTTAAACGACTTGGTCTCTTTCACATATGACTTGATTTCTTTTAAGTCGCCGCCTAGGGTACCGTTTATTCCATGCTCAGAAATTAAAATACGTCCTTTTAGGTTTAGTTTTTCGCATAAGACGCGTTGCCAAAGTCTGACTGCCTCCGGATCCTCAATAGGAACGAATTTATAATATAGAATAATTTTTTGCATTAAAATTATTATAACTTAGCTTCGGCTTACAGCCAGCACAATCACTAAAGCTAGCAAGATTACAATAATTCCGACCAAGCTCATGTCTAAGACTCGGCGGCGACTAGTTTGCTCGGCTGCTTTTTCTTCTTCGCGGCGTGTTTCTGACAGTTTAGAGGAAAGTGGTGACTTTCCATTATCACTTTCATCTCCACCCCGACCCAATTCCGCATTGTCTCCCCTATGCAAATCCTTTTCTCTTTGGGTAGCTGTTCGATCGTTTTCTAGCACGCCGTCATGATACCGCAAATACGGATCTTTTTCGAAGCCGGTCTCGTGTTCCAATATTTCGTGGTGCAGAGCTTCTTTCATGTTGCCGCCGTGCATGTGTTCGTAAACAAGCTTTCTAAGGCCAGACTCGCTGACTAAATGTGTGTCATAAATATGCCTAAGTGTAGTGTTGTCGACTGTAATTTCTTCGCTTAATTCAAGTAGTTCGCTGCGGCTCATGGTGGCAGCCCGACGTTTAGCAACCTCGGGTTTAGAAGCAGCTCGTCCGGGCCCGTGAGTTTCTTTCGGTTTCTCCGGAGCTAAGTTAGCTGCTACCAGCACATGGCCTATTTTTTCTGACGACGGCTTTTTACCGTGCAGTTGGTTCGCTTCTGGAGCTACCGATCGCTGAGCTTCAGTATCTACAGCGGGCTTTGGGTAGATTTGTTCTTGCTGTTTGGGATTTTGCTGACTCTTGTTCTGTTCTCGTGCTTCGCGCGCCATTTTTTGGATCTGCAGCTCTTTTGCGGCTATATCTTCCTGTATGTCTTCGACTTGCTTTTCTAACTTCTTTTGAATCGGCAGCAGCCTCTTCTCCGTATTACCTTTGC
Source organism: Candidatus Saccharimonadota bacterium (assembly GCA_029288485.1). Taxonomy (GTDB): domain Bacteria; phylum Patescibacteriota; class Saccharimonadia; order Saccharimonadales; family UBA4665; genus JARIHC01. Next base: position 86,682 of record JARIHC010000007.1, on the reverse strand, counting down.
CGCGCCGACGCCCTATTAAGTAGCCAACGATTGCCCCGGGTATGGTTTCAAGTGTCAGCTCATCGTGAAGCGGTATATATTCTTTGCGCGGGCCACCTTTACGTGACATCTTATCCAAGCTGTAGTAACCCGTACCGCGCGCTCCGGCAGCTTTTGCCGACGGCACAAATGGAGTGTGCTTACGCCGCTGACGGTTTCTGGAGTGATGAGGGCTAGCCGAGTATACTTCCGTCGACTCGTCCGGCCCAGAGCCAGTTTCCGCTATCCTCGCTCCGCGAGGAATATGAAAAACTTCATTGGCAGATCCGTCAGCGGCCGGACTGTCTTCAATAATATTACCTGTTTGAATATCTTCGATGGTCTCATGGAAAGCCCGATCGGCACCTTGCTCGTCATTTAATATTTTATCGCGGAAGGCTTCTACGGCTCGTGGCAGTGGTGTTTCGACGGCCTCTAACCCAGGCTCTCCTGTGTCGGCTGGCAATTCATTAGATGCTCGGCGACCTGCTACAATTTGATGTTCCACAAACTGCTTCTCGTCCGGACTAAGCGCGTCTAAAGACATATCAACTTCACCGGTTTCAGGCTCCCTCTCGGCAACGTCGCTGGCGTCTGGGATACTTAATAGTTCCGTCAGCGATTGGGTAGACTCAGAAATACCGGCACGGCGCTTAGTAAGCTGTAGCTTTTGTAAAATCTCAGATGTGTCTTCCGAAGCTTCAGACGGCTTCTCTGGCACAACAGCAAAACCGCCAATAGCTTCAGCCCGGCGGCGCTTCTTTTTTGGTGATTCGTCGTTATCGTCCGGATCGTCTTCAGTTACAGATAGTGAGCGTTCTATGGCCATTCGTATAATTATGCGCCCTTTGGTTGCAATCGTAAACAGTTTGATATATTATGCTTCCTGTTATATTAGCAGTTTCGCTCACAAATGAGCGATTTAACCAGGAGACGGCAAAAATGACTTCAACATCAATATCTCAGCTTAACGTTGCCGCTTTCATGGCACGCTAATCTCTTTAAAAGACAAAACTTACAGAAACTTTCACTTACTTTTAATCAACAGGCAGCAAGGAGGCTGCCGTTATGTCCGATAATTCAAGCACAAAAGCAGTTTTACGAATCTACTGGCACCATGCCTGGCGTTACCCTCGTTATGTAATAGGTTTGTTGATTATGGTACCTGTTGGAACGATTGCGTTTCGGTTAGCTCCTCCGCTTATAGCTGCCTTGATTTTACGACGTTTAGCCGCCGGAGATTACACCCCGCACGACGTTTGGGGCAGCTTTGGGGGTAGTTTAATAACATATGCTGCTATCACACTTACTGGCGGTATTATTGCGTGGAGGATAGTAATTTATTTGGTGTGGAAGTTAGAGGCTTACGTTACGCGGGACTTAGATCGGGCTATGTTTAACAAATTCCTGTCGCTCAGCGCTAATTTTCACGCCGATAATTTTGGCGGCTCGCTAGTTTCACAAACTACCAAACTACATAACTCTTATATTAGGCTAGCTGATACTTTTATTTTCCAATTTTACGGCATGGTTATTAGTTTCTCTTTCGTTATTCTGGTCTTATATAAACGAGCTCCTGTTTTTATCGCGGGACTTATTGTTTTCTCGATTATATATATCGTGTTCACGAATATTTTGACCAAACAAGTGCGTGAACTGAGCGCAATAGAAGCTAAGGCACACACTAAGGTCACCGGCAACTTAGCTGATGCCATTACTAACGTTCTGGCAATTAAAAGCTTCTCGGCGCATGAGGCAGAGGAGCGTAGGTTTGACGAAACTAGCGAAGATCGGCGACTTAAGGTGATGGATGTTATGCGCTCATCAATCAAACGCGACTTCTTTGCGTCTTCTATCACCGGTTCTTTGCTAGTAATGGCGGTGGTGGTATCAGTGATTGCAGTTGTTGAATATCGGGCAAATGTTGCGACTGTTTTTTTAATGTTAACTTATTCGGTAAGTATTGGGGATCAGTTGTGGCAATTCAGTTCTAGCACACTTCGCAACTATAACCGCTCAATTGGAGACGCCCAAGAAGCTGTTGAAACTTTGCAAACAAGCTTGGAGGTAGAAGATCCTCAAAATCCCGAGCCGCTCAAAATGCGGAAAGGCGATATAGAATTTAAATCTGTTAACTTTGATCATGAAACTGCAACTGACGATAAAGATGCTTTATTCCATAATTTTAATCTTCATATCGACGACGGCGAAAAGATTGGCTTGGTCGGTCATTCCGGCGGCGGCAAGACTACTTTGACTAAACTGCTATTGAGATTCATGGATATAGATAGCGGCGAAGTGCTTATTGATGGTCAGAGCATTAGCAGTGTTACCCAAGACGATCTACGCAGCAAAATTACATATGTGCCGCAAGAGCCGCTATTATTTCACCGTTCGCTTATTGAAAATATCCGCTACGGCAATCCTCAAGCCTCTGAGGCTGATGTTATTAAAGCTTCTAAGATGGCGCACGCCCATGAGTTTATAAATGAGCTGCCTAAACAGTATCAGACGCTTGTTGGAGAACGAGGAGTGAAATTGTCGGGTGGACAACGCCAACGAGTCGCCATAGCGCGAGCCATGCTCAAAGACGCACCGGTACTGCTTCTTGATGAAGCTACCAGTGCCCTAGATTCAGAATCTGAAAAGTTAATCCAAGAAGCTCTTTGGAAGTTAATGGAGGGGCGAACAGCTATTGTAATCGCGCACCGATTGAGCACCATTCAGCGTATGGACCGTATCATTGTGCTGGAAGACGGAGAAATTGCGGAACAAGGCAGCCATAAAGAGTTGTTAGCCGCAAAAGGCATTTATGCTAAACTTTGGTCTCACCAATCTGGCGGCTTTATTAGTGATTAGTTAAGCTTGGCGCTGTGCACAAAAGGCAATTAGCGACTTAAGCTCAGCCTTGTTAATGTTAGATAGGTTTAACGTTTCAACTATTTGCAATGCGCTATCTTCAAGTCGCTGAACTTCTTCATTAAGCAGCCGCGATAATCTGTATTTCCGAATCAGTTTTTGGACAAACGTTATATCGCTAGTCGTCGCGCTTAAATTTCCAAAAATCGACTCTAATTTGTGTTTTTCTGGTCGACTGCTTTTTTTCATTAAATAGTAGTAGATCAGGGTTTTTTTACCTTCTCTAATATCTGCCCCGACTGGCTTGCCTGTTTTTGTGGTGTCGCCAATCACGCCAAGCTCATCGTCCCGAATTTGAAAAATTACACCTATAGCATCGCCTAAGCGCTCTAGTTTGCGCAAAGTGGCTGGTGACTGGTCGGCTAACACAGCACCGGCCATCAACGGAAGCGATACTGTATAAGCTGCAGTTTTGGTTTTCATTAGATCGTATATAGAACGTTTAGTTGGTGCTGTCGGCTGGGACTGGAGATATATGTCTTGCATTTGTCCTTCACACACCTTCATAAGCATATCCGTAAATAATGGCCGTACGGTCTGGGTAGCTTTTGATGCTAAGCTAAAAGCCAAGAACAGACACATATCTCCGGCACAAATAGCCATATTAGCGCCGAAACGTTTTGGATCTAATGCACCAGTCTTTAAACCGGTAGATTTATATTGGTTGTGCAGAGACGGCTTGCCGCGGCGAAAGTCATCATCGTCCATCACGTCATCATGAATCAATAACGCACTATGGACGAGCTCCAGCGCCACTGCAGTATTTAAGACTTGCTTATTTAGATGCTTGTCTGTAAATGCTTCATAGCTAAAACAAACTAGGCTACCTCGTAATAATTTGCCAGCCGTAGCAAACGGCAGCAATTTGTCTAAAAAGTCGGCCTGCCAATAACCAGCCGACCGGGACGTCTTTTTGTGGACTGATATATAATCGTGTATTTCTGTCTTTAATGTAGGCGCATAACCCTGGACCTGTTTCATAGTTGGACTACCTTTTTATCTTTTTTATTATAGTGCTTAAGAAAGTCCGTAGCCTGATTCTGCTGCACCAACGTGTCTTTTATAGATTCTTCAATACCATCTAGCAGCTCCGAAATAACATCGTGTGTTTTTAACAAGCCGCTGCGACTTAGGCATCGGCGACTCAACTGCACATGGTGAGTCATCTGCTGACACACTTTCTGCAGCGCAGTAAGCCAGAATTGCTTCCGAGCTTTATAGATTAGTTCAGCCATGTCGTATTCACGCGGCTTAATTTTTAGCTCAGTTAAAAGCATGGCTACTACCGGTGTTATGTGGCCATTTTGCAAATCCGTTACCCAGTCGTGAGCATCATCGTTTAATTGACGAGCTATTAAATAATGCTCGAAGGCTCTCATAGTTTGACGATAAGCTGCATCGGCAGGCTCTAAACCTTTAGCGGCTAGTACGGCTAGCAGCGGCAAAGCATGGCCCATTGAACGCTCGGCGAGCTTATTTGAGTTACCGTAGTCCGGCGTTTTACCCACCATAAGCTTGCTACCTTTAACTTCAAATCTGCAACGGGCAAGCTCCCAAGCATTGGCGCCGTCTATGGTGTCAAAAGTTTGACGTATAAATTGTTGGAATTTTGAATTGTCGGGCAATACCCCCGAAAAACAATCTAATGACCGGCGTAGGGCAACATTAGCGACTGATATTAATTCTGGCTCACCCTCACCATCTAAAAAATCATCATAAATAGTGTAAGCCGTCCAGCCGTATAAATTAGCTAGCCCAAGCGTCTCTATAAATTTGTCAGGCAGCTTGGCAGGCTTTTTGAGCGACTGGTTAAAGCGCCAGGCCACGTTAGTAATTTCAAAGCCGTTATTACTATTGGCTATTCGTTTTAGTGTTTCTAGTGTTGGCAACCTTAGCTCTTTATTTAGTCCACGGCACTGTTGTTTTGCTATGTCTAGTGTTATTCTCGACATGTTTATTGTTTGTTGCAGCTTAGGTGTTTCTTTCGCAGCGCCAGCAATCGACCCTATTTTATATTGCTTCAGAGATTCCAGCACAAAAGCAGTAGTTAAGGCTGGCGCCCCGTTGTAGTAAAGTTTATTGTTCTTGACCGGGTCGGCGTAAAAAACTGCCGCCGGCCAACTGCCATCTCTACGCTGACCTTTTAGTAATTCGCCTACAAAATCTCTTAAGCCTTGAGTGTCTCCAAGCTGAAGCCTGGCGCTCAAACACAAAGCTTTGTCTAGATCTGTCTCGGTTTCTTTTTGCAGGCGGCGGATTTTGCTCAATAACTTCTTTTGCATAGGCCCTCGGTAAGCACGAGCAAAGTAGTATATAAACGCATACTGTGAAGGATAGTAGGGAGACGAGAAAGAGCTTTTAGCAATCGATTGCTCTATTAAACTATCTAGCTTAGACAGACGATTTCCCGTTAAAGATAGAAAGTAAGCTATGTTGCTATTTACCGCGACATCTACATCAGTCCATACTTTACTGCTATCAGCCGGCACTAACCATGTACGATATGGCCCTCCAACGACCGCTTCAGTAGCAAGCAAGAGCTTAACTATCTTGGCTAAGGCGGCGGCATTAATCAGCGCAGCATCATGTTGATATAGAGCAACTAGAGCACAGAAGGTATCATCTAGATCGTTGGGATATGGTTGCGAGGTGTACTCGGGGGCGCTTTTAGACCAATAGTTAAAACTCCAGTCGTCTTCTTTTTGCGCCAGCAGAAAGTTAGATAGTTTTTTTCTTATACTCAGTGCGGCGGATTCGTCTAAGCTGGATAACGAAGTTAGCATCAAAGCTGGCACAAAAACCGTTTGCCAACTTCTAAGCCGCCGAAATGGACGATCAGACGCACTGGAAAAACTTATAAAGCTGCCGTCTGCTTCCTGGTTTTTCGCCAAAAAAGCTAGTCCGCTCTTTATAGCTTCATCGATCTTAAGCAGCTCTCGCATAATAAGTTCTTGGCATGCTTACAGTAAACACAGTCCCTTCCAGCTTATCGCTTTTTGCATCAATGGTACCGTCAAAATCATTTTCTACGATCTGTTTCACGATAAATAAGCCAATACCAATCCCTTTCGATTTAGTCGTATAAAAAGGATTAAATATTTTAGAAAGACTTGACTGTTTTATGCCCGCTCCATAGTCGGATACGCTAATTAGTAGCCTCGTACCCTGCCGACTTAAAGCAACGCCAACTTCCTTGGCTTGACTCTTTTTACTATGGTCAGGCGGATACGCTTCAATGCCGTTGTTAATCAGATTTAGAATAACCTGCCGGAAACGAGTTGGATCCCCCTTATACAGCAAAGCTGGTTTTAGCGACTTATCTGTTTTTATAGTAACTTTAACGTCCGCGTTTTTAGCTGTTGTTTCCAATATTTTAACCACTTCTTTAATCTCGCCTTGAACATCAAAAGTTTCCGCGCTCCGCTTGCCGCCAATCTGTTGGCGCACCCGTCTAACGATGTCATTTATATGGCCAACGTTTTGTTGTATCCGGTTCATAATATCAGGCTGAACACCGCTGGATATTCCTTCAATATCTAGATTCACCGTGGACAAATGATTAGCTAGATCGTGAAATAAAGCTGTACTTAGTTGTCCAAGTTCAGCAAATCTATATAGCTGCTGCATTTTGTCCAGCTGCGCCTCTTCTAGCTGGCGGGCGCGCTTTTCAACTTTAATTTCTAGCAAATCCCTTTGGCGCTCTAAGGCCCTTTCAGAACGTTGGGCGCGCTTAAGCGACAGCTCCATTTGACGATTAAACAACCACGACACCAAAGCAATGACGAATAGGATAACAGTTAGGCCGATTACGTCGCCAAAAGCTGGCTTGGCTTGCATCCACGACAAGTTGGGGTGTAGGTTATCGGAAGCTTGTCCTTGCTGTATGCAAGCAAGAGCTATAGCTAGTATTACGGTGATATAAATGGAGTAGCGAGCTCCTATTAAAATTCCGGCCATTACCACCGCCAACCCAAGCAGTAAACCCGAGTATGGATCCAGAATTCCCCATTGGCTAGCTATAGACAGCCCGAAGATAGCTATTAGCAGTGTTAGAATTGTAGCTACCAATTTATATTGCTGCTTATATCTGGCGATAAAGTATAAGCTTACGATAAATAAAATTATTATAAAGTTATTGAACAAACGGCTAGGAAACGATGGTTCGCGCGACAAAATCGGCGCCATTAAAGTAATAATAAAAGCCGCGATAGATAAACAAAATATACCCACTAGTAAAAAATTCAGAATGATTTCGCGTTCAGCAGTATCTGTATCTTTAGATATAGGTTTAACGAACCGGGTATATAATCTACGTACCATAATTAGTATATTTTCTAAGCAAGCTGAGCAGAAATAATATATTAATTGCCACTCAGCCTGCTATTAGAGGCTACAAATTAGCCCATGGGGCCGCCGTTGCTTGTTTTAAAAGCACGCTTTCAACGGCAGCGCTATCGCGTGCGCTTTCGTCGGTCAATATAGTTTTCACAATGTCCTTCATGCCCACCTCCTTTCTCCTTGTCTTAATATGCGGACTAGGATCTATCACTGATAGTATAGCCCAAACCATAAGCTGTCTTGATTAGTTTGTGCCTATACGGGCGGTCAATTTGGTCTCGCAGACGCTTTATGTGTACGTTGACTGTTCCATCCCACGACGAGCAATTAGGCTCCCAGACATTGTCCATTATCATTGCGCGGGTTACGATTTTATCTCGATTGCGCATCAAGTATTCTAAAATACCGAACTCTTTACGTCGTAGTTTAATAATTTTACCGGAGCGTTCTACCCGACCGCTTAGCGGATCGAGAGTTAGGCTGCCAACTTTTAAAAGATAGATATTTTCGCGGTCAGTGTCGAAGTTACTGCGCCTTAGAAGGGCAAATATGCGGGCACGCAGTTCTGCAATTGTGAAAGGTTTCGTAAGGTAGTCGTCAGCGCCGGCCTCAAGTAAGGTCACTTTTGTAGCGCTGTCTCTGACTCCGGACAATACCAATATCGGAGCTTTTATGTCAGTCTGTCTTAGCTGTTTGCAGACTTCTAGTCCCGGCACATCCGGTAGGCCAAGATCTAAGATAATAGCATCGTATTGCCTGCGAGCAGCCAGGGCCAAACCTTCTTTACCTGTCGTAGCGTTGTCAATTTTAGAGTCAGCGTCAAGAAAGTAGCGCAGGCTTTCAATCAGTTCCGCGTTATCTTCAATACTCAGTAATTTCATGGTCTATGGTCTTAGGTATTCCTTGATTATAATTTAACAATTAAATTATTAAATCTTTATTAAAAAGTTATACACAGGCAGGAGTTGCTTGCTCGCTCACACAATCTTTCTGCATCCTACTTATGAGCTAGAATACGTAACTTCTGAGCTTGACCTTTACAGCACAGAAGATACATAGTCATGAAGCTGTTTATAGAGGCCGCAGGCTATCGACTGCTTTGCTAAAAGCCGTCTCACCAGCCACAAGTTTTACCCGTCTTGATTATTGGCCTTGGCGTCTTCTTTGGCTGCCTCTACTGATGATGGCTTAGGTTCTTTTTGGTCTTTGCCGCCGGGCTTGCTTTCGCCAGCTTGACCGTCCTGGCTATCGCTGGACTCCTCGCTGCCTTCCGTAGTTTCGCCTTCATCGCCAGGCTCTTCTCCCGGCTCCGCTTCTTCTTCGACATCGCCGGCGGCAGCTTCATTAGCAGCAGCAATAGCGCTAGGCTCGTAAACAGTAGCTATAGAGTGCTCAACCTCGGTTTCAATTTCTACTCCTTCCGGAGCATGCAGATCAGCTACAGTAACGTGGTCGCCTATTTCTTCTAATTTTTCAGCGTCATATTCCAAAAAATCCGGAAGAGCACTCGGAACAGCTTTTACCTGCACTGTTTCCAGCTGACTAAGTACTATCAACCCGTTGCGCTCGGCTGGGCTGGATTCGTTGCCTTCGTCATATCTAGGACGAACTGGAATTTCAGCTTCAACTTTTTGGTTCTTGTCGACGGCATTAAAGACAATGTGTGTTAATTGATGCTTTTTAGGATCAAATTCTGCGGTCTTAATAAGCGCTGTGAACTTCTGATCACCGGCTTTGAGTTCTACCGGGTGGTGTTTGCCTGCTTGGCGCCAAACTTTGATCATTTCCAAAGAACTACCCTGCACTACAACTGAGGGTTTACCATGATCGTGTATAACGGCCGGTATAAAGCCGTCACGGCGCAGTCCCTTAACAGCCTTGCCCGTTACTTCGCGTGGTTCAAGGGTCAAACTAATAGTATCTTGTGGCATATATCCAGACTTTCCTGATTATCATCTGACATTATAACAGGTTCAGCTGGACTTTTGACCCCATAAGCCGCTAATCTTATGAGAGATGTTTGACGTATCACACCTTATTCAAGCCGGCGGGTTATTGTTAATAGCCGCAATTATATTTGGTGAGTCAGGCATGTTTATTGGTTTTTTCTTTCCGGGCGACACACTACTTTTAACAGCCGGTGTGTTTGCTGCGCAGGGTAAGATGTCGCTCTTTAGTATTATTTTAATAGTTGCCGCGGCGGCCATCGCCGGCGATAATGTTGGTTATCACATAGGTAAACGCTACGGACGCAAGCTGTTTCGTAAGCCCGATGGACTGATTTTTCGCCAGGAGTATGTGCAACGCTCGGAGAATTTTTACGAGCGATGGGGCTCGCGCACAATGTTAATTGCTCATTTTGTGCCTATTGTTAGAACTTTCGTGCCGCCAGTAGCCGGTGTCGCCAAAATGAACTATCCCAAGTTCGTGTTATTTGATGCTATAGGTGATACGGCCTGGGCAGTTATCGTTACATTGATTGGTTACTGGTTCGGCACTAAGATCCCCAACTTGGACCACTATATAGTTTTAGCTGTTGTGGCCGTAGTCTTGATCACCCTAGGTCCAACTCTTTATCATATTGTTAAAGCTGTTTTAGAAAAAAAGCGAAGCGCTCCGCCTAAGACCTAGAGCATTTTTTTCAGGAATTGACCTGTGTAGCTTTTAGCAGCCTTGGCTACTTGCTCCGGCGTACCTTGGGCTACAATTTGGCCGCCAGCATCGCCGCCCTCCGGCCCCATATCAATCAACCAATCGGCGTTTTTTATAACGTCAAGGTTGTGCTCGATTACCACCATACTGTTGCCGGCATCAACTAGTGCATGCAAAACATGCAATAGCTTGTCGACGTCAGCCATATGTAAACCTGTTGTTGGCTCGTCTAATATGTAAAGCGTGCGGCCGGTTGGCCGACGCGACAGCTCTGCGCTTAGCTTGATACGCTGAGCTTCGCCACCGCTTAAAGTAGTAGCAGACTGCCCCAAATGAATATAGCCTAAGCCGACATCTACCAGTGTTTGCAATTTACGAGCAATAGCCGGCTGGTTAGCAAAGAAGTCAAGCGCCTGCTCGCATGTCATGTCCAGTACATCGGCAATGGTTTTTCCTTTATAGTGAATTTCTAATGCCTCACGGTTGTAGCGTTTGCCATGACAAACTTCGCAGGGAACATAGACATCTGGCAAGAAGTGCATTTCAATCTTAATAATTCCGTCGCCAGCGCAGTTTTCGCAACGGCCGCCCTTAACATTAAAACTGAAGCGACCAGGACTATAACCGCGTAGCTTAGCTTCTGGCATCCCGGCGAACAACTCGCGGATAGGAGTAAACAAACCGGTATAAGTAGCCGGGTTAGAGCGCGGAGTGCGGCCAATAGGCGACTGGTCAATAATAATCGCCTTATCTAGTTGCTTAATGCCTTCTATGTCGTCATGTTTGCCAGGCACTGTGCTAGCCCTGTGCAACCTAGCCAACAGTTCTTTGGCTAAAATGTCGTTCACTAAGCTAGATTTACCGGAACCGCTAACGCCGCTTACAACTACTAATTTACCTAACGGGATCTCAGCTGTAACGTTTTGTAAGTTATTTTCCCGGGCGCCTTTAACTATCAAATATTTTTCGTTGCCTGGCCGGCGCCGTTTTGGAACAGTTATTTTTTTTGCGCCCGATAGATATTCCGCCGTTACGCCACCCTTTATTTTTTCAACTTTGGCTGGCGTGCCAGCAGCAACGACTTTACCGCCATGGATGCCAGCTCCCGGCCCAATGTCTAAAACGTAATCAGATGTACGAATAGTTTCCTCGTCATGCTCCACAACTACCACCGTGTTACCTAGATCGCGGAGGTGTTTAAGTGTGCGAATTAAGCGGTCGTTATCTCGTTGGTGTAAACCTATGCTCGGTTCGTCTAATACGTACAAGACGCCGGTCAGACCCGAGCCTATTTGCGTTGCTAAACGTATACGCTGAGCCTCACCGCCGCTTAACGTATTAGCACTGCGCAGTAAATTTAGGTAGTTTAAGCCAACATCTTGCAAAAATTGCAGCCTAGCACCAATTTCACGCAGAATCATATCAGCAATTTTCGTTTCCTTCTCACCCATCTTGAGCGACTTAAACCAGGCTAGCGCATCATCAATTGATAGTTGGCAGATGTCCATAATTGACCGGCTCTGGACAGTGATTGCCAAGGCTTCAGGCTTTAAGCGCAGGCCTTTGCAGGCGTGACAAGGTTTTTCTTGCATAAAGCGTTCTATGTCACGACGAATGAAGTCGCTGTCAGTTTCTTTGTGCCGACGCTCCAAATTAGGCACAACGCCTTCGTAGGTTGTCTCAAACGAACGACCTAATCCAAGTGAAACTTTGTAAGTTTCTTTGCCGGTACCGTACATAATTTTTTCCATTTGGTCTTTACTGAGTTGACCAGTGGGGACATGCAAGGAAAACTTATGATGATCGGCTACTGCTTGCAGTTTTTTCATATACCAGTTATCTACATTGATCCGGTTGTAAGGGCGGATAGCGCCCTCGGCAATTGTCAGCTTGCCATTTGGGATAACTAATTCAGGGTCAACCTCTAACCGACTACCCAACCCAGTACAGACTGGGCACGCTCCGTGCGGTGAATTAAAACTAAAGGTACGTGGTTCAAGTTCCGGTATGGTTATTTCAGGGTGCTTGGGACAAGCATACATTAAGCTGTAGGACCACGTTTCTTGACTATCGGCATCAAGCACCACAACCTTGCCCTCTGCAACATCCAAAGCTTGCTCTACTGATTGCACTAATCGGCTGCGACTATCTTTATCATTAACTATGCGGTCAATAACAATCTCAATTCGGTGGCGCTTGGCTTTATCTAGTTCTGGAAACTCATCCAGAGCATAAACTACACTATCCACTCGAGCACGAGCAAAGCCGGCTCTTAAATACTGCTCAGGTATATGCTCGAAAGCGCCTTTTTTATCTATTACTATCGGCGCTAGTATCATTAACCGCTTACTGTTAGTGGTGGCAACAATCTGATCTACTATACCTGTTGATGTCTGGCGCACCACCGGACTGCCGTCAATCGGGCAGTGCGGTATGCCGATTCGAGCAAACAATAAGCGTAAATAATCATAAATTTCCGTCACTGTAGCTACAGTTGAACGCGGATTCCGCGACGTAGATTTTTGGTCTATTGATATTGCTGGGCTCAATCCGTCAATCTGGTCAACATCCGGCTTTTCCATTAGACCCAGGAATTGGCGAGCATAGGAGCTCAAAGATTCTACGTAGCGCCTCTGGCCCTCGGCGTAAATAGTGTCAAAGGCCAAACTGGATTTACCCGAGCCGCTAAGCCCGGTTATCACTACCAATTTATTGCGCGGAACTTTAACGTCAATATTTTGCAAGTTGTGTTCGCGCGCACCTTTAACAATGATCTCGTCGGCCACTTTTCCTCCCTGAAATTAGCACTTAATTATACATGCTAATCAGCAAAAAATCGAGTCCTTAAGCAGGTATTGGCGCCAGCTCTAGAGGCATTGGCCGATATCCATCGCCAGTCACCACTACTTCTTCCAGGGTAAGCGCGCCTATTTTGGCGGCTATTAATTCTTCTTGAACAATTTCTGCCACTTCTGATTTTTGAGCCGGATCCAGCTCATGGCCACGGCTAGAACGCTTAAAGCGGCAGAGCGTCATATGGTCTGGCTCATATACGTCCAGCGCTTCTCCGCCGGCTTCTTCCAAAAATATTCCAATCTGCTCAGAATCGTCAGCCAAGGCTTCAGCTTCAGTGCCAGCAGTTGCAAACTTTGCTACAAGCTTTAGCCCTTGCGCCCCAAACCAGTCCAGGCCGTCGATCGGTACTGTTGGTGTTTCTTGATGGCGATAGTTATAGTTGGCTACATCCGTTTTAACACGCGATAAGCTAAAGTTGCGCATCGCGCTGGTTTTTAAAGCTTTTAGCACCCTGTCTCGCCGTACATATGTTACTCCATGATCTTTGGGAATAATTAACTCTGTGTACTGATTCAGGCCATCTTGATCAGCAAAATGTTGGCCTACTCGCTCTTTGGATTTATCCAGCACTTTTTGGACAGCCTTGACACTCTCTTGGCTGAGCGGGCGGTAAACACCAAACGCACTTTCACGCAGACGCTGGCGATAACTACCTTGGTTTTCCCTATTTGCAACCAATTCACTGCGAATACTGCGGCCGGCACGCATTTTTATCTCCCCATTTGCGTTTTATGGCTTAACATTTTAAGCGTAGCGTATATTTAATAGTAAATCCAGATTTCTAATTTAACTTTTGTAGTTTTATTGACAATTTATTTTATCTGTTTTTGATGAATTTCACACTTTAGAAAATATTAAATTTTTGTTACACAAAACACAACGATAAGCATTAGCTGTAAGATAACTTACTTGACAGAGGTACAATTAAGTGTATAATCTTAATTAAATTAATTCTGTATTTTGGTCCAAAATAGATCGAAGCAGCTCGGCGAGGAGGTTAGCCATGTATACATTTCTCGTTCTTGGCCTGATACCGGGAACCAACATACAAATCGGCTTTTGGAGCTGGATTATTATTATGATTGTGCTAGCAGTTATTTTTAAACGTTACAAACGTTACTTTATGGGAATTATCAATAAATGGTGGCACCAGTTTGACGATGACATACAAGATATGCCACGCAAACCCTTACCCTCTAATCGTCTGCATCTGCGGGGATTATAGACTCCCCGTACAGTTTTAACTCTTCTATTAGATACTTTTGTTGTTCCGATGATTTGTTCGCTGCCAGCTCTTCTAAGCGCACAAAATAGTTCTTTAATTGACCGTCGGTAAGCAATTTCTGACGACAGAAATCGTTCCAGCGTTTTTGTTCTTCTGCAGCCAGTGCCGCTGGATAATTGCGGGCCTTATATAGTGGCAGCAAGCTTTTTAATCGTTGGTCATTAAAATCTTTGATAAGTCCAGTTAGGTCATCCGGCTCGGCGGCACGAACAACGCGCATCGCAGACTTATCGGAGTCACCGACAAAACCATCATAGAGGCGCTCGTCTACGGTCATTTCGTCGTCCACTAACCCAGTTTGGGTTTTTTCTTGTCTTTCATCTAGCTTAGTCTTGGCGTCTAGAATCTTTTTGCTAAACTCCGCTTGGTTACTACGCAGTTTATCTAGATGTTGAGTGATGGTAGGCATGTCGAGCTGCAAACGTTTCTGGGTTGCTTTGTCTTTCATGACGCCCAGCGGCGCTACTGCTGGACAACGATTATATTTAATAGTCTTTACTGGCAGCCGGATGGCATCGGGGTCTTTCGAAAAACGCCAGGCTTCAGCTAGCTCGTCTGTGTTCATTTTAAAAAATGGCTCTGGGTCGAAACGCAGATCATAAACCAAGGCAGCACCTCGATCAGGGTGCTGCGCCAATCGGACAGCAGCCGTCGTATGAAAGTATTCGCTGCCATATTTGCCAGACGTATAAACAAACGGGTTAGATGCTTCAACTAAGTCAGCGACGGCTTTTTTGCCACGTACCTCCAGAAGCCACTTAAAAAGGTCTGGTTGCTTTTGTCGGACCAACTTTGCGACCTCTATGGTGGCTAGCACATCGCTCAGCGCATCGTGGGCATCACTATGCGGCAGCTTATTTACGCTAGTCAAATATTCTAACCTGTTGGCTGGTTTGCCATCTGGCGCGAACGGCCATTCTACACCTTCAGGTCTTAGCGCTCTGGTCATGCGAACCACATCCAGTAAATCCCAACGCGAACAATTATTTTTCCACTGCCATTCATAGGCGTCATAAAAATTCCGATACAGCAAAAAACGCATAAATTCATCATCAAAACGAATGCTATTAAAACCGACAAAGATCGTATCCGGCCGCACAACCTCATCGTAGAAAAATTTTAGAAACTCGGCCTCGGTCATGCCGTCAGCTAAAGTTTGCTGCGGAGTAATGCCGGTGATCATTACAGCGTCTGGAGACGGCAATACATCAGGAGCCAGCTTAATTAAGATATTTACCGGTTTACCTACGGGTTTTAAATCCATATCGGTACGTTGGCCGCCAAATTGCATAATCCGCGCTGAACGAGGATTGAAACCAGAGGTTTCCAAATCGTAAAAGAAAAAACTTGCGGCCATGTATTCACTAGTTTATCAGTTGCTGCTAGCTAATGATGTTCTATTCCTATTGAAGCCTGAACTTCTGGCTGGCGAGAACGAATGCGAGCAGCTATTTTCTCTAATAAAGTCGGGTAGAAAAAATTTACAGATGTTTTTAATTCGCCCGTGGTTGTCAATATTTCACCTTTGACCAGTAACCCTCCTTCATAATTTTGTACGTCCTCTTCCGAGAACACGACTAATTCACCAACTCCGCCAAGTGAGACGGATCGAGGCAGTCGTTCTCTTTTTTCAAATGCCTTTATCTCGTCATACGGCAGCATGACTTGATGAACTTCAAATGTGACACCCTGGACTTCATCCTCTACTAGGGCCGAAAAAGTTGCTTCCGGTATCTGATTAATCATTAGACCTCGCCTAAAGCTATTACCAATATAATACTATAAATAATTTAATTAGTCAATAATCTAGACGACCGACACTACCTACTTGAATGGTCTGACCGGCTTGGATACCTTGCCGCACTAATTCATGCAAAATGCCTTGGCGACGCATGATATCACGTAAACGCTGCACACCTTGCTCATTATCAAAATTAGTCCGATCAGCAAATTGTTCAATCTTTTTACCAGTTACTATAAATACATCATTTTCTTGAACTACTTGCCAGCCGTCAGCTGCGTTGGTTAGTTTGATAATTGGTATCTGTGGTTTTTCGACTTCGTGTTTTGGCTGAGACCTAACAACCCTAACGGTGTCTTTGATTTCAAATAACAGGTTTGGTAAACCTTCGCCGGAATGCGAGGATATAGCAAAAATCGGCGTACTGGTACCAACTACGTGCTGCAGTTGTGACATTAAATCGTCAACTATTTCGTTATCTAAGCCTTCGACCTTTGTCAGCGCTACAATTTCTGGCCGCTTAATAAGGTGCGGTTGATAAGCTTCTAGCTCAGCCCGCACAGTCTGGTAAACCGTGGCAACATTTTCTTGATAACTATCTATTAAATGCAGAATCACAGCAGTACGCTCAACGTGCCGCAAAAAGTCGTGCCCCAGACCTTTGCCCCCAGCCGCACCCTCTATAAGCCCAGGGATATCGGCCATTAAAACGCTAGTTTTTTTATCTATATCCACTACACCTAGATTTGGAGTTAAGGTCGTAAATGGGTAGTCTGCTATTTCGGGACGGGCATTACTTAACTTGCTAAGTAAAGTTGATTTGCCGGCATTCGGCAAGCCCACTAAACCTACATCCGCGATCATTTTAAGCTCTAGTTGCAGCTCCAGTTTTTCGCCAGTCTCACCTTTTTCGGCAAATTTTGGCGCTTGGCGCCGAGATGATACGAAATGCGCGTTTCCAAAACCGCCGCGACCGCCTTTAGCAATAACAGCCCTCTGTCCGTCTTCAATAAGGTCAACCAATACTCGGCCTCTAAGGTCGCTTGCCATCGTTCCGATTGGCACCTCGACTATTAACGGCAGCGCGCTGCGGCCATGCTTGCGCCGCTTTTCACCAGATTGGCCGTCGCCAGCTTTAAGCTCTTTTTTGTAGCGGTAAGCCGCTAGCGTATTAACGTTGCGGTTGGCTTGTAAGATTACGTCGCCGCCATTACCGCCGTCGCCGCCATCCGGCCCACCTTTGTCGACGTATTTTTCATGACGAAAACTTAGTTTGCCGTTTCCGCCTTTACCGGCAATAGCTATGACCGTTACTTTATCAACGAAGCTCATTTAGTGAGTAATGTAATGTTGGAAAGCCGATGCTGACTTGGCGCCATAACCCACTCTGCCCCAGCCAGCAATGCCGTTCATGTCGCGGATCTGGATAGTGCCGTCGGGGTTAACAGCAGTCACAATAGCAACATGACCTTCACCCCCAGCGGCATTAGCGGTCTGGGCAATAGATCCCACGGTAGGTGTTGTACTGACATGCCAGCCGCTGAGCGAAGCGTAGTAAGCCCAAGTCGCAGCATTACCCCAGTTAGCTGGCACAGGAATTTGTGTAGCCACATACCAGGTGCAATAGCCAAAGTCGTAGCCGTTATAACCATAAATCGGACCGCTGCCCCACAACCAACTACCGCTGCCTAGAGTAACTGACGCAATACTGGCTGCCGTGGCTCCGCTATTGTTATGACTAGCATTTGGTATAACAATCTTCTCTCCGGGAGTAAAGCCGTTAATTTCGGCATCATTATAAGCGGTTATTTGATCAGCATTGGCCCCAAACTGGACAGCCAAACTAGCCGCAGTATCGCCAGGCTTCACGGTGTAAACAATACCATTCACCGGAGGTATCAACAGAGTGGTACCTGGATTTATAGTATCTGCATCAGATAAATTATTAGACCAACGAATGCTATCAGATGTTACGCCAAACTTCGCTGCCAGGCTAGCAACGGTGTCGCCAGCTTGAGTAACGTAAGTCTTGATATCGGATCGAGATAAAGTCGTAGAAACCACTTGGGGTTTAGCAATGACATTATTGCTGGTAGAAGCAATTGCCAAGTTGGCAGCCTGGGATTGAGCTTGATTGGCAATAGCTGTGGTTTCTGGCAAGCTGTTCACCTGAGCTACAGTTTGAGCAATGTCAGCCGACGACAGCTGATCTAATGGATTTGCCACCGTATTGGCCACAGAACTACCGTCAGCCGACACGGGCTTGCCGGCACTAACAGCAGTGTGTCTATTATTTAGCACAAATGCTAAAATAACCGCCAAGATTATGGCGTTTACTGCTACTAAACCGACTCGCCAGAAGCGCTTGCCTTGCTGCGTTTGAACAGGACGGACTTGTAGCGTCCGCCTGGCCGCCTTAGATGAGCGCGACGCGGTACGCGGGACATTCAAACGAGCTGTGATCGATGAAGATGGATTACTAATATAGTTCTCCGTACATCTTTATGATGTGTTTATGCAGCCTAGCAGGTGCCCAATTTAAGTAAATCTCTCCTGCTCTAAAGCTACTGGGGTCAATTATAGCAAAAACCATATCGAGCGCAAGTCTTTTATGCTTTTGCAACCCCTGTTAGATTCTACTGCCCGCACAGTTTATGACAATATTGCTGGGTTTGAGTCTGATGATCTTGCAGGTTGGTAGAAAAGTAAGTGTTGCCATTATCGCCAGTTACGAAGTAAAGCCAATTAGTTGAGGCAGGGTGGGTAGCAGCATCTAGTGAGCTAGCACTAATGGTGCTGATAGGTGTCGGAGGCAAACCTTTATGGATTAGTGTGTTATAAGGTGAGTCATAAGTTAGACTAGGCGCTTGGCCAGCAGCAATAGCGCCATAACGAGCCGTCACATCGGAGCCAAGCGTAGAATTAGACTTAAGACGGCTTAAAAATACCTGAGCTACTTGAGGCTGATCTGATGGCTTATTAACTTCTTGTATGATCATAGACGTTAAGATTATACCCTGGTAAGTTGTTAGATTCTCCGCTGCGAATGCTGCCTGTACGGACGGCGTCATATGCTGCCCCATTTCAACCAAGGATTCACGGATTATCACCGACGGATCAGTAGTTGGGTCTTTTTGAAATGAGTCCGGCCACAGCAAGCCTTCAAGAGTATTAACATTGGACGGTTTAAAAGCTAAGGCTGGCAAATCGTTATACTGGTCAGGCTGTAGGGCCTGGTCAACGGAGTTAGGCGTAAAACCGCTGTTAATGAAGTCAGCCCGGACTTGGTCTATGCGACGGCCGGGCAATACCGTTACCAAGCGTGTTGCCACCTTACCTTTAGTAAGCGTAGTAACTATAGATGGCACGCTTTGATTAGGCGCCAAGGCATAAGTGCCGGCCTGTAAGTTGCCGCCAAATTCTTTGCTATGAATATAAAGCTGAAAAGCCCAGGCACTCTTTATAAGGTGGGCCTTCTCTAGACTATCGGCAATGCTTTTAACCGAACTGCCGCTCTTTACAGTAAATATTTGTGTTTGAGGATTATCACTTACCGGACGTAAGTCTGTGTTATATAGGTTACGAACAAATATAACTCCTACTACCAGCAAAATCACGAGCCCACCCAGTATAAGCCATACTCTACCTGGTATGTGCTGCCTTTGTCTCTTGTGTGTATAGTGGGTCATTCTGTACCATTATAACCATTTAAAAAATCTTCTAATATATAGGTGGCGGCCAGTGCATCGATTTCGCCTTTAGAGTAATAAATATTGCGAGACTTCAGCTCAGCCTCGGCCTGTTTAGAAGTAACTGCTTCATCTTGAATTTCAGTCTTAACATCTAACCGTTCGTTAAGTTCTTTTATAAAATGTTCTGTGGCTTTAGTTTGGAGTGTTTCGCGGCCGTTTAGGTCCCGCGGCATACCGACCACAATCAGATCGACTTCTTCTGCTTTTATAATTTTCTTTAGGTCTTCAAAGAATTTATCATGCCGCTCTAGAGTGGTAAGTGGGCGCGGCAGACGAGCTGTCATTGAAGCTAGCGCCACTCCCACCCGTTTATCGCCGACATCCAGCGCTAAGATGTTACTGGGAGTTTGTGTCATTGCTGTTCTTGGTAGTTGTGGGTTTCGCTATTTTAACTTTAACTTTGCTGGCTTTTTTAGGCACAGAGCTGACCCAGAACGGGCTAAGTTTAACATTTACGTCGGTAACATCAGGGTTGCCCTGCAGCTGAGATTTAATTTCAGATGGTTTTTTACCGAGGGCAGATTGTTTAATGCCATTTGTATCCAGGTTAGGACCCACTTCGGCGGTAGCCTGCATGTTGAGCTGTGCGCTGGCACCGGTGCTGCTGCTTACGCCAAACAAGGCCTTGCCTAAGCCGTAATCTAATATGGACTGCTTAGATGTGTCGACTTGGTCTTTGATAGCGTTTTTTACCAGAGTATCGAGATCTTTTTCGTGAGCGCCGAACATAGTGTAGGTAACCACTTCTGTAACTGTCACATTATTGGCGACATCGCCCACCTGGGCGCTTTGCGTGACATTGGGTGAACCTGAGCTAAAGGTAGAGGTAATGGCAAAATAACCGTCGCTCTTAAGTTTTTTCTGCAGATTACTTTTTTCTGTGCTGTCGTTAGTAGCAATCTTGGCTTTAGCGTTATTGATATCATTCTGGTTCACAGTTTGAACAATATTATCTGTACCACCCGATATACTATTGCCCTGGGCAGATAGCCCCGAAGGTCCGCCAGCTATGCTAAAGCTAGCGCCAGCAGGTAAGTTATAGGCGCTGCCGCCACTTTGCGCAATTACTGTAACTGTAGCTTTACCGTTATTTTGACAAGGTCCATTACGACCATGAAAATCACTAATCGGAACCGTTACGCTTTGTTGGCTAACATAGGTGTTGCCGCTGGAGCTAAAACCAGTTCCAGCGGGCAAAGTAATGTCGCCGCTATCGTTAGCACAATTTGTTACGGTTACCTGGCCGCTGGCTTTGTTGCCGTGGTTCTTTTGGCCGGTTGTTGGCACCTGTTGGCTGTATGTTTTTTGGTCGGACTCCACTTTGGCTGGCACAGTTGGCACATCGGAACTGGTATCTAGCTGGTCTTGCGAGGTCGATAAGTTTAGATCTTGGTTGACCGGCACATTTACAGCGTCGGTTTTAACATTAATAGTCGCCTTCGGCAGAACTATTAAAGCGAGAATTATAAAGACAATTAACAATAATAAAATAGCGCCGGCTATAAGAAGTTTGGTGCGAAACTTGCCAAAGTTAGGAATCTTGAAACCCTTGCCTTTTTTAGAATCCTTCTTCGGTTTATCCTTCGCTGGTTCAAACTTTTTAGGTTGTTTAGCGGCTGGTGGTTCGGCAGCTTTATCATCAGGCAGTTCGTCGTCATCTAGTTGAAGAGTTTCTACGCCGTTGTCGGCTGGTGGCTGTTTGGCGGTCTGGTTTGCTGCAGCTTGAGTATTGCCAGCTTCGTCTATGGTATCTTCACCATTGTCTTCCAGCTTTGGTGCCGTAGGAATTTCGGGTTTGCTGCTTAGCGTTTTAGCTACATGAATCCCAGCAGCTCCAGCCAGTGGCAATAAACCAGCTTCGCTAGTTATAAGTACCAGATTCTTATCAGCTTCATCGGAAGCCCGCTTAAGCAGCTTCATGTTAACAATACTTTGGAATACCCCAGCTCTCTTAGGCAGCACCAGAGCAACTACTTTGCCGCCGCTGCCGCGCACCTTATCAATGATGCCGGTTATTTCGTCATCGA
The DNA here is from genome assembly GCA_029288485.1 of Candidatus Saccharimonadota bacterium. Lineage (GTDB taxonomy): Bacteria > Patescibacteriota > Saccharimonadia > Saccharimonadales > UBA4665 > JARIHC01. The sequence continues at coordinate 65,094 of JARIHC010000007.1, read as the reverse complement.
TGTCTACGTAGATGGTATCTTTTTTTGGTTCAGCCATGACCCTCTAATGTCCTATTATACGCTTAACATTTTATCAATTCTGTCGCGGATTGATCCGCCGCCGTTATTAAACTGCATTGTATCTGTACCAACACGCAATAAACCCATGGCGGTAATGAAGGTGTGGTCAGTTACATCGCCGGTAAGATCGCGAATGCCAGCTACTTGGTCAGGGCGAATATGGTGGACGCTGGGCTTTCTAGTGAAAGGCAGGTTCTTGTACCAGTCGGTCTCCAGTCTTTGCATAAGCAGGTCCAGTGATGAACCGCCACCGCATAGAAACATGCGGTGCGGCAGGTGATCTAGTTTATTAAACTCGCTCAGTGCTAGTTCTATACCGCCTATCCAGACGTCCGCGGTCTTACTAAGCGCTGCTTCGACCGATGGCCGTTGTTGAACGGGCAGTTTGTTGGTGCTAAGTCCAATTTTTAGCTCTTCTGCCTGTTCAAACGGAACTGATAAGTCGCGCTCAACCGCATGGGTGTAAGCTCGTCCGCCGATACCAAACATTTTAGTACCCTGTACACCGCCTTCATTAATAACAGCTATGTCTGTGGTGCCGCCGCCGACATCCATTAATATAGCGCTCAGATTTTGGTTTGGGTTATTGCCAATCACGGCTCTAGCAACGGCAAACGGCTCAGCGGCTACAGCTAACAGATCCAGGTCTAGTTCCTGAGCGGTCTTTTCCAACGCGCCAATATGAATCATCGGCGCAAAAGCAGTGTAGAGCTGCACAACCACGTCCTTACCCTGAAAACCAATCGGATTAGTAACCGGGTAACCGTCTATTTCTATACTCACGAGCGCGCTATTTACCAGACGCACCTCTACTTCTTTACCGCCCAACTCCCAAGCTAGCTGAGCTTTAGCTTTAGTTTGAGCGCGGTCTTGGACCAGATTAATAATTTTTTCCATTTCAGTTATATCCAGCGGTTTAGTGGGATGCCGCCGGGCCACACGAACGGTGGTAGTAGTGCCTTTTACAAGTTCGCCGGCAATACCGATAATAGCAGTGCGGACACTAACGTTAGCTTGGGTTTCGGCTTGGTTTAGCGCCTTATCGCAGTTTTCCACTACAGCTGCAATGTCAGCAATAGCGCCAGCCTGCATATCGGTAAGAGCTTGGTGCTGGCGACCCACGCCAATGATCTCCACGCTGCCGTCATCATGAAGATGGCCTATCAAGGCCTTTACGAATTCAGTGCCGACATCTAGCGCTACCAGATATTGATCGCCTTTGGCTGCCCGGTCGCGGGCCGCAGATGAGGCCCTGGACGCGCCGGCTTTGGCTCTTTCAGCCGCCTTGGCACTAGCGCTTTTCAACTTCTGAAGCATATCCATTATTCTACCACAGAGCTCCCTGAGGAAACCCTGAAAGTTTACTGACGACTTTATTATTGCAAAACGGCTTTAATTCGACGGATACCAGCAGAGCTAGATTCTTCTTTCGTGATTTTAAATTTTTTGCTGCCTTCTGCGAGCTGCCCGGTATGGCCCACATGAGGACCGCCGCAGATCTCAAAACTGTATGGCTTATCAGCGCCGTCAGCTATCATGCTGTAGACCTTCACGGTGTCGCCATAGCGGTCGCCAAACTGGCCAAGCGCACCCTTTTCTTCCACAGCAACCTTGGTTGGATATTCTTTAAATGATACTTTTAAGTCTTTATTAATCTGTTTGTTGACTATGTCTTCGACTTTTTTGATTTCTTCTGGAGTAACTTTCTGCGGGTGGCTAAAATCAAACCTGAGTCGTTCTTCGGTAATGTTTGACCCGCGCTGAACCACATGATCGCCCAGTACATCCCTTAGGGCTTGATACACAAGGTGCGTTGCCGTGTGGTATTTTTTGTGGATCATTGCTTGGCCGCCAAGGCCGCCTTTAAATGTGCCCTTGCTGGCGGTCTGGCTGCGCTCCTTTTGCTCCTTCATTAGGCGGTCAAATTCTTTTTGAGCACTGCCAGCAATCGGAATATTTTGCTTAAATGCCTCTTCGTAAGTTAACTCAACGGGAAAACCATACGTGTCGTATAGTTTGAACGTGGCTTCGCCGGTTAATTCTTTGCTGCCAAGTTTATTGAATTCGCGCAGGCCTTTGCGCAAAGTTTGGCGGAAAACCTTTTCTTCTTTAATAAGGATTTCGATAATTTCGGCTCGCTTAGCAGCCACCTCAGGAAAATCGTCGTGATACAGGTCGGTAATTACCGGCACAATTTGCTCTAAGAAGTTCTGTTCTATTCCTAACTCAAATGCGAAACGGACAGCGCGGCGCACCAAGCGGCGCATTACGTATCCCTGCTCTTTATTGCTAGGCTTAACACCATCTACTGCCAAAAAAGTAGCACCACGCAAATGATCAGCGATGACACGCATGTTTTCGGTGTGGCTTTCATAGCTTTTGCCAGACATTTCTTCCAGCTTGGTAATGATCGGTTTGAGCAAGCTGATCTCGAAAACATCGGGACTGTCCATGGCAGCTGCCGCAATCCGCTCCAGACCGCCGCCATAATCGACGTTCTTTTTGGGCAAATTATCAAAACCGTTTTCTGTCTTTAAGTACTCCATGAAGACGGAGTTGCCTAGTTCGATATAGCGGCCGCAGTCGCAATTTACGTGGCACTTTTCGCCGTATTTTTCGTTGTGCTTAACGGAAGGATATAAATAGAACATCTCTGTGTCTGGTCCGCCCGGCTCGCCGACTGACATTTTGTCCGGACTGCCTTCGCGGCTCCACCAATTTTTATCTCCATAGAAAAATATCCGTCCGCCCTGCTCGCCTTTCTGATAGCCGTCTTCTTCCGTACCGATATCTACTTCTTTAGCTTCAATACCAGCTTTCTGAAAAATTTCTTGCCAAGTTTCGGCGCTCTCAGTATCTTTCGGGATATTAGCCGCTTCGTTACCTATATAACAAGTTACATAGATACGCTTCGGATCAAGCTTGATGATTTCTGTTAAAAACCCCCAAAACCAGTTGATCTGTTCTTTTTTAAAGTAATCGCCGAGCGACCAATTGCCGAGCATCTCAAAAAAGGTCGTGTGGCGGTTATCGCCAACCTCTTCTATGTCCTGAGCTCGCAAGCAAGTTTGTGAATCTACCAGACGAACGCCATTCGGATGTTCTTCACCCAGCAGGTAAGGAATTAGAGGCTGCATGCCGGATCCGGTAAAAAGGGTGGTTGGGTCGTTGTACGGCACTAGCTGAGCGCGCGGTATAACTTTGTGCCCGCGTGCCGTGAAAAAGTCTAGATATGCTTTGCGAATTTCCTGCGCTGTCATTCGTTTAATCTTATCAGGTATAACTATTAGTGGACAAGTAGATAAAAACATTGTAAAATCTACTTAATGAGTGTGGAGTCCTGTCCGATTAAAGTTCGACAAGAGGCAGATCCTGCCTGTCAGGTAGATTGCCCCTTTGTTCTGGAGCGCGCCAAGGCTGCCGAGCGACTGCGCCTTATAAAATCCGCACTACTCCATGACCTCGAGCATGCTACCGAACAGGACCAGACTATTATCAACAGCAAAATTATGGCCTTAGACACAATGATAGAAGGCGAGGAATTGATCGTAAAAAGCGCGGTTACTACTTGCCATCTCCCCGAGTGGCGCCGTCGAATCCTAGGCATTGCGGGTAGCCAAGTAGCAGTCTGCACCAGCCAGACTTCAAGGAACTACGACAGAGCAGTTTCGCAGACCGATTACTCTCCTGTCGCCGAAGCTTTAACGCTCATTGCTACCCGACCAGAGGCTCAAAAGTTTTTGATTCAAGCTGCAGCTGAAGCTGGAGTTGAGATGCCTGGCATTACCGTCCCGCAATAATCCCGCCGCCCAACACGCGGTCATCATCATATAATACTGCCGACTGCCCGGCAGCAATACCACGCTGAGGCTCCGCAAGGTTCAGCTTGCTACCTTTAAGCTCACACTCCACAAGCGGACCGCGGTAACGCAAACGAACTTGATACTTGCCGTCAGCAGGTTTTTTATTTATCCAGTGGACATCTTCTAGTTCTACTCGCTCAGTCCACAAATCTCTATCATCTAGATTAGTAGTGACATATACCGTATTGGCTACCATGTCTTTTCGGGTAACATAATAAGGCAAACCGCCGCCAACGCTCAGACCATGGCGCTGGCCAATGGTGTAGAAGATAGCACCATCGTGCTGGCCTATCTCCTTACCTTTTTGATCAATAATAGGACCTGCTTTTTGCGAACCGAGCTCATTTAACAGGAACTCTTTAATGCCGACCTTGCCCACAAAACATATACCCTGACTATCTTTTTTGTAAGCTGTAGCCAGACCCAGCTTTTTGGCTAGAGCGCGGACTTCGGTTTTATGCATTTCGCCAATGGGCATTAGACTTTTGCTTAAGGCATCTTCTGTAACGCGGTACAAAAAATATGATTGATCTTTATTGTCATCAAGACCGGTCAGCAATTGGCTGTCTTTTATACGAGAGTAATGACCGGTGGCTATTAAATCGGCCCCGTCTTCCAGGGCAGTTTCTAAGAATAGTTTGAATTTGACTTCTTGATTACACATAATGTCCGGATTTGGTGTTCGGCCGGCTTTATACTCGCGTACCATATAGTCCACAACTTTGTGTCTATAATTTTTCTCAAAATCGTACATCTTAAAGTCAATGCCAAGCTGAACGGCGACTCTTTTAGCATCTTGATAATCTTCTTTCCACGGACAAACAAAACCTGGCAGGTCTTGACTCCAGTTTTTCATATAAACGCCCGTAACGTCATAGCCCTTCTCTTTTAAGAGGGCTGCGGTAACCGAACTATCAACACCGCCGGACATGCCGACATAAACTTTCTTGGCCATATCTTATCTATTTTAACAAATTATACGTCTAGAAAGACAATCACTTGATCAGCTTTAACGTGCATCACGCCGCCAGAAATAATAATTTTCTTGGCGCCTTCTTTCATGGTCCGAACAATTAGATCACAGGGACTAAGCAAAGATATAAAATTATGGTGTTTGGGCAAAATATCAAACGGCCCCGTAGCGTTAACTGCCGAGATGCTCAGCGCCTGCCCATCATAGTAACTACGAAATGGCGAATACACTTTAACGCGCATGTTTTTGCCGGCGCTATTTTTAGAGTGGGCAAATTCGTCCGCCGCTTGGCGCTGCTCTCTCTCGGTTTTACTGGCCGGCGCTATTGAGCGGCCATCAATTACTCCTTGCTGTTCCACTGCTGAGCGGTCGGAGTTATCGCCACTCACAGCAGTATTTCCTCTATGCTTTTTAATGTCTCCTCTCGGCTAAAATAATCGCCCGGTATACCATTTTGTTTAGTCATGACATGCATATGCTGCGTAAAATTATTGATTAATTTTTTGGCTTTAACGTAGTCCGCACGATCAGAGGCGCTCAGCTCGCTCTCACCAATAATGGCAATGATGCCTTTGAGTGATTCATATTTTTCCAGTAAAGCTTGGACTTGCACGCTCAGCAAATAGTGCCTCTCCCCAACAATTTCTGGCGTTAGCAGAGATGATGTAGTCAGCCCTAAATCCACAGCCGGACGAACGCCTTGTTCGGCAACTTTGCGAGAAAGCACGATAACTGAGTCCATTTCATGTTGAATAAACTGAACAGCTGGATCGCTAATGTCATCGGCTGGCACGTAAATAGTTTGAACTGACGTAATCGAACCGTTTTCATTAGAGCTAAGTCGATCTTGTAGCACTTTCACGTCCGAGAAAATAGTTGGCTCGTAGCCTCCTTCGCTTGGTACTTCGTCCATGATTGTAGCCAGTTCGTTTCTAGCCTGAACATAGCGGTACATGTTATCCGCGAAAAAGAGAATATCTTTCTTTTGTTCATCCCTAAAATATTCTGCGGCTGCGGCTGCCGATAACCCAATCAATGAACGCTGGACCGGGTTTTCGTTCATCTGTCCAAAGAAAAGACAGGTATTCTTTAGCAAGTCATTTTCTTGGAGCGTTATATAAAGTTCATGGCCCTCGCGGATGCGTTCGCCAATACCAGAAAAAAAAGACAAACCGCTATGGCTTTGAGCAATATTATTAATAAGCTCCATCGTAAGGACTGTCTTGCCAACACCCGCGCCGCCGATAATGCCAATTTTTCGGCCTTTAACAAAAGGCGTGAAAAAGTCTATTACTTTGATACCAGTCTCCAGAATCTCGGGCTTAGCGAGCTTAAAATCCGACATCCTGGGCGGCAGTTTTTGTATATCTTTATACTTCACATTGTCACCGCTGATCGCCGGCTGACCATCCATAGGATCGCCTAGAGCATTTAAAACGCGGCCGATTATAGGATCGCCTATAGGGATTTCGACACCTTTTTGTGTACGTCTGGCAGCCATACCTTTAGTTAAACGAGTGTCGCTGCGAATATTTAGACATACTGCTATGCCGGCCACATCAAGATGGTCTACTAAAAGCTGTGTGTCGTGTCCATTCTGAACGGTAACCAGCTCATAGGGTTCCGGCATATCCTCGTCAAACTGAATATGCACGACAAAATCTTTGACACTAACTAAGGTACCAGCCATTTACGCCCTCGCTCCAGCTCTCACTTTTTTGAGGCCGTTAACAATTTCTTTCAAGCGTTCGTCTTTCATGCTGCGGCGCGCACGATTGTAATCTAAGTGCAGATCGTCTTTTGCTTCGGAGGCGCGCTGATGCGAGGCGCTCATAGCACGAAAACGAGCCGCATATTGCGCCAACTTGGATTCCAATATCAACTGGCTAACAGCAATTTGCATCATAGACCTTTCTAGGTGGGCCACTACCGCGTAAGTGCTGGGTTCAAAAATATATGTTTTCTCATTGATCGCGCGATCCGCGCTCCGGCTAGCGCTGCCCCGCTCTTGAATAGCTTTGGATAATTCTATACTTTTTACATCTTGATTCATAAGCGACAGGTATTCCTGATAGTAGAGCTTAGTGGAATTATATTGCTGGACTTCGCGAATTATCGGCGCAACATTGATGTTCTGGTCTTTACTGGGCATTTTAAAGTATTTTTTAAACCGTACGCCTCTTTGAGCCAGCTGGGCAGCACCGTGGCTGCCAACTACTATAATGTCCTGCTTAGAGGAGTCGTACTCTGATATCATCAACTGGATTAATTTTTGGTCAATGTCGCCGCTGAAGCCGCCTTCTGCCGTGACTACCACATAGAGCTCTTTATTGATTGCCGCGGCATCTTTTTCACGGCCAAACTGAAAGTTGTCGTCAATGTTAATCTGCGAATAAATGCCCCACAGCTCATTAAAAAACTTGGTAGATTGAAGCACTTGGTCTTTGATTTGCGATATACGCATACTGGCTATGCCTTCGAAGCTGCTAGTAAGCTTCACTAGGGTCGTCATGGCTGCTTCCTCGCGGGCTATTTCACGGGGTCGTTTCATTTCTGAGCCTCCGCAGTAGCCGCCGGCTGTTTGGGCTGCGGATTGCTGTTAGTAATCTTGATAAGACACTTAGCTTTTAACTCGTCGCGTACGACTTCAAAATCTTCATCTTTTGTAATCTTAGTGGCGTATGGCACTGCATTTGCTTTAAGTAGTGTTATGTCTAGATCTTCATTAGGTCTCAAATTAAGAACAATATCAAACATTAACTGTTGGCTTAAAAGCGAAAAAGTTTCGCTGGGGCTTTGAGTAATTATCTTGAGTATTCTTTTGCCTGAAGCCAAAACTTGCCTGGCCTCAACTGCCAGCTCGGCACCAAAGTGAGAAAACTCCTCGGCTTGCCGATAGTCGGCAAGTATTTTTAGGGTTTTGGCGGCTAGCTCTTTTTGGCGTGCTGAATGGCCGATGCCGCCGGTACGTGTAACACTAAGACCCATGCTCACCGCTGGCCGTACACCGGATCTAAAGGTGTCCATATCTAAAATCCACTGGCCGTCGGTAATCGACATAATGTTGGTAGGCAAATAAGCTGTGATGTCGCTATTTGCCGTATGGACTACAGGTATAACTGTTAGACACTTGCCGCTTCTTTGCAGGCGGCCGGCCCTCTCTAATAAGCTAGAGTGGACATAAAACATATCGCCAGGATACGACTCTCGACCCGGGCTCGCGCCAGCAAGCAGGGCGACTTCGCGGTAAATGTGGGCGTGACTGGTTAAATCGTCATAAATAATGATGGTGTCTTGATCGCATTTTTGCCATAAATATTCAGCCATGGAACAAGCCACGTACGGCGCCAGATAACTAGTTACCGGCGACTCGAACATGGTAGACACTACTACGATAGCCTTTTCGAGAGCGCCGTTGTTCTGCAGTCGTGCTAACAGAGTATCAATGTCGCTCCGATTTTTAGCAATCAGGCAGTAGACTACAACTTGATCTGTATTTTTCTGATTAGTGGCGATTTGAGTCACTAGACTGCTTTTACCCGATTTAGCTTCCCCTAAAAGAGCCATGCGCTGCCCGCGCACTAACGGAAATAACGAGTCAATAGCGCATACGCCGCTTTCTAACTGATCGCTCAATAACTGGCGATCGTGTAACGCTGGAGCACGGTTAAATACCGGCCATGCACTGTCGGCCGCAATCGGACCCTTGCCGTCTAAGGGTTCGCCAGTAACAGAAATTACCCGGCCTACGTACTGTTTACCAACCTTGCATACCAGTTCGGTATGCTGCACGACAGCCACCATGCCAATACTCAAGCTTTTAGTACCTAAGTGCATTAGTAGTACGTAGCTCTCATGAATCTCATGCACAAATCCTTTACTGCCGTCCTCAAACACCACCAGAGCATGGATTTCGCATGGCTGAAGCCCTCGTACTTTAACCAAAAACTTGTCTATGGCTATAATCTCACCAACCGGGTTGCCTCCCTTTACTAACTGGTCAAAATGCCGGTTTGTGGAGTTAGTGGTCATGCGCTCGTTTCTCCCGGTCGATACTTGCTGATCTGATTTAGAAGCAATTCCCGCTTATTTGTAAAATCTTGGCGGAGAGAAAAATCAAAATACTTATTAGGGCTCCGCACTACGCAGCCTGCCGCTATAGTTGGCTGCACACCTATAGTCACCAGGACTTGAGGATGAATATTTGCTCTAAGCCATACCATCAACCGCTCCATAAAGGGTGGCGAAGGGTCAGCACTAAAGCTAATATGTAGAACTGGCGCCTTTTCAGCCAGTCTATCCAAAAAATGGCTAAGACGTTCTCGATCAGCTTTATCGAGGAGGTTTAGCTGATTGTAGTCAACTAGCTGGTTCATCAGCTGGCTAGATTTAAGCATCTGGGCATTACTGCCCTGTCTGCGTAAAGTATGCTCTAATAGCGTTTCGCCTATTTCTGCCAGCTCCCGTCTGAGCCGGTTTATTTCCACCGGTCCAACTACTAAAGGCGGCAATTGGCCAGCTTGGGCTGGTTTTTCAGAGCTGTTTTCATGCGCCATTTTGGATATCCTCGACAATAGCCTGTTTATTAGACTCCAGCTCCGACAATATATATTCTAGCTGGTCGCTTAAGTCGATTTGATTGCCGATCGCGGCTAGCACGTAGTGGTTAACAATTTCGGCCATGTTAGCTTCAAACTGTTTAAGCAGCTGGGCTTTTTCGGCTTGCAGGTTTTGCTCAACTTCTTTGCTTAAGACTTTTCTTTGCTCTTCAATCGCATTAGAAGTTTTTTCTAGCGATTCCAGCGCCATATTTTTAGCATCCATGATCGACTGTTCATACTTACTAAACTCGTCTTTAAGCACGTTTGTGATTTCAGATTTCATGTACTCGTTAACTTGAGAAGTTGTTAGCCGCAAGTCTTGCTGCAAGAACATAGCATTTTCACTGATGATCTTTTCGAAATGCAGACGGCCTCGGTTACGCAGCTCCTGTCGAAAGTCATCATTAAAAATGCTTTCTACGTCGTGTTCTGCCGATTTTTCCAGCGACCTAGCAGCGTTATTAGTTTTTCCGCTGCCTATATGATTAAGTTTTACTGCTATCCATATAAAAGCAATTCCGCCGCTACCAAGCGCCGCTAGGATCAGTATTAGCCACCAAATTGTCATGTTTGTTTACCCACCATATACATCTCGCGCTTACAGTAGTCAGTATACCTCAAACATAAGCGCTGGTAAAACAGTTAGCCTACGGGCTAGCAAGCCGGACTAATTCCTTGACCGCATGAATAACGTCAGAGGAGGTAGTAGTTCGCCCCAGACTAAAACGCAAGGCTGTTCTGGCTTCGGCATCACCAAGGCCAATAGCAGCTAAAACATGCGACGGCTCTTCATCGCTAGCACTGCAGGCCGAACCGGCGGCCCCCAGAATACCAGCTTCCTCAAGCTGTATCAGTAATCTCTCGTTATCTTGGCCAGGAATAGCGATATGGACATTATTAGGCAGCCGGTATTTTAAAGAGCCATTAATCTTAGCAATTGGTAGCTGCGTTTGCAGTAATTCTACAAATTGTTTTTGCAATTTTTGTAATCGAACAGTTTCGTTACGCCGATCTTGCTGTGCCAGGTCTAGCGCTACTGCCATGCCCACAGAACCAGCAACATTTTCAGTACCGCTGCGCAGTCTTCGCTCCTGGCCTCCGCCATAAATTAAAGGCTCTAGCTGGATGCCGCTTTTTATATAAAGGGCACCGCTCTGTTTAGGGCCATAGATTTTGCCGCCATTAAGGCTCATAAGATCGATATTCAGTCGGGCAGCATGTAAATCCAGATAATTCCCGGCCTGGCAAGCATCAGTATGAAGATATATGGGTAGTTTAGAGCGATTGGCCCGCTGCTCAGCCACAATTTTAGCAATTTCGCGGATTGGCTGAACTGTACCAATCTCGTTATTGGCATAACCAACGCTTATTAAAACTGTTTTGCTGTCAATTTTAGTACGCAGATCGTCAAGATCTATCCGTCCATCTGGATGGACGGCAACCTTGCGGTAATCATACTGTCTAGCCGGCGCCAGAACCGACTCGTGCTCAATGGCCGCAACGACGATATTAGCTTCTGGGTATTTACGCATTACGCCGTGAACCGCTAAATTATTGGCTTCCGTACCGCCGGCCGTAAAAATAACTTCGCTTGGCTTGGCGCCTAGCCAATATCCAACTTTCGACCGAGCCGCTTCCAGCGCCTCTCTAGATTGGCGGGCAGGACCATATGTTGCCGACGGATTATAAAACTTTTGCGACCAATACGGCGCCATAGCCTCTTTAACCCGTTTGTCGACGGGGGTAGCGGCAGCGTGATCCAAATAAATAAACTTAGCAGACATCAAGTTTAGTATAAACGTACCGTCTAAGCTATTTGCAGACGGCGTTGGTATTCAGCGCCTACTTGTTGGCGATACATTTCAACGGCCCAGTACAGGTTACGAGCCTCTGGTTCTGATAAACGTTGGTAGACCTGACCATCTTGGATTTTCAACACACCGCTTGGTCGCACTTCGTAGCGAGTGGTGATCATGCGACGCTGGCCTTTTTCGGTCCACTCTTCGTGCCACACCCAAGTGTGTTGATCTAAACAGAAAAACTCGCGGCGATGACCCCTTGGAACAGGGCCGAACAGCCGTCCGCCGATTTCTGATTCCATTTTGATTAGCTCGCGGTCTTGGCGCGCTTGGTGCTGCTTAGCGTCGCGCGGAAATAGCTTGGATAAATCAGGCAGAAAGTTCATCGATAGACTCCAATACTTGGCGTTGGGCGTCAATAATTGCCTGTTCGTTACTAGATTGCAAGCGTTGTGCTTCAACAAAAGTATGATTTATAACCGAACCAGCACCGTTAGCTGGCCTTGAAGCGGGCTGGTCCCAAAACTCAGCATACAGAGCAGCCTCAGCGCCCAATGCGCTGGCATCAACCAACTGGCTACGCTCGAGCATAGCTTCGCTTTTAGGTCTTAACTCCGGTGAATGGTCTCTAGAAGTATTCATTGATTATTGAGTTATTTATATACCGAATAGTTGTCGGGCATTATGAGTCGTAGCACGCTCTAACACTTCACGGTCCTCACCGCGCAAGTCAGCTAAAAAGTTGGCTACTTCCCTCACCCGTTTCGGCTCATTTATACTACCACGATAAGGCACAGGAGTCAAGAAGGGAGCGTCTGTTTCCAGTAGTAATTTTTTTAGCGGCACTTGTTTGTACACTTCTAGCTGATCGGAATCTTTAGTAAAAGTTGCTATACCGTTTACTCCGATGTATAGATTTTGCTCAAGCGCTTTTCGCAAATTGTTACCCGAGTCGGTAAAGCTATGCAGAACCCCTTTTATACCTTTATATTCCTCAAAAATTGGCCAGAAGTCATCAAAAGCTTCGCGGACATGGAAAATAACAGGCAGATCTCTTTTTAGCGCCAGTTCTATTTGAAATCGTAGTAACGACAGCTGATCTTTTTTAGGCGAATGTTCATAGTAGTAATCCAGACCGCACTCACCAATTGCCACCACTTTAGCCTTATCGGCTAAAAACGCAAACTCTTTTAATTTTGCCGTATTCCCTGCGTAATGCTGCGCCTCATGAGGATGGATACCTATTGATGCCCAGCAATTTTTTTGGGTCTGAACGAAATCTACCGCTAGCAGACTGTCTTCCAAATCACAGCCCACGCAAATTAAGCGCGTTACCCCAGTTTTTACTGCACTTGCCGCCAAGTCCGAACCAGTCAGCTCGGATGCCTTGGCCCATAGCTGAAGAGTAGCCCGCTCGCCTTTTTTAAGTCCTGCCGACTGAATATGGCAGTGCGTATCAACTAGGTCACTCATAATTCTTCAACTATCCTTGCAACTATTTTGTCAAATATTTCATGAGAAAAGTGTTGTTCGTAGAGCTTGCGGCCGGCGAGGCCAATCAGGGCCATTTCTTTAGGATGATCCGCTGCCCAGCGGATAGCTTCTGCCAATGCCTCGGCGTCAGCCTGTGGCACGACCAGACAATTTTTCTTATCAACAAAACCTTCGTTGACCTCATTTCGACCGATTAACACCGGTGAGGCGCTAGCCAGCGTCTGATAAGTCTTGCCGGTTACCACATAACGAGCTTGCAAGGTGCCGCCAAAGGGACCGCCCAGTGTTATGCCAGCTTTATGTATGGCTGTGGGTAATTCTTCAAACGGCAACCAACTTTCGTGAGTCAGGTGCGCGCCGCGACGGACCGCTACTGCACAATCCCGTGCTACCCGGCCTTGCTTTTTACCGCCAGCTAAACGAAACTCGATATCCGGCCGGTCTTTCAGCAGTTCGGCTGCTCGTAAAACGTAATCTAAGCCGTGCAGCGCCACCATATGGCCGTAATAGAGCACTGTAAAAGGTTTCTTGGCGCTGGGACCGGAAGCGGCAGCAAGCGGCTTAAACATGCTTTCGTCGGCAGATACTGGCAACACCTTATACCGATCAATACTTAACTTGTTAAGTATTGATGACTTTTTAGCATGAGCATCGGTATCGGCCAAAATTAGCTGGCAGCGCTTTGTCATCCAAATGTTCCAGCGTCTAAATATATGATATGCAAATGAACCAGGTTGTAAACGGCCTTGCTCTATCATCCACTCGGTAAAGTTTATAAGTTCATCGAATACTATCGGCTTACGTACAAATGTTAGCCTCATAAATAGCAGCATTTCATATCCGCGAAAAGTAATTACATATGCATCCGGCCGGTCGAATATACGAGTTTTAAAGATTCTAATTGCAATTTCTGGGTAGCGCAAGAAGCCTATATGGTTGTTGCGAACTACCAGCACTTGCACATCTCGGCACTTAGCAAACGCCTGGCGCAAGCTACGCGCTCTTGGGTAATCATTTTTAGGAGAACAAGTAACTACAGCTATTTTCATCTAGCTATAATTGTACGACATCTAGCTCTGAAGCTGGCTTGCCTACGTACTCCACACCCCAATCTCCACTGTCATAAGTAAATAAAGTTAGAGATGTATTTGGCGTGATATCACAGCGCATCTCATCCATCGTCCAATTAAGTAATTTGCCGGCTCGTATTCTGGTTGCCAACCCATGGCCAAAACCTAAAATAACTTTCGTACCTTCCGCGCCATTAAACCGCCCCGGCAGTTCATCAAAAAGCTCTTGCTGCTGATTAGCTACCTTATTAACAGATTGTCCTCCGGGTGCGCTAAAGTCCATTTGCTCTGCGCGGATACGAGCAACGGTCGCCTCTGTATAAATTTCTTCGCGCAACCTTCCTTCCCACTCGCCTTGGCTAAGTTCTAGTAAACGTTCGTCAAATACCGGTTCCATATCGCAGCCCATAACTTTTAAGGCAAGGTTTGCGGTTTGCCGGCAGCGGCGGGCTGGCGAAGCCAAAATTAAATCTGGGTTAATGTCTATACGTTTTAGATGTTCGCCCAGTTCAGCAGCTTGGACGACACCCTCTGGGCTAAGTGCGGCGTGGAGGCTTTGGCCGTTGATCACCTGTGGACGCAAATTGTGCGATGACTCTGCGTGGCGAACCATGTAAAACTCGATTTGAGGATGCTCGCTCATTACTTATATTCTACCAGCGGTTACTTCAGCAGCATAAAGCGCTTGTTCTCTAACGTATGCCATAACCGCCGAATTTACTAAATGATCAACGGGCTCGTCAGCTACATGTGCGTCTCTAAAAAGACTAGAAGAAACCCCGTCTTCCGCCAATTCTACCTCCAAGTGGCGAATATTGCCGCCCTCGGCTGGCCGCTCATAATCCTGGCGTCTAACCAGCAGCATGCCTAGGCGGCGGCGTAGCTCAGCCCCCTTTTCCCACTCAGGCATAGACTGGTAAGCATCAGCTCCGTACACAAACCAGAAATTATTGTCCGGATAAGTGTCCTCTAGAGCATCCACTGTCCGATGCGTTTGGGTAGGCTGCGCCAATTGCTGCTCAAAGTCTGTCACTACAATCCTGGGGTCATCATTAAAAATCTCTGAACGTACAAGCTCTAACATGGCTAAACGGGCAGCGTTAGATGACATACCAGGTTTATCGGCACGGCAGCCAGAAGGCATTAACCATACCTCATCGATATCCGGGCGCTCCAGACAAGCCTCAATAATACCGTCATGCGCCCTAGTAGGTGGATCGAATGTGCCGCCAAATATTGCAATTTCTTTCATATGGACTACCTATATTAATTAGTGTACTATTGACACTTACTATAATTCATAGTACACTGCTATATAGTTAATGTCAACTTTACACGAAGGATAAGAGTTATGAACGAAGTTAAAGCACCTGTAGAATTCGAAAAACCAGTTGGCGATTACTTACGTGTAGCTACCGTTTCGCCGGAAGTTTCGCTAGCCGACGTACCTGCTAATGTAGCCGCTTTGACCAAAGCCTATCGGGCCGCTCAGGATGAACAAGCCGAGTTACTAGTGTGCCCTGAACTATCCTTAACCGGTTATAGCGCTGGGGATTTCTTTCATAACACACACGTAACAGAAAGAGCCGAGGAAGGTCTAGAGGAACTTGCCGGCCTCACTAAAGACGGCCCAGCCATGCTGGTTGGCGCACCGCTTAAGCGCAACGACGTTTGGTACAACTGCGCCGTTATGTTAGCCGAAGGCAAGGTTCAAGGCGTGGTCCCAAAAACACATCTACCTAATGCTAAAGAATTTTATGAACGGCGCTGGTTTACTAGCGGCAAAGGCGTCGAAAACCAGATGATCAAAATAGGCAATCAAGAGACCCCCTTTGGGACCGATATTTTATGGGACATAAACGGCACTAAGGTCGCCGCTGAAATCTGTGAAGATATGTTTGCACCAATTAGTCCGGGCACCCGCGCGGCTTTGGCTGGTGCACAAGTTGTGGCTAACCTTTCTGCAAGTAACGAATTGATTGGCAAAGCCGACTACAGGAAGACATTGATTAAGGGATTTACCGGCAAAACTGCCTGCGCCTACGTATATTGTTCTGCCGGACGGGGAGAATCGGTAGCCGACGTAATTTACGGCGGCCATCAAATAATTGACGAAAATGGCCACTTAGCAGCCGAACGCGAACCGCTATCCGATAACCACGCGCCGCTTGTGCAAGACATTGACCGCACCTACTTAGAGCATGACCGCGCAGTCGATAAGACATGGGCCGACCAGGCCGGCGACCAAGATTACCGCACCATAGATGTGTCTGTGCCAGCGCCAACAGACGACAGGCTACTGCGCTATGTTGATAAGGCGCCTTTTGTGCCCGGTAATCCGGAGACCCTAGACGAGCGCTGCGAAGAACTCTTTAGCTATACTAGCCACGCTTTAGCGCAACGTATCCGTGAAAAAAATTCTAGGGGCATAGTGCTTGGCTTGTCCGGCGGTTTGGATTCTACTCTAGCCCTATTAACAGCACTAGAAGCCACTAAGCAACTAGATAAATCAGCTGATTTCATCCACACCGTTACTATGCCTGCCAGAGCCAGCAGTGAACGCACTCAGGACAATGCCACATTGCTCGCAGAAGCCATGGGGACCACTCACAAAGTCAAACCTATTCAGGCGCTTGCCGATAACTTCCTTGCAATCATCGAGCACGACCAGACCACACAAGACATCGCCTACGAAAACGCTCAGGCGCGTACTCGAAAAGAAATCCTCATGAACTATGCCAATAAGCTGATGGCCCTTGAGCTAGGCACTGGCGACATGAGCGAAAACGCCATTGGCTGGTGTACCTACAACGGAGACCATATGAGCATGTTCAATCCTAACGGTGGCATTCCAAAAACTCTAGTTCAACACTTGGTGCGGTGGTACGCCGACAATAAAGCCAGTAAAGAGGTAAAAGAGATCCTCTACGACATCTTAGACACGCCTATATCTCCGGAACTAACCGGCGATGGCGACCTATCACAAGCCACTGAGGATATTGTCGGCCCCTATAAATTAAATGATTTCTTCATGTTCGAGCTCAACCGGCGCGGCAGCCGTCCTGAGAAGATTGGCTATCTAGCAACTCAGGCGTTCGCGGGAGCGTACGATGAAGCTACGATAGCCGACAGACTAGAAGCCTATCTAGATCTCTACGCTAACGCCCAGTGGAAGCGCGAGGTCATGCCGAATACTACCAAAGTTGGCACCGTTTCATTAAGTCCGCGCGGCGACCTTAGGCTGCCGCCCAACCTGAGCTTGGGCTGGCGCAAATAAAGTGTGAGCGATACACTATAAATTAATATGGTCCGTCTTAAAGAATACGTTGCACCAATTCTGACTGTGGATAGCGTTATCTTCCAATTAGCAGGTGACACCCTGTCCGTGCTTTTAATACAGCGGGCTAACGCCCCGTTCAAAGGTTCATGGGCGCTGCCAGGCGGCTATAATGCAGCTGGCGAAACAACCCACGATGCAATGAAGCGTATACTGCTAGCTAAAGGCGGCGTTAAAACAGCTGGCCTAAAGCTAGTTGAGCAGCTTTATACTTTTGACACAATTGCCCGAGATCCGCGCGGCCATGCCGTTAGTGTGACTTATATGGGCCTTGGCAAGGATATTGTGCCAGAAGCCGGGAAAAACACTGAAAACCCGCAGTTTTTTCCTATCGACAACTTGCCCAAGTTGGCCTACGACCACGCCGATATTATTCGCTACGCTCACGAGCGCCTGCAAAACAAGGTCACTTATACAAATGCTGTCTTCGCCTTATTAGACGAGTTCTTTACCCTAACCGAGCTGCAAATGGCTTACGAAGCGATTCTTTGCCGCCCGCTAGATAAGCGCAACTTTCGTAAAAAGTTTTTGAGCTTAGACTTAATCCATGCCACTAGCGAGATGCGCCGCGAAGGCGCCCACCGGCCAGCCCGCTTATATACTTTCAACAAACAAGAACTCGATGCGCTATCGCGTAGCTTTGACTAACCCTCAATATTAACCCATTGCTCGTGAACACGGCCGCTTTTATTGAAATGTGATTGATCTAAGACCTCGCCGTTTTGGGGATCGTAGCCGGCGGTAATGGGGTAGGTGAGGCTAACTACGCCGCTAGCATAGAGATTTATAGATTCAACCTCCACATAATGAACGTCCCAATATGTTACATCTGCTCCTTCAATCTCATATGTCGGCATTCCAAGCCGTTCGCCGCTAGGCTCTATACCCCATTTTGCAAACGGATCACCAATGTGCGGCTGGCCGTATGGCTCCCGAACATTAACCTTATTAAAGCCAGCTTGGGCTGCTTGGCCAATAGTGCGCATAAGATCCCGATTATCAACCGTTTCAGGACACAATACCGCGTTAATTTTCACCGGCTTGTCTGGGTCTAAGTGGCGTATTGCTGCTAGGTCTGGCGGCTTACCGTTGCCCATAGTGTCTTTATAGATGTCTGGATCCAAGCTTGTAACTGAGATGCTTGCTTTATCGTACAAGCTCCACAGGTCTGGTCGTTTTAATATCAACACCCCGTTTGTTCTAAGCCCCATAACCAGCTCTCCGACTGCGGCCGACAGATGGCCGCGCAATTCTTCCGTATGACGATATAGCAGCGGGTCTGTGTTGCTGCCTGTCACGTTTATCTCATTAACCTTGTGATCTTGGCATTCACGAGCAAACTCATCAATATTTTTTAGCGGCCACGAATCTAGATTGTTCAAACTATCTAGCCCTTGCATATGCTGGCCTATACAAAAGTAGCAACCGCGGTTACAAGGCCCGGATAAGTGGATATTGCCAAACCAATGCTCAAAGTTGCCTTCCGAATTTAAACAGCCCATTTCATACCCCCTGGTTAAAAATTTAATAATTTCACCTCTGTAATTAGAGTTGTGTTAGATATTAGTGTTGACAATACACTAACTATTAACTAGACTGAGTATATCACACTTAGTGTGTAATTAACAATTACTCTCAAGAAAGGTAGGGAAGTAAAGATATGAACCATAACAAAGCACTGGTAATAGTAGATGCTCAACGCGGTTTCATGCCGGCTGAGGAAGGTGAAAGGTTAGGTGTGGCAGGATTCGGTGAACTCCCTGTTCCAAACGGCCAATCGATTGTCCGCCCCATTAATGGCATGACTGGAATATTTTTAGACCATGGCATGCCAATAGCAACTACTCAAGACAACCACCCGGAAGAAACCGCCCACTTCTCTGCCGAGCCTAACTTTATTGATACCTGGCCGGCCCATTGTATAGCCGGGACTCCAGGCGCAGAATTACATCCCGAATTGCTTGCTGCTACCCATCAGCGAGTGGCGCACTTCGTAAAAGGCGACGTTAGCGCCAAGACACCTGAGAATGATGACAGTTATACCGGCGTGCTCGCGCACCGTTTCGA
This sequence comes from Candidatus Saccharimonadota bacterium, assembly GCA_029288485.1. Taxonomy (GTDB): domain Bacteria; phylum Patescibacteriota; class Saccharimonadia; order Saccharimonadales; family UBA4665; genus JARIHC01. The sequence continues at coordinate 45,830 of JARIHC010000007.1, read as the reverse complement.
TTTCGAGCCTATCTTTGGACTTCCTAAGCCAGACGCTGAAAGTCATCCTGCTTTAGAGTCTATACGCGAAATGCTACCCGACTACTTGCGCAAGCTCAATGCCATGAGTGCCTATGTCTGTGGCTTAACTGTCGGGAAAGAACGGCCTTTATGCGTTGATTCGACAGCGATTGATCTTAAAAAGCAAGGTTTTGAAGTAACTGTTGTCACCGATGCCGTAGAGGCAGTAGTGCCAGAGGACTTCGACGCCTGCATGCAGAATCTTGGTGACTTAGGAATACGTCTGATGAACAGCCACGAGGTCGTAGCGGAAGTAGCCGCCACGCCGGAGGAAGTACTGCGATGAACAGCATAGAATACGGACCGCTTCAGGAAAAAGGCTTGTTGAGCGCCGGCTTAGATTACTATAAGCCGACTATGAGCCAGGTGTTCTACGAACAAGAGCCGGACGCCGAGGTAACCTTCACCTTCAAGAATCGCGGTGAACAGCGCATCGCTGATTATGTTGAAGTCGATGACTTGCAAGCGCGTTTCAATTACCTGGCCGGACAAGGCTGGCAGCAACAGGAACTGGCTTATTTGTCGACTCTAAACAATTCAAAGGGCGAACGAGTCTTCAATGATGATTTTTTGAACTACTTAGAGAACGCCGAGCTGCCTCCAGTCGAAGTTGTATATGACGAGGAGACGGATGATATAGCCATTGAGACTACCGGACCGGCTCCGCTTGTAACTTTTTGGGAAACGGTGGTGATGGGCGAGGTTAACGAGGCCTACTTTGAAGGCTATATAGAAGCTAATGGCATGGATATCATGGACGTCTACGAAGAAGGCGATCGGCGCTTGAGCGAAAAGATCGCTATCTTACAGGCAAATCCGGACATAAAATTCTCTGATTTTGGCAACCGGCGCCACTTTAGTTTGCGCTGGCAGCGGCATGTTCTAGAGCGCCTCATGGAAGAATGTCCTGATAACCTAGTCGGCACAAGCAATGTAGCGCTGGCTATGAACCTGGGTCTTGACCCCATAGGCACTTTCGCTCACGAAATGTTTATGGTTTACGCTGGGCTGGCAGACGCCCGCGGTGAAAATATCCGCGCTTCGCACAATCGATTGCTACAGGATTGGTATGGCCGTTACGGCAAAGACTTGTCGATCGCCCTAACAGACACTTTTGGTTCAGAATTCTTCTTCAGCGACTTTACACAAGAACAAGCCGAGGAGTGGCGCAGCCTGAGGCATGACTCTGGAGACCCCGTGGAATTCGGTGAAAAAGTAATTGAATTCTACGAGAACATGGGGATCGATCCGCAAGAGAAAACCATTGTCTTTAGCGATGGTCTTGATATTAACGAAATCGTTAAGCTACACAAGCTCTTCAAAGGCCGCATCAATGTCGTCTTCGGCTGGGGCACTACTTTGACCAACGACTTAGGTGCAGATGCGCTGAACATTGTCATGAAGGCTACTCACGTGCGTACTACCGACGGACGCGAAGCCGACACCGTAAAACTAAGTGATAACCCCGGCAAGCATACTGGCCCGCCGGAGAAAATTAAGGAGTACCAACATGAGTTTGGAAAGCATGCCGTTGCAGCAGCCTGAAATTAATTACCAAGCCGAACAAGAGTTCATACAGCAAAGCCTCAGATCTTTAGCCGCACAACTAAAGATCTATAGACCTGAAGGTTATCCGAGCATGGGTGACCGTTTCCGGGGCAACAAACATATATTGGTTCAATCAGGCAGGCTTGAGCTGGACGCCGAAGGCCCATGGAATGCGGGTCAAGCCATGCCAACCGATGAGGAGCTGGAGGAAATCGAACAGATGGGATACGCCACTGACAGGTTCGGACGGCCCAGACACCCCTGGTACAGCAAAATGGCTGCTGATATAGCTGTTGGTGTAGTTATGGGCAAAGGTTTTTTTAGAGAATGGGGACCAAACTACACAGCTGATTCTATAGCAATGCAGGCGGGACACGTGCTACTGGTTAGACGAGGAGACAGCGGCCTATGGGCAGCAACTGGTGGTTTCCGAGATCTCGACAAAGAGACTGGTTTATGGGAAGAGTCTTTAGAGGCTGCTATTCGCGAGACTAGCGAAGAAGGCAATTTGGATCTATCTCAACATGAGACACCTACTCAAATTTTCCAAGGCCTGATAGTAGATCCACGCATGACAGCTAATGCCTGGCCGGAAACGACCGCCTATTTCTTCGATCTTGGCGACAACCCTAATCTGCCGCCGGTAAATGGCGGCGACGACGCTGAAGCGGCTAAATGGTGGCCCATAGAAGAGGCCCGCCAAACTCAGCTGCACGGTTCGCACAACTTGCTTATCGAGATGGCTTGGCGGCAGTATTGCCAGAATCGGTCTTAGGGAATAGCGTACCTTTCAATGGTTGCACCACACCTTCCCTGAAGACGGTTTGGATTTTAGCGGCAGCGTCAGGTAAAAACGGCGTTAGTAGTTCCGCGATTTCAAGCAGCGAGCTAACTTGGTAAGCTAATATTTCGCGTAAGTGGTCGGTGTCTTTTTCGGCCACTTTCCATGGTTTTTCCTCTTCAATGTACTGGTTAAGACCGCGGACTTGTTCCCAAACCTCGCTAAGTGCTTGGTCAAACCGGCAGTTTTCAATTGCTTGCTCGTACTGGGCAATATCATGCTTAGCAGGCGGTATGTCCCCAATCACGCCATCTTGATAGCGTTGGATCATTGCAACGGTACGCTGAACGGCATTGCCTAGCTCGTCGGCTAGCTCGTTATTGTAGGCAGCTTCGAAATTTTCCCAAGAAAAATCACCATCGTTATAGCTTGGTATATGCCGCAGAAAATAGTAGCGGAAAGCATCCGCGCCATATTTTTCTATTACTTCGTGAGGCGCTACATAGTTACCCAGGCTTTTGCTCATCTTTTTGCCGTCCACATTGATAAAGCCATGAACATACAACTTTCGTGGCAACGCCAAACCAAGCCCCAACAACATGCCCGGCCAAATAGCAGCGTGGAATCGAGCGATGTCCTTGCCCACCACTTGCATCGAGGCCGGCCAAAATAGCTTAAAATCTTTGTGTTCTGGATAGCCGATGACCGTTATGTAATTCATGAGAGCTTCAAACCAAACGTACATTACTTGGCTAGAATCTCCAGGCACAGGAATACCCCAAGATATTTTATCTAAAGGCCGACTAATACTTATATCTTCCAACCCATCTCTTAACAGGCTAAGTATTTCGTTGCGGCGCGTCTCTGGAATAACTGTAAAATCACCGCTCTCAATACTTTTTCGAATCGGTATCGTATATTTGCTGAGCTTAAAAAAGTAGTTTTCTTCTTCGACTTTTTCGTACTTCCGGTTGTGATTGGGGCATACACCGTTATTGGCTTTAACCTCGGCTTCGGTAAAGAACGCTTCGTCTCCAGTACAGTACCAGCCGCTGTACTTGCCTTTGTAGATATCTTTTTTGAGTGCCTGCCATATAAGTTGAGCGCGCTGTTCGTGCCCTTTATCTGTAGTACGAATAAAACGGTCGTTATTAATGTTCAGCGATTCGGTCAATTTACGAAACCGTGCTTCCATTTGATCGGCCAGTTCTTTGGGCGTAACTTTTAGTTCTTGGGCTTTTTCGGCGATTTTGCCGCCATGTTCGTCGGTACCAGTGCTGAAGATTACTTTATCACCCCGTTGCCGGGCCGCCCGCGCAAGCACATCGCCCATCACAAATTCCATAGCGTGACCTAAGTGCGGTTCGCCGTTTACATACGGCAAAGATGTAGTTACGTAGTAATTACTCATGTGATGTTTCCGTTTCTAGTATAAAGTTAATAAAATTGAAGATAAGTTTTCTATGCCCCTGGGGGCATTAGGTTGGTTCTAGGCATCAATAGATTCTTCATTCTAGTCTTAATTATAGCATTCGACTTTTTAGTCATGCTTGTCTATATAATCTTGGCAAAAGCGCTCGAAAATAGCATTCGTCCAGCCAAAACCGGTCTGGCTAGGATAAAGCCCTTTGAGAGGCGGCTTTTCCGGAGAAACAACGTTGTACTTTTCCAAAAATACATGGTGCTTTTGAAACCATTGCAAGTTGGTTTCCAGCCATTTGTAAGCAATGCGCTGGGCGTCCGCGTGGTAGCCGTAACGCTCCAGGGCTTGAACAACTATAAAATGAAGCGGCGCCCAGCCATTAGGATAAGCCCATTGAGTTGGCATGCTGCCAAGCACGAACTGACCAAGCGGCAACGCGTCGGTAGTAGCTAGACCGCCTTTGTTCTCAAAACGTCTTAGCGCCCTGACTAGAGCATCGGCCTGGCTTTTGGTCACCATGCCAGCCCACATCGGGAAGTAAGCCGCCAGGCTATTTATGCTGCTGCGTTTTTCTTTCACGTAATTGTAGTCGTAGTAGAGACCTCGGGCTCTGTCCCACATTAATTTATCCATGGTTTTTTTACGCTCTTTAGCCGCTGCCACCCACTGCTCTTCTTCCTCTTTGTCGCCAAATATTTTGGCAGCTCGAGCAAAGTCGGTCTCGTACTTATAAAGCAAGGCGTTTAGATCAACGGGCAGATAATTTAATGCGTGCCTATCAAACCGCGGCGTCATATCCCAGCCACTTTCGGCCTCAGCTAAATCATGCAGATAATTAAAATCATAGTACCTGCTTAGGCCCTGATACACCTTGCGCTCGTTAGGTTTCTTTTTGCCCATCCAGACGACTTTATATTCCTTTTTAGCAATCTCTATATTTTTCTTTAGCCAGTCGGCGCCAGGATTATAGGCTTCGTAAACGTCAAATATAAAAGTTGATAAAAGCGGCGGCTGTGACCGGCCGGTTAAGTAAGTGCGCGAAGCGTTGGGAATAACTTTGAATCTCTTAAACAGCGAGTTCAGATCTTCTAAAATACCGGTGACCAGAACCTCGTGTTCTGGATCCAGCATGCCTTGAACCATAAAATAACTATCCCAGTAATAAAGTTCGTTATAATCAAAACCAGTTTTTTCTCGATATGACGGCACTAAATAAGGCTTAGGTAAGCCTAGTAGACTTTCGTCATCTTTTGGGTGATACCTTTCTACCTTGGACCAGTAGCTATCAATATATTCCCGCGCTTCTATAAAGTCCTCTGGCTTTAAGCGTTTGCTCGGCCTGAAGGGCTTGCTCAGCTTCTGGGCTACGAAGCTTTTTGCCCGGTCTTTTGCTTGTTTTGCTTTACCAAGTGATGTCATCGTATTTTTAAGCCTAGTGGTTTGCTAAAACATGGTCAAGCATAAACAAAATAAACGGCTTGATTCGTCCCATGCCTTAACGTAAAGTGTTTAGCATATACTCTATTAAACAAAGGGCACCGCAGATGATATCAATTAATAAAAATGAAAAAGGCTATGGCGCCGTCGAAATAATCTTAGTCATAGTTATAGTTGCCGCTATAGGCTTCGTTGGCTGGTTTGTATACCACACTAAGCAAAACAGCGACAAAGCTTTGGACCAAGCCACCAGCACTAGCCAGAACGCAGGTCCGCATTTCGCTAAGCCAGATCAAAGTAAAGCCAAAAAGAGCTCTTCCAGCTCCAGCAACAGTAAAAGTAGTAGTTCTAGCGCTTCACAACAGTAAATTTAGTTAGCAGCTTTAGCTAACCTAGATAGAGACCGCATATGAGCAACTGTAAGTTGCGCTAAAATCTCCTGCCTTTTTTGGCCTGTGATTAGACTATCGGGCATGAACAAGCCCATGCGGTGTATACGGTATTGATCTAAGTATTTCAGATCGAGATCGCGCTGTTTGTCGCCCACAGTATAATGGTTGCCAACAGCGTTATCCGTAAAATCAGACAGCTTAACCACTCGCGCCTTTGGATGGTTTAGAACTAGGTTCTCCGTATGGTCGCCGTAGACAACTAGTTTATCTTCGCCTTCTTTCAAGATTGGGTTAGTAACCGCGCTGACTATATCGGAGGTTTCATCTCCAGCATAGTTAGATATTAGCTCCAGGCCTCTTGTGCGTGCAGCCCGTACGTCATCAATCTTCTCTCCAGTAAGAGCAAGTACAAGGTCCTTAGGGTGATCCTCTATGCTGTCATGAAGAAGCGCCGCCGCTATAATACTCGGATCGTCTATCTCATAGTGATCAAGTATACGCAGCGTGGCCCGCATAACATGGTCTTCGTAGTGGCCGTTGGTACGCTTATCGTTAGCATGCAGCATAAGGCCAAGCTGCATCGCCCAAAGAACTTCCTCGTTTTGATCAAGTCCGTGTATTTTTAGACTATCTTGAAGCCTGGTATATAAACCCAGTGTGCCATATTGTTCTGTAATTTCACCCAGAGACAAGTCGCGGACTTCCTCGGGAGTAATGGTATGCGGCGCAGTTTCGCCTCCGACAGTTTCCATACGCATACTATACCATTTAAATATGGTAATTACAACTTGTAGCTGTGTATGTTTTGTCTAGTCGCGGGGTTTGGCTTCGTTTACGACGATAGGACGGCCGTCTAGGTCTTTACCGTTCAGCTCGTCGATGGCTTTTTTGGCTTCTTCGTCGGAAGACATCTCAACAAAACCAAAACCGCGGCTGCGGCCCGATTCACGGTCCGTAATCACGTTAGCCGACACAACTGTGCCTGCACTTTCAAAAAACTTTTTTAGACTGTCGTCGTTTGTGGCCCATGCAAGAGAACCTACAAAAAGTTTGGTTGCCATAATATTTATCTCCTAATGTTTGAGGTAACTATGGCGTAACCAAGTCAGCTGCTCCTCGTACACTTACTTTATTTGTAAAACCAGAACCTAACGTAACCGTTATATAGCAGCTTTTTTTCTAGCGGAGGTAGTGTAACAGGTAGAACGAAGACATGCAAGGTTATAATTGACTTTTAATGAAGGAGTGTTACAGTATAAGCATTAACAATTCGAAAACAGAAAGGGGGTAATCCATTGAAAAGTCCTAGATCTAACGGGCAGGCAATGAATGCGAACGTGCGGGAGGTACGCACTTAGCAAGCCCCCTTTTTTCTATCATTCGTCCTGCCTAAGTAGGCCGAATACCTTAAGCCGTCCAGCTCCTTGTGCACTGGGCGGCTTTTCGCAGCACTCATAAAAAGTGGCGCGATGACTCTATAACAGCTGCGCCCAGTGTAATTACGAGAGCTATTCCTGCTGCACCCACCAAAGCACCAAACAGAGCCAATAAAAAATCGTCCAGGATAATTGCCAGGCTAATAACTACAACACCTAGCGAGGGCAATGTGTCCAAGCCGGAAAATGGAGGCGCCAAAAAGGCAGTTAGCGTTAAGATTAATATCAACAGCCCGGTTAACCTAGATGCGAGCGGCAACCCAAAGATCCAAGTAGCACGGGGACTGGAACGTTTTTCAAACCAACGAATCCACTTAAGGATGGTGGGAATTATTTTACCGGTTAATAATTTACCGAGTTGCATATTTTTCCATTTTTTAGGCAACCACGGTGTCTTAAACCCGACCATCATCTCAAGACACAAAAGCATGACTATTATTTCAAATATGTGGGTTATGCCGCCTGTAGGAAGCGGCAATGCTGGAAAGACCATTAAAACTAAAAAAGTAATAGCAAAGCTCTTGTCTTGAAACACAGCGTCTAAGCCGGCCAAAGTTTTATTTTGCCTGCCCTTAAGCCAGGTCTCTAAGCTGTCGCTAAACGTCTTCGATCTTTTATTGGCTTTCATAACCGTATAATATCAGACACTGTCTTCAATTTACTGGACGCTCAGCAGCTGGACCTGGAAGACCAGAATAGCGTTAGCTGGCACCGCACCTTGCCCCTGAGATCCGTAACCCACAGCTGGCGGCACGATTATTAGACGCTTACCCCCGACTTTCATACCATAAATTCCCTCTTCGAGCCCCGGAATTACCTGGTGTGCTCCGAGTGTAAAGCTGTATGGCTGAGGTTGTCCAGCAGAGCTTACCGGCGACTGGTCTACCAGCGCACCGTTAGTTAACCACGCTTTGTAATAAATACTGGCTTTCTGCCCTGCATTTAACTGAGCCCCGTGGCCAATCTGGATATCGCCAAAAAGCGCATCAGTATTGTTTTGGTACTTGTTGTACTCCGAAAAAGTGGCTGGATTAATATCGCTTGAACTGCCAGAACTGCCGCCACCGCTTTGAGAGCCCTTACCTTGGCCACCAAGCTGCCCCAGGTTATCGGCCTGGCCGCTTACGCTTAAGCCGCCTGGCTTAGACGAATCGTCCTGGTTAAGCGAGATCATGTGATTTCCAACCGTTTGATGGCCTCCTGACAATTGCTTGTGATGATGACTGGCGCGCCACCACAGCCCTAGGCCTGTCAGTATCAACACAGCACCAATGACTGTACTCGTTATAATAATGCGTTTTTTTGTCACATTTCCATGATAGCAAAACGCACATTAAGGTTGATTTTGTATCATGGCAAGGCTATCGGTTGCATTAGTCGCTTTGGCTTTCTACTAAACGGAATACGCGGCGCTGTGGATGGTAGCTTGGCGTTTCCGGATTCGCCGCTTTTCATATCTCTTAATTGCTCCTGATGACTATGTATTATCTGTACGAAAAGCTAATTTACTGACTGCTTGTAAGATGCTGCTTTTCTTTTTTTGGGTTTCGCCATAAGCGACTACATCCAAAAGATTAATACGGTCGATCCTTTCTCGTCCATCTTTTTCGTAGTGTCTGGTTTGCCCGATTTCAATCGGTGAATGCCGCCAGTCTAATATACTCAGCAAAACACTATTACCAATCTTTATTGTGGTAACCGTAGAAGCGGTGAAAATCACTGGCGGCGCACCATCTGCCGGCACTATGCCCCACGAGGAGCGTGTTAGGTAATTTATGTCTCTTGTTTTGTCGCGAATTGATTTGAACCCTTCACTTGGACCGATATGAAAGTTAGGCGCTGTACCTATCGGTCTAACAGCAATCTCTTGCTCTTTAAATTCTTCAGGGTCATAAGAAAAAGATTCTGTATTACCCGAGATATGTTCTTCACGAAACAGTAGCAAAGTACCTGGCTCATAACTGCTGGCGTCAAAAACTTCCCCCTCCTTGTATGTTTCTAACGGGACAGCTTTAGCCATGCTCATAAGACGTCCTGTGAGCATTTTTTTAGCTTCACGCTGCCCCTGACCAACTAAAGGAATATGAGGCGGGTATGCCTCTGCTGGCCCGTAGCCAATAGAATGACCTCCCCAATACTCAGGATTTAGGTATGGCTGGATTGATTCGATGGATTCTGAAGACACTATAAGTTGTTATATAAATTAGGGGCCTCCAGCTTAGCCGAAAGTCCCTCTTGAATAATGGTGGAGCTGGTGGGTACTGCCCCCACGTCCGCTAGTTTATCTTGATTAATCGTCTACAGGCATAGGTCATTTAAAAATTCTCGAGGTCCGGCCGTTAAATGACCAAAAAACCGTTCCCCAGAGTCCAAAGTCTTAGCATGCTGCTAGGACAATGCAGCATGAGCGTCCAGAAGATATGAAATGCCTTTCAACTATCTGGCGTCGTCTCAGGCATTCAAGTAGTTAATTAAGCTACTTGAGGTGCGAGCTGCCGCACAGTGAATGTCTCGGCAAGAGCCTTGGCTCCGTCCTTAACAAGTGCTACAGCACCGCGAATTTTAGAAGTTGCATCTAAAATGTTTGCCTATAACGCTGACAAGCGACCTGCTGATGTAACCGATAAAGTCCAACGTCGAGCTTAAATTCAGCCCCGTACTCTGTATTATAGCACTTTTAGTCAAGAATTGCTAGTGCTTATTTGTCTGTTATTCCGGTAACGATTTTAAGCAGGCAGTTGACAGGGTTCTAATACAGTCAAAAAGGCTATCAGGCCCCTGGTTTCTTCCTCGGGCACAAAGTGTAAGCCCATGTCTTTTTCTACGGATGAGGCTTCTTGAATCCTCTTTACCCACTCCTCTGATCCTCCTCGTTTTTTGGCATGCAGCTTCGGGCTTGTTGCGGGACTGGCATATTCTTCGCTTTCCTCTAAAAACAGTTTGGTCGATTTTTCTATACTGAGTCTGTTCTCATCTCGATGAACGTCGTAAAAAGTTATTAGTTTACTGCCATATTCGCCCACTCGCTGTCGGTGGTATACCGAGTTTATAGGATAAGGTCCGTAGTCTACACCATCTTCCGTGTGCCACACGCTTAGGTCGTCGCCTTCCATTAACGCGTCTAAACCAATGCCGCGCCGGCCAATTTCGGGTGACTCGTCCCGTTTAGTCTTTTCATCTATAAGCAAGCGTAAAATCCGTAGAGTAGTTTGGCTAGTTGGCTCAAGCTCTAGCGCGCTCACAATCTCAGGATGATAAAATTCAGACATAATTTATTATTATAGAATATTTTATACCTTAATACAACTTGACGTTTGGATTAAAAGCCTAGGGGATGGTCGCAGGCACCTGGCTTGCCGGACTGGCAAACTATACGATGAAGAGTTTGCAGGCCTGTCACCAGCTGTGCAAGTTGTTCATCGCCTATATCAGAATATTCTTGGCCAAAACTACGCCGCATAATAGCCGAGGCAGCCTCTGTAGCCCGCATACCTTTGGGCGTGGGCGTGGTAATATGGCGCCGTTTATTTTGGGGATCAAACTTAGAGATTAAAAGTCCTTTTTCTTGCAACAATTTAAGCTGGCGGCTAATGCTGGCCTCCGTTTGACCTAGCGCATCAGCAATAGCTTTTTGCTGGACGCGCGGGTTCCACTCAAGCACCATTAATATCTTAAATTGGCTTAGACCGATTCCTAGCTCTTTTTGAAGCAGGAGGTCGGTCTGTCGCCCCATGACAGATGCCAGATGCTGGATTAAGTATCCCAGGTTATTAGTTGGGCCCATGCTTATTTATTTTATGCCCCTTACTTAACACGTCAAGTATTAAGGGAATTGTAGACATCGCGCCATTCGTTCAAACTCAAAGTTTGTGCCCGCCGCATCGGATCTATTCCAGCTTTTCGCAGGATGTTTTCTGTGTCTTGACGCTGTAAACTTAAGCCTCCGCTTAGCGAATTCAGCAAAGTTTTGCGGCGCTGGGCAAAGCCAGCTTTTACTACCCGAAAGAAAGCTTTGGGGTCTACGTCAAATAGCGGCTCTGGCCTACGTTCCATAACTAATATCTGTGAATCTACTTTAGGAGGTGGTTCGAATAATTCTGCCTTCACCTCTCTGGCTAAACTGACCCTCCAGTAAAACTGCGCGGTTACACCTAATAGCGACATATCCCCTGGTCCACCCGCGACCCTCCGAGCTACCTCTTTTTGAACTAAAATGGCAACCCTAAGCGGTGGATTAGGAGTTTCGCTGATAACACGGATAAGATGACTGGTTAGATAATATGGAATGTTAGCGGCAATTTTATAGTCGGCGGGCAAACTGGTAAAATCAAAACTCAGAATGTCTTGGCAAATAACTTGCAAGTTGTCAGCCATTACGCGGTTTGGTAACTCAACGGCCAATTTTTTGTCAAATTCCACAGCAATTACTTGCCCCGCTCTTTTGGTAAGCAGTTCTGTTAGCGTACCCAGACCCGGACCGATTTCCAGTACGGTATCATTCGCCTGCACATCTGCTGCAGTGCACATAGCTTCTAAAGCCGTAGGGTCGCGCAGCCAATGCTGGCCTAAAGATTTTTTTGGCAAATCATCTTTTTTGGGCACAGATTTACCAATTGTGACTACTTACCCAATGATTGTAAGCTGCCGACCAGCTACCATAGCGACCAACCGCATAGCCGTTGCACCATTTAAGCTGTGTAACTGGGTTGCTTGCCCAGTCGGCGCCAGCACTAGCCATTTTGCTGCCCGGTAAGGCTTGGCAAAGACCATACGCACCACCGATACCGCTAGCATTCGGCCGCCAACCGGATTCGTGACTGATAATGTAATCAGCGTATTTGTAGTCGCCCGGACCAATGCCGGCTAAGGCCATGTCACCCTTGATGCCACTTAAGTTGGTGCCGATAGCGACTATTTGGGTCACTGGCTGTTTAGTTACAACTTTTTGAATAATTGTACGTCCAGTTTCTACGTTATTGTTAAGCGTAATTTGATAGGTTACGACCTGCTCGCCTGGCGATCCTTGCTGCCGGACAGCTTGGGTGCCATAAGCAAGCGAATTGTCGTTGACGTTTTGGACAGGTGTAGCGATCACCTCTTTAACGGTTTCTGTCTTGGTGCCGGTGCGCAAGAAAGCAATGTCCATACCAGCAGTTATGGGTGTGCTAGCCGGTATACTCAAGTGGTCTTGCTTAGTTAAAACTATATGCTTTTCGCGCATCAGGCCAGCAACGGTGTTAGCGTGCGTTCTTATAACTACTTTGGCGCCATAAAGATCAACATTGACTGGGGTAGCATGGTCGATTACCAATTGTTCGCCTATGGCGCCAGTTTGTACAAAATCTTGGGCCGGAACAGTATTTACCCAATCTTCTGGATAGAGTGTTTGGCCGGTCTGTTGAGCGATAGCCCTCGGTGTTGTAGCTGCACTAAAAGCAAAAGTCTTTTGATTGCCGTCTATTACCTGCACCGGCACCGCTCGGTACACATTCACGCGGAAGTCGTCCTGTCTAATAAGAGTGTTGGCCGCCGGCTCTACCACATCGCCTTCGCCTAAATGAATGTTAAGTTTTTTCAATAGCGCGCCAACTGTTTGCTTGTGACTAGGCACAATTTGCTTCTCATGATCATGTGACACGATAACTATAAAAGCATCTGTTCTGGGACGAATGTGATGAGTTTGGCGAGCTATAACATATGCGCCGACCGTAACCAAGATTAACACCGCAAAAGTAATAATTGGCACGGCGTGTGGGTGCCGACTCATTGTCTTAAGTTCGTCGGTGTTCTGAGGCAGATTGCGCCTGCTAAAACGACGAAAACGTAAGCGAAATCTTCGTAATTTTTTTTGCATACTTCAAAACGAGCGTAAGTTCCCGGATGGCGTAAGCTACACCTTACAGCCCGTAAATTATATTGTAGCAAAGATAGACAACTGTCTATAGCTTCTCGATTGGCGCAAACGCAATGTTGAGCTTACGGGCGCCTTTGCCCTTAAAGTAGACTGTAACGTTATCGCCATCTATTTCCATGACCGTCCCGCGGCCGAATATTTGATGGCGAATGCCGTCGCCCTCATTTAGATCAGGTACATATCGTGGCTCATTATCAACGACCGTTGTTTCCGGCGAGGACACTCGAGGTATGAATGTGTCCGAGCTGGAAGCGGCGGACGAGACGCCTTCGATTTCACTCAAGAACCGCGACGGCGGGTTGTGCTGCAGACCTCCGTATAGTAACCGAGTAGAGGCATACATCATATAAAGTTCTTGTTTGGCCCGTGTCATGCCCACATAACACAGGCGCCTCTCCTCTTCCATCTCGCCTTGGTCGTATAAAGCCCGCGAATGGGGAAAGATAGATTCTTCCATGCCGCTCATGAACACTACCGGAAATTCCAGGCCTTTGGCTGCATGCAAAGTCATGAGCGTCACCGCGTCGCCCGCAAAATCAGTGCCATCAAGATCACTGACCAAGGCAACTTCCTCTAAAAAGCCGTCCAGCCCCAATTCTTGGTATTCCCGGGCCACACTCAAAAGCTCTTTAACATTTTCCTGGCGGGCTTCGCCTTGCGGTGTACCATCGTTTAAATAATTTATATAATCAATCCGACGCAGTAAGGAGTCGATCAGTCCCGTCACAGCCGCATCCTGACTAACAACACGCAAACTGCTAATAATATCGCCCAGCTCACTCAGTGCTTTCCGGGCTTTGGGCGTTAGATCAGAACAGTTCTCCACTTCCGCTAAAGCACGCTCCAGAGACAACTCCCCGGCCGCCTGCCAAGCAAAGAAATTCTGCAAACTCTTAGCACCGACACCCCTGGCTGGCACATTGACGATTCGCTCAAAGCTAACCCGATCTTCGGACTGGAAGATTAACCGCAGATACGCTACAACATCTTTTATCTCTTTGCGGTCGTAAAAACGTACGCCGCCCACTACACGGTATGGTACGCCGTAGTGCACAAAAGCTTCTTCTATTGACCGGCTCTGGGCGTTAGTCCTATACAGGACCGCATAATCGTGAAAATGTCTCCGACCGCTGTCTACACCCTCACGGATACGCCTTATAACTGCCTCGCCTTCGGCTCGTTCGTTGCCGACGGCTACTACTTGAACCGGTAAACCGCCGTCTATAGCCGTCCATAGCTTCTTATCGCTACGCTGGGCATTCTTGGTAATGATAGCGTGTGCAGCATCCAAAATGTGCTTTGTGCTGCGATAATTTTGTTCCAGCTTAATAACTACGCAATCCTTAAAATCTTTTTCAAACTTTAAGATATTGCGAAAGTCGGCACCGCGCCAGCTATAAATACTTTGCCAGTCGTCGCCCACTACAGCGATGTTGTGCTGGTCATTCGTCAATAGATTCACCAGCTTATATTGTGCGGCATTGGTGTCCTGATATTCGTCAATCATTATGTACCTAAACTGTTGCTGCCATTTGCTCCGGATCTCAGGTTTGGCGTTCAATAGCTGCACAGTGCGATTAATAAGGTCGTCAAAGTCTAGCGCGGAAGCCTCTTTAAGCGCTTTTTGGTAGAGCGGATAAACTTTAGCCGCCGCCTCTTGAGCCGGACTGGATACAGTGCCGGCGTATTCCTCCGGCGCAATCATTTCGTTTTTAGCGCTGCTGATCAGGCTGCTAAGTACACGAGCTGGAAAGGCTTTTTCGTCTAACATCAGTTGTTTGCTAACTTGTTTGACGGCAGCTTGGCGGTCTGTTTCATCAAAAATCACAAAGCTGCGTGGAATGCCTACGGCTTCACCATCTTGCCTAAGTAACCGCACGCAGATACCATGAAAAGTTCCCATAAACGGCATAAAGCTGCGGTTTTCGGCATTTTCGCCGAGTAATTTAGCGACCCTCTCGCGCATCTCTTTGGCGGCTTTGTTGGTAAAGGTTACCGCTAAAATATTGTATGGAGTGGCTTTTTTAGCAGCAATTAAGTAAGCGATTCTGTGAGTTAGAGTTTTAGTTTTGCCGGAACCAGCGCCAGCTTGAATCAGCAGCGGTCCTTCCGTAGTTTTTACAGCTCTCTGCTGTTCCGGGTTTAATCCTTCTAGAAGCTTATCTAACACCTTACAATTTTATCAGAGTCAGCCCACTAAAACCGTTGTAATCTAGTTCGAGAAAAAGTGGGTTATAGGTTTTATGCCGTTAAGTTTAATAAGGCCGGCGTCAAGAGCTACGTCTACCCAAACTACCACTAACAGTATCGCTAGAAAAATACCTAGCACCACAAATTGCTTAGTTTTACGCTTCTCAACAGCGTTGATTGGCAGTTCATATTTTTTGCTATTAACCAGGCGTTCGATAACCGCATTTTGTTTAGCTTGAGCTTGATCGTCCTTTTTTGGCGGGGTCTCTTGCACTGCTTCTTTGGGTGATTTTGACGAGTTAGGCGGCTTTTCGGATGTTTCTTCCGCTTCGGCTTTAGAATCTGTTGATGGCGGCTTTTCGGGCGGCTCTGACTCATCTGGTGCCGCTGGAGCTTCGACAGGCGTTTCGCTAGAATTGTCTTGCTTCAGTTCTTCTTTTGATTTTGCGGGTTTGATGGTTTCAGCCGTGTGGGCAATCGTTGTTTTTTTAGCGGCCGGTGGATTATCAGCTTTTGGCTCATCAACGACCATGGGATCTTGCAGAATAGGGCGATTAGTAACGATTACTGATTTGGAGGTCTTTGGTGGTACGGTTTTGCCGGGCGCATCAATGTCGGAAATTGATTTTTTAGAGGGTGTACGGGTTTTTCTGGTTGCGCTCATGGCTTTTTCTCTGAACGATGCTCCAAACGATAGGCGCTGTCAACTATACCGGAAAATTGCTTATAGTTTAGACTAGCAGCGCCAACTAAAACGCCGTCGCAATCATCTAACTCTAGGTAGCCGCCAGCAAGCTGATCATCAACGCTGCCGCCATAAATAACACGTACGTTTTCAGCCGCATTAGAGCCATATAGTTCTTTGATTTCACTACGTATCAACCGAAACACTTTTTCAATTTCGCCAGGCTTGGCCAGTTCATGTCCGAAAGTACTGATTGCCCAAACGGGTTCGTAAGCCACTACCATTTGCTCTACCTCTTCAGATGTCAGGGGCATGATAGCCGTAGTTAGCTGGTCGTGAATTACCCGGCGGGTCTGGCCGTCCGAACGTTCTTGTTTGGTTTCGCCGACACATAATACAGGGGTGATTTCATTACGTACTGCAGCCTGGACTTTGTCGCGTACATTTTCTAATGTTTCCCCAAAGTATATTCGGCGTTCAGAGTGGCCAATTAGGACATAGTGCGCCAGCTCGCGGAGCATTGTAAAACTAACCTCGCCTGTGTAGGCGCCTTCATCCTTATAGAATGCGTTTTGAGCCGCTAAACGGAATTTACGGCGATCGATCTCCAAACTGACTGGCTGCAACGCCAGCAAGCTAGGTGCTAGTACTACTTCAACATCGCGGTGGGGTTTGATGTGTTTGCCCAAACGATGAACTAATAAACTAGCTTCCTGCACGTTAAGGTGCATTTTCCAGTTTCCAATAACAAGCGTGGGCTTAGTTAAACTCATAATACTTATGGTTTATTGTACCTTACTTGACCCTCTTTTTATCGAGCAGCGCTTCTACGCCGGGAAGTTTGCGGCCCGCCATTAGCTCCAGGCTAGCGCCCCCGCCGGTCGATACATGATCAAAACATTCCACTAGCTTTCGGTTTTCTATATAGCCCACCGTGTCACCACCACCAACCAAGGTGTAGGGCTTGTGGCCAAAATCTCCCAGAAGCGCTTCGATGATAAGTTCTGTACCATGTGCATACGGACCGATCGGGCCCTGTAAGCTATCTGTTTCCGTAATACCCATGGCACCGTTCCAAATAACAGTATTAGCTAGCTGGATGCAACCAGCTATAAACGAGCCGCTAAAAGGACCTATATCTACTATCATTTCGTCGCTCAAAACTTGGCCGGCGCGTTTCGGCACTCTGCGTGGATAGTTTTCTATATCCGCTACCACGTGCGTGCCCCAATCAACAATCCGCGTAGGTGTGTTTTTATCTATCTTGTTAACCACCACTCCGTCGTACGGGATAGCAAAAATAAAACGCCTTTTTTTAGCTTCTGCCGCAGCCTTTTTAACGATACTTCGAGCTACTTGTAAATCAGCCTTGTCGTACAAGCTGTCGCCTATATCTACCCCTTTGGCTGCCAAAAAAGTGTTAGCCATAGCACCGCCGATAGCCACAAAATCAGCCATGTCTATACAGCGATTTAAGATGTCTATTTTATCGGCGATTTTTGCGCCGCCAACTATCGCTGCCAACGGCCGCTCCGGCTTTTCCATAACACTGGTAATTGCATCTACCTCTTTTTCGAGCAGCAGACCAGCCACACTGGGCAGATGTCGGGTAATAGCATCCGTGCTAGCATGCGCCCTATGGACCACGCCAAACCCATCTTGTACAAAAATATCGGCTAGGCTAGCTAGTTCGGCAGCAAATTGATCAAAATCAGCTTTTTCTTCGGGATGAAAGCGTAAATTTTCTAGCAGCAGTACTTGACCAGGTTTAAGGTTTTTAGCGGCCTTGTCGGCCGGTGCTCCTACACAATCAGTGGCAAATTCCACCTGTCGGTTTAACAGCTGGTGTAATTTTTTAGCCACTGGGAACAGACTGTACTGGGTGTCCTTTGGGCCGCTGGGCCGGCCAAGATGGGAACAAATTATAACTGCGGCGCCGTGATCGAGCAGATAATGAATAGTGGGCAATGATTGTTTAATCCGGTAATCATCGGTAATTTTGCCGTTTTCGAGCGGCACATTATAGTCCGCCCTTAGAAGGACTTTTTTACCTTTTAACTCAATATCTCGAACTGTCTGTTTGGTAAACATCCCACCTCTAGCTATTACCTTAATACTATAGCGCGCAGGTTCAGCTATGCACAAGTTTGCTATGATAAAATAACGACGATGTCAGACAAACAAGAACCTGCTAACAAAAATAAAATCGCCCTGATAGTGACCTTTGTAATAGGTTTATTATTACTTATTGCCAGCATGTTAGTTGCCACTAAAAATCCGCTTGGAGGTTTGCAGGCCAATTTGTTTCATGCCATTAACAACCAATCAAACGACTTAAAGACACCCGCCCTATTAATTACAGAAGGCTTAGGGGCTGGCTATCCTATTGCTGCTTGCGTGCTTATACCTTTACTATTCAAAAAATACCGTTTATCGTGGCGTTTTTTCTTTACGGCAGGTGGCGCAATAGTTGCCGGTTTCGCCGTAAAATATATTATTAACGAAGCTCGGCCTGTTGCTATTTTGCATAACCACAACCTGCATGTTCGTGCAGTAGAGACCGGTCCCGGCTTTCCTTCTGGCCACATGTTGGCAGCTACTGCTCTAGCTTTAACGCTGTGGTTTATTCTGCCCCAGGCTTGGCGCTGGGTTTCTGTTTTGTGGATTGTGCTAGTTGCGTGGTCGCGACTGTACTTGGGTGTTCATACGCCGGCTGACATAGTTAGCGGCTTCGCTATCGGCTTAATGGCAGTTTGCTTTGTGCGGCTTTTGCCGCCATCAATCGCCAAGCCACTTAAACTTGATGAATAGAGAACAGTCACCGATCTTCAAACTGTTGGGAAAAACGGCGACTGCTCTAGGGAGTACTCATAATGAGCACTCTTAAACCGA
This sequence comes from Candidatus Saccharimonadota bacterium, assembly GCA_029288485.1. Taxonomy (GTDB): domain Bacteria; phylum Patescibacteriota; class Saccharimonadia; order Saccharimonadales; family UBA4665; genus JARIHC01. The sequence continues at coordinate 27,072 of JARIHC010000007.1, read as the reverse complement.
GCGGTCGCCGGTATTAGTGCGCCTAGCACAGTTTCGCGCCAGACGCACCTCAACCGACTTACTCGTATTTGCTAACTTTATTCGACCCCTTCTAGTTCTTCTTCACCTTCGAATTCTTCAATTTCAAACGTTACGCGTTCCGATTCAGCAGTCAAGCCCGTGCTTTCGTCAAAAACGATCGCCCAAACTTCATCACTAATAAATGCTTCGCACCATGGATCTGGATCTTCCGGGCACATAGGAGGCTGAACATAGTCAGCGCAGTAAAGCTCGGGCCAGTTTTCCTTGGGATCTCCCGCGTAATAGGACTTTTCAAAAACACTTTCTTTAGCTTCAAAACTGACAGCTATCGCGTCGGGGACAGCGCCATATACATCCGCGCAAGCTTTTTCGATCATCGAAGGTTTCGATTGTGACCAAAAAATTTGCAGATTTTTGATTTCGAGCTTTTCTGGCGTTGGAGCCGGATTGGTTTTTACGCGCGAGTCTTCTTCTACCACAGCGCCGGGCAGCTTAGGTGCATATCGCCCTTTGCGCCGATGGCACCTTTGCTTCTTGTGGTTCTTGCTTCGTTTGCAACGATGTTTTTTCTTCGGCAATAGATGGCACTTGTGATGCTCACATTTAGAGTGGTGCAGCTTTTCATGCTTGCGCGCAGAGGCCTGCACCGCAATAAGCAAGAAGGCGACAGTCAGAATTGCTGAGACCTTTGCGAATCTCACGTTTCTCACCTCGTTTCGGTATTGACCAATTTAAAGAGGAAATATGTAGTCGGCTGAATGGCCTTAAAGACCAATGACTACCGGTTAACCTATAAGATTAACCTCTGGATTGTAAAGTTGCGCCACCTCGACAATCTCAAGAGAGATGTTGTATAAATACTAACATGAAAAGCTTTTAGGAGCAGCTTACGTCTTTTAGCTCTTGACGGCGTTGGCTTGATGAATAAATAGTCATTGGTCTTTAAGGTGTAAATGACTGCTCGAGAGGGGGCGCGTTTCGCGCTAAATTCTCTCTCGAGCAGCCGGGGGCAGCGCTGTTCGCGCAAAGTTTGCGCGAACAGCGCCCCTTACCGACTATGAACTTCAGCCCAACGGATGCACGACGTGCACGTTTTCCGGTTCTTCGATGTTGAATTTGACGTGTTCGGATTCGGCAGAGATTTTGTTGGCGCGGTCATAAACCACTACCCACGCTTCATCAAACCCGTCAGCCGGCATGTCTTTTGAACACGGCGGTTCGTATTTGTCGTACACCCTACTGGGGTCCGCCTTGGAACCAGAGAAGACCCTGGATTCGAAAGTGCCATATTTGGCAACAAACGTAATGGTCATTTCCGTTCCAATTGGTACAAGCACTTCCGCGCTTCCCCAGATGGCAGGAGTCACCTTTTCGCCTTCGATCTGATAAACTTCCAGATCTTTAACTTCAAATGGTTCTTCCGTCGACCCTTGGCACCCGTTAGGGGTAAATGCACATGGGTTGATTCCGCAGTCGTAGCAGACAGGTTCACAACCCGGGTATGGGGTGTTCGGTGCATATCCAATGTTGCAGTAGGCCGTTCCACACCCTACCGGCTGGGCCATGTAGCAAGGTGGCAAACCGCAATCCGCGCAAGACGGAATCTTGCCCGGCATGCAACGGCCAGCGGAATAGCTGCCATTGTCCAAGGTGCGGCATATCGGCGGCTCTGGGGTAACGCACGGGCGATGATGCCGACATCCATGGAACCGGTTGTGGTGTCTTTTGTGGTGCCGCTTGTGATGCTTCGCATGCGTGCCGCACGACTTGTGTCCGCAGGTAATTCCATAGGGACGAGCCGACGCCGAGATCGCACAAACTGCGGCAATCGCCAAAGCGGCGATCATGATTGCTGAGATCTTTGCAAATCTCACGCTGTTCACCTCTCTTTTTGTGGTTTACGTCTAGGTAAAGCAGCACAAAAGGCAAGAAGTTTGCTTCCCGTCTTTGCTGCTTTACCTGGTAATTGTAGTCACAAAAAGTATGTAGTTTTTATAGTCGGTAATGGACTTTAGGCCGGGAACTTACAAAAAGCTCAAACCGGACTTAAAGACCCATGACTATCTGTTAATCTGTAGATTAACGTAGTGGGTTGTAAAAATGCATCTTCACCTCCCGATAGGTGTAAGAATACTAACATTTTATCATAAATTATAATAATTGTCAATAAGCGGTACTGGTGACCCCAAGGGGAATCGAACCCCTATTGCCAGGATGAAAACCTGGTGTCCTAGCCGTTAGACGATGGGGCCCCAAAAAGGGCAAAAGTGGCCGCCTGACAACCGTAAAATCTTACCATAACAGAGGCCAAAATAAAAATCCCCCTCTCCACCAGAGGGGGATTTTCTAAAAGATCTGTGAGGTGTTTGTTTTCCGAGCGGTCAGTCTTGTGCTCTTGAACGTAACTCAAGCTTAGCACAAAAACCGATTTCGCGCTAGTGCTTATCCACAAGGGATAGGGGCACGTTTGTCACACTTACTGACGGCTCAGTTTGCGGCTTAGGTACTTGCGGTAACCGAAAGCACCAGCAATCGTAGCAGCTACGAAAGCCGCTATAGCACTACCAGGACCGGTGTTAACCAGAGTAGTAGGACCAGCTACACCCGGAGTCTGCGGCGTGCTCGGAGGCGTTACCGGAGGCTTAGTCGGGCAGTTAACTTTGGCTTTGAAAGCAACGAACTCAGCGGTAGAACCGTCAAGGTCGCCAGCATTTACGCCGGCACCAGTCACACCATCAGGAAGTGACTTAACAACGTTGCTCTTGCTGTCTAGAAGCTGCGTAGAACCACTTTCGTAAGCGATATTCTGAGCAGAGCTCAGGTTAACTGTAGCCGTGTCAGACACGCTCTGGGGGCCATCGCCGTCATAGTTGACAGTAGCAGTAGAAACGCTAGACGTAGTGGCGCTAATAGTAATGTCATTAGCAGCACCGAAGCCAGTGTTGTGCAAAAGCACTTTATACTGCAGCTCGTCACAGGCGTTGGCGTTAGTAGAGTCGGCAAAAGCAGTGTTTTGGGTTATGTTTTTAACGCGGTAGATATCACCACCGCCAATAGCGCCCGGGCTGTCAGCAGCTACGGGAGCAGCAATGCTAAATGCCGGAATAATAGCGGCAGTAGCAGCAGAAAGAACTATAGTTTTTACCTTCATAGTATTCTCCTTTACAAAAATATTGACTTAAAATTAATGGTTGGTGTGAGGCAAACTAGATAGTCATTGGGCTTCAATAGCTTCAATATAAGGGGTAAAAGACTGCTCGAGGATAACTATTTAATGTCACGGGGACAAAAAATGTTCTCTACTCGAGCAGCCAGTGGTAGCGCTGTCGCGCAACTTCGCGCGACAGCGCTTCTCACCGACTTACTTATGTTCTTATCAGCTTATAGCTGAATGATTTCGTCTATTTCTCCTAACTGTCTGTTACCAGACGATTTCACCTTTGCCTTCGGCATCAGTGACGGGAATTTCCATCGAGCCTTTGACCGTTTCAGCCCCGTTGTTGCAGAAAACTGCCACGTGTGCAACATCGCACTTCGTTCCCGGAGGAAGTTTGGCGGAAATCCATTCTTCCTGGCACACGTGTGCGGGTTCCTCGGTCGGAGCGGTGTAGATCACGCAATACTTGTTGGTGCCGGCGTTGTAGACGCCTTTACCGCCATTGCTGCGTTTTCCGTCCACCACTGCGAACTGAACTTCGCCAACGACGCTAGTCGGAGTAACGGTCACGCACAATTCGGTTGACTCTTTGAGGTGAACCTCCTGAATGCGCTTCCACTCGACCACCGGCTGTTCCGGTTTTTTGGGTACTTCCGGTTCTTCCGGTTTGCAGCCACAGGGAGGCGGAGGAGTTTCCGTGTTGCAGTTGCTCTGCCCCACGCAGGTTTCCGTGCCTCCGTTATTGCAGTTACCGCCTTGATTGACGTTGCCCGAATTTTCCATCGAGACATTGCTGCAATTAGCCACAACCGTGACCGTGACCTGCTGACAATTGGTGCCGCTGTGGTTGTTCGCTTCACATTCCTGTTTCGGCGTAACCGTCACCACCTGCGTATTGCAGTTACCGCCACCGCCACCGGGACTCTTGGTAGAGCACTTTGGCTTGGGATGCTTCTTGTGGTGGCACTTGCACTTCGGCTTCTTGGGCTTCCGGCACTTGCACTTCTTGGGGTGTTTATGGACCGGGGGACCGCACACGAAATTCATGCAGTAACCCTTCAGGATCGGGATACACTTCCCGTCCTTGTCGCAGTGCCACAGCATCGGCCTGCCGCCCATGTTGTCCAAGAGACCGTTGTATGGCGCGTAATGGCCGGGGCCTCCTGGGCAATAGGTGTTCGACGTCAGGTGATAGCCAGACGGCGCATTGAACACCCGCTGTTCCGGACTCCGGAGCCAGTTGACGACAGTCTCGTCGGCCTGGTAACCGGTAGCCGGATGGGCCAGGAGTTCTTCCCGGAACCCATGTGCAGCGTCAGGATTGTTCTGGTAGTAGTGAATCAACTGCTTCTTGTTCGTGAATCCGGGCCCGCATTCCGCAGACGCCGAAGACGCGAAAACCGCGAAGACCGCGACCACCAGGAAGGCGATCAGGATCTTGGGGTTCGTCATTTTCGGGATCACTTTTGACACCTCCTCAGAGGTCGTTTGGTTGACAGTATCGGTGGATCCATTTCCGATACTTGGTTTCGTTTTTACTTCTTTTACTTAACCCACTCTGGGCAGAACGAAAAGGCGACTTTTACGTCACCTGCTCATTCCGCCCAAAGAGGACTGAAAGACAATTTCATAGAACATATTTAGTCGGTTGGTTGGGTTGCAAAAAACCGGGAGTTATCTGTAATAGACTGCTCAACCGGGCTTAAAGACCCATGACTATCTAGCTTGCGTTTTAAATGTAAAAAGCGCCGAAAACAGCGCTATTTTTATTTTTAAAACCGACAAACTAAACAATTTTCCAACTCTTGCCTGATTGTAAAGTTGCTCCCCGATCCACCTGGATTCCGACTGCCACTTGCTAGCCACCGGAAGGTTCTCCACCCATGACGCCCATGAGGCGAGGATGTTCTAATACTATCATAAGTGTTACGCTTTGTCAATATTATTGCTTATGTTTTCTGCTTTGCGGCTAATTTGCTCTTAGAGAAGGTAAACCCAAAGGTACTGCCCTTGCCTTCTTGGCTATCAAAAATCAAGGAACCGCCTTGGGCTACTACCACCTTCTTGGCCATAAATAGTCCCAGCCCAGTGCCATCTGGACGGGCTTTACGGGCATTGCCAGCCCTGTAGAACTTCGTAAACAGATGCGGCTGCTCACTCTTGGGCACCCCTATACCGTCGTCCTCCACCTTTAGTTCCACAGTGGTTTTATTGTCTAACAGATGAACCGCTATATGGCCGCCAGAAGGAGTGTAATAGATGGCGTTATCTACAAAGTTCATGATCACCTGGCGAGTCTTCGTTTCATCAAGCATCAGTTGAGGGAAGTTTTTGGGCTTGTCATAAGAGAGAGTCAGAGAACGGGAAGCAGCTGTCTCCTCTAGTTGGCTCAGTTCTTCTTTAACTATTTCTGCCAGATCTACCGGTGCTGGCTCAATAATAAATTTGCCCGTCTTAAGGCGCGACACATTCAAGAGGTCAGCTATCAGATAAACCATCCTCTGAGAGCTAAAAAAGGCCTGCCCAAGCATTTCTCGCTGCTTCTCGTTAACTTTACCTGCATCACCCTCTAAAACCATTGATATATAGCCTTTTACGCTTGTAAGCGGTGTTCTGAGCTGATGGGAGGCCATACTGATGAAGTCATCTTTGGTTTCATCCATTTCTCTTAGTTTTTCGTTAGCAGTACGGAGTTTTCTGGTAGCTTCATCGACTTTAGCCTGCAGGGTAAGGTTAAAGTTCTGGATTTCTTCGAAGCGGAGGGCATTTTGAACAGCTACTGCCAGCTCATTTGACAAGATAAGCAACAGTTTGCGGTCTTGAGCGTTATAGGCGTCTCCGCCCTTCTTAGCACCGAAGATAATATAGCCCACCAGTTGTTCGCGGGTTTTTAGGCGCAAACTCAGAGATACGCCAGCCTCGCCAAGACGGTTCTGAAGCGGCCCCTTATTAGAAAAGTCGTCAGTTACTAGCAAATCCTTCTCTTGCTGGGCAATATCCGCCCCTATAGCTAAGATGTTCTGGCTAATAATTTTGTGAGTGTGGGCCTCGAAGTACGGTTTACCGTTCTTGAACAATATAAATTCAATAAACGAGCTCTTGAGAGAGGCAGTTAACACTTTTCGGGTGTCGTTAAGAATACGGTGCAGCTCAATCTCAGCGGTGACAATTTTGCCCACTTCGTCGAGCACTTCTTGGGTATCATAACTCTCTCTGTAAAACAGGCGATTAGTAAGGCGGTCAAAGAACCGCCGAATAGCCTGAAAGCTAAGCACTAGAGGAGTTATTAGTAAAACAGATAAAATTTGCCTTAGGTTTTGATTACTTGACCCCTGGAATAGGATGTCGATTACACCGAAGAGAGCCACGCCGTAAACAATGGTCATAGTGCCAACTATTAACAGATAGCTAACAGATCGGGCTATAGCTGCTTTAATGTCGAACAGTTTGTGCCGGATGATGGCGTAGGCGAAAGCAGCGCTAAATACCAGCGTAAACGCCGGACCGAAGGACACCAAGGCAGTAACGTTGAATATAACCACCAATAACAGATTGGCGCTTACTATTAGCAAGAAGGTGCCTGCCACCCCTAGCAATACTAAACGTAACTGTTCCTTAACCTTGCGGTCTCGAGAGGAGTGATGCTTACGGATGATGATAAATATGCCGGCGCCTAGCAAACCAACAGATTGCAATAGAAATAGGCCAATTCCTGGGGCTGGCACTGGGCTAGCCTGCCCATGGGAATAGCTTAATGATTTAAAAATAAAAGGTGTGAGGGTCAACATCATAACCACCGCTGTTAGATAGGTGGCCAGGAGCGCTCTTCGGTGGTATCTGGCAGCTAACTTAACATCTGGGAAAGCCGTAAAAGTCAAAAAAACCAGCAAACAGAGAAGCGAAGCAGCAAACAGAACTAGACGAATCCAATCTAACTGGGGTAGCAAAAACGGGTGCAGAGAGGCGTAATTAACCAGGGACCAGGCTACAAAGCTACCAGTTAAAGCAAAAAACAGCTTATTGGTAGCGCTCTCGGGGTTCTTAAGGTAAACCACCAGCCCCAAGAGACCATTCAAGATGCAAGCCGTTATAAGAACCGATATCTCAAGCATATGAGCGACGTCTCTCTCTGTTTCATAAATTCGCTAATGCTTACTATTGTAAGATATTCTTACTTCTCTGCCCACTTTTGTTTGGTGCCGGGAGCAAAATAACGGGGGTCGCCGTTGGGCCACAAAACTATTTGTATAAGTTGGTCAGCAGAACGGCTACGGCTTACTTCGGCGAATTCAGAGCTACGCTTTATTAAACTGTCTTTGATGTGGCTCAGTGCTAACTTTTCTAGGGCAGAGTCTGGTTTTAGATTTTTTTGGAGCTCAACGTTAATCTGTACGAACTGATTGTGATCAGCGTCGTTTTTAGTAGCCATAGTAAAGCGCCCGCTAAAGTGTTTGGCCTGTTTAGCTTGCAAAAGCCCTTCTTTGATAAATTCAGGATAAATGATAATGCCGTGCAGAGTGACTGCCATATTTGTTCGCTCATACACAAACACAAACGGATGCTGCCTGTTAACAAACTTGTCTAGACTGGCTTTTTGGATTTCGGCATCGAGGTTTACGGCGTGACTGCCCATTACTTGTTTAATTTGCTGATAAGTTAATGTGCCGCCGTGGTCGCCAACAGCATAACGGATCAGCGGCATGGCGCTATCGCCTGTTAAAACGACTTCTCCGTTAACTTCTTCGAACGAGACGAAATCGGGGTTGTACTGAGCCAGCGTAGGTGTCTTTTCTACTTGACCAAAGAGGTCTTTATAGAGAAGTGGGTCTTTGATAACCAAGCGCCTGATTAGTATGCTGAGCGGTGTTTCGTAGGCCATGGCGCCTATGTCAGCGGTACCGTAAATATTGAGGGTATCTCTTATGGGGTCGGCAACCCCGGCCTTCTCGCAGAGATAGTTACGAAAAGTTTCACTAAATGCTTCGGCGGCAAACAAGAAGCGAATACGAAGTTTTTTAAGATTTACGCCTTCATCTGGGGCTTCGTCTATTAACTCCTTAACAAAAGGCGGGTAACCTACGATAATAGTCTGCTCAAACTGGGGTGCTAGCTTGTGTAGAGCCTTGAATATTTCGGCTTTGTTATAACCAGCCGGCAGTAAGGCAAGCGGCTGTTTCATGCGGGCGCCGGCAATTTCGAAGGCTCTTTGGGTGAATATGCCACCAATCCACACGCCCATGCCGAAACCAATGATTACCAGGGTGCTGCCGGCGCCGTATGAAGAGGCTTTTAAGTAGTCTTCGAGCATCACCGAATATTGCCAAGCTAGTTTATCGCCACGCGGAAAGTAGTACGGCTCCCCTGTTGAGCCAGAGGTAGCGCAAAACAGCATTAGGTCGTTGGCGGCAGCGGGCCAAATCAGCTCCTGAAAAGGGTTTTTTTGCAGGTAATTTTTTTTGCTCGTAAGCGGCACGGAGCTAAAATCGCTAGTAGATTTTATATCGGCAGGTTTAACATCGTGAGAACTTAGAAACCGCCGGTAGGCCGGAATTTCTTTAGCGGCTTTTTGAAATAAACTTAGAGAAGTATTATCGCTCATTTTTTATGCCGTCTTGGATTCTTGTGCGCGCAATCATATCGGCGACTTTATAGGTTGGCATGCGCCGCTCGGTGGCTTGTTGAAAGATCGCCCCAATCGTACCCTCTATGTCATGAGTGCGTTTTAAGACGCGCGAGCGCTTAAAGCCATCCGGCTCCAGCTCGTCTGCTACATATATCAGGCCGCCGGCGTTGGCAATGTAGTCAGGAGCATAAAGGATATTGTTTTTATGCAGCAGCTCACCGATGTTATCGTTTTCCAGCTGGTTGTTGGCGCCGCCGGCAATAGCTTTGCAGCGCAGTTGTGGCACTGTCTTGGCTGTAAATTCATTGCCCAGAGCGCATGGAGCATATATATCAACTGGTTGTTTGTGTATATCTTTATTACTAGCCACGGTAACTCGAGCGTATTTTTTTGCTACGGTTCGTGGTCTAGAGGTGTTAATGTCAGATATTATAACGCTGCCGCCGGCCTCGCTTACTAGCCGGGTCAGTTCGCCGCCCAGTTTGCCTGCGCCTTTAATGGCTACTGAGCGACCGGTAAAATCCGGCGAACCATATAGTTGGCGTAAGCATGCTTTCATCGCCTGGAAAACACCCAGCGCAGCCGTATTGGAAGTGGTAAGTTCGCCTCTGTCGCCGGGCGTTACTCCTAGCATATGCGAGGTGTACCCCGCCATAAATTTTACGTCTTGGTCGCTAATACCTACATCGGTACCCGTTTTAAATAAACCGCCTAGCTTATCAACTAAACGGGCGTAGGCTTTTAGGATTTCATGGCGATTTTGTTTGGGTCGTGCGATTATAACGCCTTTGGCGCCACCGTAAGGCAGCTGCGCTAAGGCACACTTATAACTCATGGCCCTGGACAGGCTAAGAACATCTTGGAGGGCAGCTTGTTCAGAGCTATAAGTGCTAAAACGAGTGCCACCCAGCGCAGAGTTTCCAAGATTAGTGTTGTGTATAGCTATAAAGGCATGGAGCCCGCTAGGCTCGTCGCGTAGTGTCATCACGAATTCGTGGCTGTCGAACTGCGGTAAGCGCCTGGCTTTAGCTGGCACTTTTTTAGTGAACCTTGGCGGTTTTTTTGTTTTGGTTAACATCTTTTTGTTTTGTTTTTTGTATTATGATAGGCATGAACTACTATCATAAGTAGTTGCTTATGCTAATTACAGCATAATACTTGCGATCACATAAATCTACCCCTTAGAGGTATTTAATGAATATGCTTGACGACATCCACGAACAACTGGCTGAGATAATCAACATAGCGCGCTTAGCGCCTTCGGTACACAATACCCAACCTTGGCAGGTATCTACAGACGGCCAGACTATAAAAGTACAGTTAAATAAACGCTATGTTTTGGACGATGGCGACCCTACTGGTCGCCAAACTGCCATTAGTCTAGGTATTTTCTCGGAAGCTATAAAAATAGCTGCCGAGAGTCGAGGGCTTCAGGTGCAAAAAATAAAAAACGGCCATAACCAGGCGAGCATCATCGTTGGCAAGCATGCTAAGCCGCCGGTAGATTCTAAGCGTTACGTCAAGTTATTGGCAGTCCGGCATAGTGATCGAAGCATTTATAAATCTGCTGAGATTAATCGTAGCGTTATAAGCAAAATTGAAGCAGCTGGCGTAGGAAGCGGAGTGGAGACACGAGTGTCAACTGATCGCAGCTTGATCGATAAAATAGCCGAGCTTACAAGTAAAGGCATTGGTTTGGCATTAAGTAATCCTAATTTTCGCAAAGAACTTAGCCAATACCTGGTGGCGCCATGGTCGCGAAAAAAACGCGGCATAACCGTAAGTAGTTTATATATCCCATTTTGGCTAGCTTGGGTGCAGCCGTGGTTAGTACGCTCAGGGCTAGGTGTTGCTAGCGAGGCTAACCTAGAACGCAAACGCTGGGAGTCAGCTAGCGCAGTGGTGCTAATACTTGGTGACGGCGACTTAGCTGAATATTGGTTTGAAGTTGGCCGCGCATATTTGCGCGTCAGTCTGGAAGTAGCCGAACTTGGTTTGGCCCAGGCTACATCGGCAGCCGTAGTGGAGGCTTCTAATTATCACGATGACATTGAAAAAATGCTAGGCACTAAAAAAAGGGTGCTTGCTTTGATACGAATTGGCCGCGGCAGTTCGCGGCACCGCTACTCGCCGCGGGTTAGCAGCGACGAATTGATTACATCGAATTAACAGCTCGGTGCAGCACTTTGGTGTGTTTTTTATGAGTTCTGCGGTAGCGGCGGCTTTGATGATCGCTTAATAGTTCTTTTTCTAGCGAAATAACATAACGTCCGGACTTGATTGGCTGCCCTAGAGCAATGTTCTTGGCAGCAAAAGCTAACACGCCGCCAGTCATCATAACAGTGGAACCTAGTTGCGGATGGGTGACTATTGTCGTACCAATTTTAAGCAGGGATTTTTGCATTTTTACGGTCATATTGGAAGGATCGATGATCCGCATCGCGTGTTTGGTCCACTCGCGGTAGTTTTCCAGCGGCTGATCAAGCAGTTTTTCGACACCCGGAACCATATCATGGAACAGTGGCCGATTAGGTTCTTGGTCGAACCGCTCGACATCGAGCATAACGGTATCGCCTAATTCAGTAGCCATAATAACAGGGATTTTGCGCTGGCGAGCCTCGTAACGAATGCGAACTTTCATCTCTATGTCATCTATCTCGTCTACTGCAATGTCCACAGCCCATGGTTTATCAAGGATTTCGCCAACGTTGCCGGAAATAGCTTTATCAAAATACGCTATTTGAGAATAAGGATTCATTTCGTAAATTTGCTGGCCAATAACTGTGGCCTTCCCCTGCCCAACGCTGGAAACACCGGTTAATATACGATTTAAGTTAGAGCCGCTTATAACTGCCCCGTCAACCAGCTTCACTTGGCGCGAGATGCCGCTAATAGCCATGGCGAGTGCTCCAGCGCTGCCCACGCTCATACCAAAAGAAGCCGCTTTAAAATCAAATAGTTTGCGCTGCTCGTCCTTAGTTATCAAGTCGCGGTTGCGGATGGTCCGTAAATCTTCAAAATCGTGTTGGGTTAGTACGTGCACTAACTGATTTTTCCATGGGAAATACACCCAAGACCCGAGCTGCCAGGCCGGTTTTTTACCATAATGCTCTTCAAGCATTTTGGCAATCGAGGCAACCTGCACATCGTAATTGGCGCTGTAAAGATGCGCGTGCTTGCTGAGCAGCAGTTCGGCATACTGCTCAGCATAGTTATCTACCAACTGCAGACCCGGGTTGGCCTTTACTAGCCGCTCAAGCTGATCCTTGGCCTTGGCGCCGTCCATCTTGATTAAGACTGGCTCGTTGGATGATTTTTCTTTGGCCGGTTTAGAAACCTTCTTTAAGAAACTTGGATAGCCTGAGCTGGCATCGCTTAAAACAAGTTTTTTATGGCCCATTACCTGTTAACTATACAGCAATTGCGGAGATACGCTAAGGTGCAGTCCTTCGCGTTCGGCTGTGCCCACATACTCGACTAAAGCGGCAAAGGCGATAAAATTAACTTCGTCTGAAAGCCCGTTCTTTTGACTCCTTTGTTGCAATAAGGCCGATGAATAAGGGCTTATATGAACATCAAATTCAGTGTCTGATGCCTCTCTAATCATTTCGCAAGCATGAGATATTTTTGCTGAATCTTCTGGTGCCGCAAAGTTAAAGGGCAGCCGCCTGACGGCGGGAGTACGGCCTAACTCTTCATAATTAGATACGGGACTGTACTCAAAACCAATATGAGCACCTTTGGACATCAAAGACATAATAGTAGCCCCGTAAAGAATCGCTCTGGAGGGCATTTCTTCTTGCGACGTCCTACAATAAAATGCTTCACGCATAAAAGTCTCGCGTAGTTTATCGGGCACACTCAGGGTAAGCTCGCTGGCGGCTGGCGGCGTAGCCGCCGATAAATGTGCAGCTTCTTCTACTAGCGCGTCATGATTGAAGTATGGGGTGTTCATGGCTGCCTACTTATCTTTTAAGTCCATTATAGTTGCTGGCAACTCGCTAACCGGAACCTCGAGCTGTTCGCCGCTCTCCATAGTCTTTATTATAGCTGAACCAGCAGCTTGTTCGTCAGGCCCGATAATAACAACGAAAGGGATTTTCATTTTGTCCGCAAATTTGATTTGTTTGCCAAGTTTTACATCTTCGTAATAGATTTCTGCAGCTAAGCCTAATTTTCGTATGCCAGCTGCAACCCGCATATAATCCGGTGTGCTAGCTGCTTCAAAGTTAGTAACGAGTACTTCGGTAGGCGTCCTTGCCTCTTTAAGCTGGCCGATTTGTTGCAAGCCGTCATACAGACGATCAACACCGATTGAGGTTCCTACTGCGGGCGTGTCAGGACCACCCATTGCTTCTACTAAGTTGTCGAAACGACCGCCACTGCAAACGCTGCCAAGACTAGAAGCGCCTGTTAGGGTTGTTTCGTAAACTATGCCTGTGTAATAGTCCAGTCCGCGAGCAATAGTCTGGTCAAAGACAACTTTGTCAGTCCCAAAACCGCCAGCTTCTATAAGCTTGAAAACTTCTGCCAAATTTTCTACACCCTCTTCAGCTGTCGCGGATCCAGATAAGAGTTTTGATATTTGATTGAGCTTTTGAGCTGAAGTACCCTCTATATCCAGGTAGCTATCGACTAAGTCTGCAGCCGCGCCACCAAACTTTTCTTCTATCTGAAATCGGACGCCAGAGCGACCAATTTTTTCTACTTTATCAATTATATTGATCATGCGTAGACCATCTTCTAGGCTCCCCGCTCCGGCCATTTCGACAACACCATCCAGTATGCGGCGGTTATTGACGCGAATAAGCGATTCAGCTCCCAAGGCCTCCATGGAATCTGACATCATGGCTACGATTTCAGCGTCGGCAACTGGACTTTTGGTGCCCACAGTGTCGGCGTCGAATTGGGTAAATTCACGGTAGCGCCCAGCCTGAGGGCTTTCGCCGCGCCAAACTTCGCCTACCACATAGCGTTTGTAAGGAGTTGGCAGCTGTCCGCCGTGCTGTGCCACTACCCGAGCTAAAGGCACAGTGTGGTCATAGCGCAGAGCGATCATTCGGCCGCCATTGTCCTCGAAATCGTACATCAGCTTGTCGCCTTCTTCGCCGTACTTACCTATCAGCGTGGAGCGGCGCTCTAGTGCCGGCGTCTTAAGGGGCGTGAAGCCGTAACCTTCGTATACAGACTGGATAGTTCCAAGCATTGCCTGGCGCGGGATCATTTGTTCGGCCAACATATCCCGAAAGCCCGACATTGGTCCTTGTTCTCTTGCCATGATTATCTCCCTTCCTTAAATAGTAGTGGATTCAGTGTGTTTCTGTAGTCCCACCACTACGGATTCCGCGCCCTCTAGATGGCGTAGTTTCCGAGGAATTGAGTGAGCAGCAATTTGCTGCCCCGACTCAGTCTCTGTCTCGCTCCACAATGTTATTGATTGCTCCAAGCAGAAAGCCGAAAACCAGCCAACAGCTTCGGCCGGTATAGATGCCCATTTCTCAGGATGGCCAAATGGCTGCAGGTAAGGAGCACTCCAATGCCCGCCGCCGTCGCTGCTTAAAACTGTGCGCCCGGAAAGAGGCACCCCCGCAACGAAATCTCGCTCGCACACTTCGTCTAGAACTTCTTCGTAATACCGAACATAGTCAACTTGTATGCCTTGAGCTTCGACAGCTCTAAGACCTTCGCCTATTGCCACGCCGGCAATCACTCTAGCTACGGGACGATTGATCTTTTGTAATCGCTCGGCTATATCTAGAATGCTGTTGCCGCTAAAAATTACGTCATCCACTATAGTAATTGGCGTTTCGTCGTCTGTCTCCAGAGCTTTAAGTTGGCCTTCTAGCGGCAAAGAATCTGGACGAGCAGCGATACCTAAATCTACTAGGTCTTCATCTACGGCGCGGGTCAGGTCAATGTATCCATCTACATGCTCGTGGCCGTCAGTGTAGACTCTATCGAGCGATATGACAGGATACGGGCTGCGCGCAATACGCTCGTCAAGCCCATCGCTTAGTTCTTTTTCTTCGACAACTTCCACCCGAACACCGGTAGCTTCACCTATTTTGCGTTGTAGCTCGAGAGTATAGTCAATAAAATACTGGTCCGACGGGTGGCTATGCCCCTCTCCTAGAGCCCAGCTCTTGAAAAGGTGAGATACGTCGGCGGAGATTACATACGGAGGAATAACCTCGGCGTGTCCCATAGTGATTGAATTGTAACACAATATTTTTACGAATCAATGCAAGTTTTACTGAGGTGTTAATATATATAATCGACTCAGTGACGCAGAGATCGTAAAGCTTTTTGATCAACAGCAGCTAGTGAAAAAGCTTGTAATATCTCATCTACGCCGGCAGTAAGTTCAGCACGAGCTATATAATCAGCTTTTTCTTTGAATTCTGGCGTAGAATCGTTAACCGCGTAATGCATGGCGATATCCTGGCCCACGTAATCAGCAAGAGAGTTGCCTATCATGGCTATTCTTCCCATATCAATAGCCTGTGCCAGTAAAAGCGTTCCCTGTCTTTTGGTGGTTTCAGTACGGCTTACTATAACCAGCCCGTGGTTACGGTTAAAGTCTTCTGCTATATCGTCAAAATCAGGATAGAAATCACGGGCAGCTTCAACCAAACTTTCGCTAAGTTCATTATTTATTATTAAATCTCCTGCCTCATCTACTTCTCTAATGAATAAGCCTATGCTAGCCAGGCGCTGATTACTAAGCAGTACAGCTGTTTCGCCTGGTTTGCCTATCTTTATCCCCTGCCGCAGCGCTTCCACTGGGTTGCCCTCCCACACCACAAGACCTTGACTCCTAAAATAATCACTAAGGCTCGTGCATGCTTTGGAGTACTGCTCGCTATCAGCAGCGTTATATTGCAGCCGCCCGCAACAGTCAACTACTGCGCCTTTTTCAGCTATTATTGGGCCATTCATACCGAATCTTTGATGCCATAGCTTCATAGCCTCATGAGGCGTGTCAGAGCTCATACCTATTGTCCAGCCTGATGTTTGTGCAGCCTCAATAGTTTCGTATATTACAGGAGTTGTAACTTGATAATTGGCACCCAGTAACGTCCCATCCAAATCAATTAGCGCAAGCTTTTCTTCCGGAATAGGAAATTGTTCCGCCATATATCACCTTATAGGCATAATATATTAGTAATTTTTAGTTTTGTCGAGCAGGAACAGTCTAGTTTGATCTACGGCGTAGTTAGCGGCTTCTTCAAGTGAGCGGTCTTGGTAAAGTGCAGCTGTAAAGTAACCTAGAAAAGTGTCGCCAGCTCCTATTGTATCTTTCAGATTTTTCAGAGGTTGTACGGACACAGTGTGTTTTTTGCCTTTATAAAAAATCTCCACCGGCTTAGGTCCATTGGTAACTACTAACATTCTGTTTGCTTTTTGGTCTGCGATAATTGCCTTCGGTAAATAAGCAATTTCTTCTTGAGTACCTTTCAGGCAAAAGATACTTTTATATATTTTGTCTATGGAATGCCAGTTCTTTTTCTTGCCGAACTCCAAACCATCTCTAACGTAGCCTTGAATGTCTACAATTAGTTTTTTGGGAAACTTACGCAAAGTTAAAATATCCCATTCATCTAAAACCGTAGAGACTACTACCCAGTCGGTTAGCGGAACTGAATCTGCCTTAATAGCTGTAGGTTTATCCATAACCTTACCGAGTTCTTGATTTTGAGAGAGCATAATTTTAACCGTCAGCTTATCTTTGCTAAAGTCGCGAAAACTTACTCTAGCATCATCCAGAGCTCGCTTAATAAAAAGACCTGAGCCACCAGGCTGCGAGGCTAGTACATTACCAGACTCTTCGACTACTATATCCTCGGTCTGGGTTGCTAAAACCGATATTGGCTCAAGCATACCTACTCCTGTAAGATGCTGCCTCCTTAAAGGCTATTTTTACTGCTTCGTCGGGAGTTTTAGCTGACAAGACTTTGCGTCGGTTACGCTTGTCTATAAATTGACCAGACAATTCGTCGCTCCAGCCGCCAAATCCCTCTAGAGCAACCATGGGTATGTCGGCTTGGTATGCCACAGCTATTTCAGTTAGTGTGCCCGACCCCCCGCTTAGGGTAATGATGGCATCGCATGCTAACACTAGCACTGTTTCTCGCCCGCCTCCACGCTCAAGGCCTGTAGGCAGAATAATGTCCGTATCTTTTTGCCATATATTTTTTCCTTTGCCGTAAGTTATTCCTACGGTGAGTCCGCCTTTTCTTTTCGCGCCTCGGCAAGCTGCAGTAGACAGCGAGTCTGCATCCTTTTCGGCTCCAAAAAACAAAATACCGTTTTGTTCTGCAATAAGTTCGCCGATTTGCTCAGCACATAACTGAGCTTTCTCAGAGTACTTAAGGTCTGCCATAGAACCCATTACACCTATTTGCAGCTTGGTTTGCGGTTTAGACACTTTCAGCTCCTTTAACTTCAAATCCCTTAGACTTGATAAGTACCGGAAAGGCTGTGCCTACAATTGGAACCCATTCTACTAGGTTATTGGCTTCCAAGGAGGATCCCGTAACTCGAATGTCAATTACTGCATCTATAGGCGCATCTTCTCGACTTAGATAAGGATACATTTCCGTACTTCCGGATGTAGGTATAATTTCTACATCGGGTAATCCTTGCCCTTTGAAAAAACGTTCGGCGATTCTAGGATATTGTGTAGCTACTCGTCGTATTTGGTCTGGGGCTTCAATTTGACTACTTTCGGGCACTGCTAGAACCAACGGCCATGAATACCTATCTTCGTAAGATGTGACTACATCTACCATTTCGTCAATGTCATCTTCTGCTAATCGATCAGCGCCAATAACTGCAAAGTCAACCATTCTACGTGCTACTAAGCTTCCGATGTCTTTATTGCGAACGTAGGCATAACCCATAGCGCCGTCTTCTGATACGCTAACAAAACGTTTGTCAGAAGGATCACGCTTAGGAATTTTGACACTAAAATGGTTGGAAATAATTTCGCGAGATAGATCGGTTAACTCACCGTCTTTTTGTATAGCAATTTTTGTTTCGGCCGCTCGAAACCTTTCAAAGACGTCGTCGGTATCGGAACGCTCTCCCTGAAATACGGGCGGAGAAAGCTCTGTGCTTAACATAAGACCTCCTTAGATCACTATTAAACTAGTAGTTTATCTAAGGAACGAGAGGTATTTAAAAAGGACCTCCCGCGGTCCCATCCTTATTCCCAAAAGTATTACTACTTAAGGGCTCTTGGCACCGGCTCTTACGGGGATACCGCGATTACGGTTGTCTTATTTTACGGTTGGACTTCCGTAGCGCATTTTGGCGCTCAGCTTGTTCCGGCGTGACTGGAACTCAAACGCTTTATAACCATAACTGACAGTTTGATTGTACAAATCCAAATATACTGTGTCAAGCCTATTATCTTACAGCCAATAAGCCACGTTTATGCTTGCATTAACTGGTGGTGCATTGGATACTTTAAGCATGGGAAGCACGGGCGAAACAGTATCAATTGTTCATGAGAGCCCGAAATTGGAAACGGCTGCTGCCATAGGCAGAGTAAGTTTGAGTGTTGGGGTATGCTGCTCAGCCTACGAAGTCCCTGATGTATTCGCTGAACCCGCAAGAGAATTCGTACGTCTATTGGCCCATCATGGCCACACCTTAGTTTGGGGCGGTTCTGACGTAGGTCTTATGAAAGAGATTGCCTCTGTGGCTCAAAACGAAGGCGCCAAAATTATCGGCGTAACGGAAGATTCTCTTCAAAAATACGCGAGGAAAAACGCAGACGAAATGATTATTACCGGGACTCTCGCCGAGCGTAAAGCTGTCCTGCTGGAACGCTCAGATGCTATAGGTGTTTTAATTGGTGGCACTGGTACGCTTGATGAGATAACAGAGGTCGTTGAGCATAAAAAATACAAAAGGCATGATAAACCAATCGTGGTACTTAATACTGACAATTTTTATGATGGATATCGTTTGCAAATGCAACGGATGAGCGATGAAAAAATGCTTAAATATCCCATTGAAGACTTTGTTTACTTTGCAGACACCCCTGAAGACGCCGTTAAGTATATAAATCGTTTCGCAGGAAATGACACAACAGGAGAAAAATCATAACGATCATGGAACACTACGATATACAACAGCTAGATGAAGTAACTTTAGAAGGTTTATGCGAACGCAACGCCGCTAGGTTTGATGATGTAATACCAGTTACTCAAAACATTTTGGATGCAGTAAAAGCAGACGGAGACAGTGCGGTTCGCAGCCTAACCAAGAAGTACGACGGCGTGGACCTGTATAGTTTTGTAGTTACTAAGCAAGAAGTAGATGAAGCATGCGCTAACCTTGAGCCTAGCGTCGACCAGGCATTTCGCCAAGCAGCTGAAAACATTAAAAAGTTTCATCAATCACAGCTGGTTGGACGAAGAACGGTGGAAACCATGCCAGGCGTAACATGTTTTGCCGAAATGCGGCCTATTGAAAAGGTGGGTTTATATATTCCTGGCGGCACCGCGCCGCTCGCCTCTACGGTTCTCATGCTTGGCATACCAGCTAAACTAGCCGGGTGTAAGGATATTGTCCTCACTACTCCGCCAAATAAAGACGGCCAAGTTCCAGACATAATATTATTAGCTGCTAGCATTTGCGGCATTACTGATATTCGTAAGATAGGTGGCGCTCAAGCTATAGCCGCTCTAGCGTATGGGACTGAGAGCGTGCCTAAAGTCGATAAAATATTTGGCCCGGGCAACGACATCGTGACTGCGGCTAAAACTATGGTTTCTAATGACCCGAACGGAGCAGCTATTGATATGCCTGCCGGGCCTACAGAAGTTTTCGTAATTGCCGATAAAGATTCACGCGCCGATTTTGTAGCCAGCGATTTACTGTCGCAGGCCGAGCACGACAAGAGCTCAAAAGTAGTCCTAGCCTGCACGGATCAACAAAAAACTGAGGAATTAATGAAGGAGGTAGAGGCGCAGCTCGACGAGCTGCCGCGCCGTGAAATAGCAAGCGCAGCCCTACAAAATAGCTTCACTTTAACTGTTGAGTCAATTGATCAAGCTATCGACTTCTCTAATATGTTCGCGCCCGAACATCTTATTCTTAACTTTGAAGATGCCGAAAAGTATATAGGCCGGATAGTTAATGCCGGATCGGTATTTATTGGGCCTTACTCATGTGAGTCAGCTGGCGACTATGCTAGCGGCACAAACCATTGCTTACCTACCCATGGATACGCGCGTTCGTTTGCGGGGGTGTCTGTTGCTAGTTTCCAAAAGCAAGTTACTTTCCAGCACGTTACAAACCAAGGAGCAAAAGCACTAGCACCCGTGGTTACACTGATGGCAGAACAAGAGTCTCTGGAAGGTCACAAACGAGCAATGGAAATACGTGTATCGGATGACTAGCAAAAAGAAATATGCTTTTTTAGACCGCGACGGTACGCTTATTTTTGAGCCGCAAGATACTTTTCAGATTGACAGCTTAGAAAAGCTTCAAGTATTAGAGGGGGCTATTCAGGGATTAATCGAATTAAAAAACCAAGGCTATGGTTTAGTGATGGTTACTAATCAAGACGGATTAGGTACACAGTCTTTCCCTGCTGCCGATTTTGAGATTCCGCACCAAGCAATGCTAAAACAGTTTAAGGACGCTGGAATACATTTCGAGCGAATATTTATCTGCCCTCACACTTCTCAAGATCACTGCGCTTGCAGAAAACCAAAAACTGGGCTCGTTGACAGCTTTCTAGCAGAACACTCGATTGACCGCACCGCATCATTTGTTTGCGGCGACAGAGACAGCGATAGACAACTGGCCGATAATATCGGCATAGAATTTATACCTACCGCCACTAATTCAAATTTTTACGAAGCGCTAAAACATGCAGGTATAATTTAAGATTGTGTTAATAAACCTCTTGGCGTAGGATAAGCATATGCCCAAGATCGCAATTGTCGAAGACGACCAGGCCATTTCGCAAATGTATCGATTTAAGTTTGAGGCCGAAGGTTATGACGTGCAAACGGCCGAGAATGGCAAGCTTGGATTGGAGCTTATTCAGAGCATGAAACCCGACATCATATTGCTCGACCTTATGATGCCCGAAATGACCGGCGATGAAGTTTTAGCCAAAATGCGCGTAAGCGATTGGGGCAAAAACATCAAAGTTATAATTCTGACTAATATGGGCGAACAAGAAATTCCTGAGAGTGTGAAAAAACACGGTGTCAGCGGCGTAATCTTAAAAGCTAATATGACTCCGCGCCAAGTAGCCGACCTGGTGAAAAAAAGTCTGGGCGGCTAATCCTTGCTTCGCGTCTCTTGATGGCTGATACTTAAGTTTATGAAAATTGCTATTCTTGGTTTTGGCTTGCAGGGTCGATCGGCCTATGAGTACTGGCGTAATGGCAATGCAATAACTATTTGCGACAAAGACACCGGCGCCGAAATACCCGAGGGTGCAGCTAGCCAACTGGGTAAATCTTACTTAGATAATTTAGATCAGTTTGACCTGATTATCCGCAGTCCCAGCATTCATCCGAGCGATATTAAGACCAAAAACTCTCCCGAGATTCTTAAAAAAGTTACAACTGTTACCAACGAGTTCTTTAAAGTCTGTCCGTCAAAAAATGTCATTGGCGTAACTGGCACTAAAGGTAAGGGTACTACCAGCACCTTAATAACTAAGATCCTTGAGGCAGCGGGTAAGACTGTGCATCTGGGAGGTAATATTGGCACACCGCCCTTGGATATGCTAGCAGGCGGTATAAAACAAGATGATTGGGTAGTTCTAGAGTTGGCCAATTTTCAGCTAATTGATTTGAGGTATTCGCCCCACATAGCCGTTTGTCTGATGGTGGTTCCGGAGCACCTGGACTGGCACGCCGACACCGACGAGTATTTTGCTGCCAAAGGACAGCTATTTGTTAATCAGAACCACAAAGACTACGCAATTTACTACGCCAATAACAACGTCTCACAGCAAATTGCCAGCGCGGGCAACGGACAGAAAATCCCGTACATGGCAGCTCCAGGCGCGCAGGTTTCGGGCAGCAATATAACAATTAGTGGAAAAGTTATCTGCGCCGTTAGCGATATAAAATTACTAGGCCGGCATAATCTTCAAAATATATGCGCAGCAGTTACAGCTGCTTGGGAAGTGACTCAAGACACCACAGCCATAAGATCAGTTTTGACTAGTTTTAGCGGGCTGGAACATAGACTTGAATTCGTAAGAGAACTAGAGGGTGCTAGATATTATAATGACAGTTTCGGCACCACACCAGAAACGTCAATAGTAGCTATACAAGCCTTTAGCCAGCCAAAAGTAGTTATTTTGGGTGGCTCTGATAAGGGTGCGGATTATACCGAATTAGCAAAAGTGATAGCAAGCAGCAATATTCGCAAAGTTCTCGTGATAGGCGAACAGGCTAAACGCATTAGTGCGGCCTTAGAAGCAGCAGGTGTTGATAATATTATGCCCGGCGGTCAAAACATTCAAGAAATTATAGCCACAGCTCGCAGCCAAGCCAAAAAGGGCGACATAGTGTTACTCTCACCTGCTTGCGCCAGTTTTGATATGTTCAAAAATTATAAAGATCGCGGCGAAAAATTTAAGAAAGCTGTTTTAGCAGCTGCTTAAGCTGCCCTATAACGATGGGTTCTGGCTGCAATATTTGAGCACGAGTTTCAGCAATGTTTTTAATTTCTTTTTCTATCCAATGATAGTGCGTACAACCTAAAACAATAACATCGCTGCCTGCTCCAAGCGTTGCTTCAATAGCAGTTTTAATTCTTCTTTCATCGATTTGTCTTTGCTCTATCATATGCGCCCAATCACTGCAATCGGGCTCCAATACCGTGAGATTTTTAGCATAGCGTTTTTTAAGATCTTTGTAACGTGCGCTGGCTAAAGTAGTTGGCGTGGCGCATACGGTAATGGTCTTGCTTTTACTTATTTTGGCGGCATATTTAATCATAGGCTCAACTGCTATAAACGATACTTTAAATAAACGTCGAAGTTCTGGCATTAAGTTTGTAGACACAGTATTGCAAGCAATAATTATAACTTCGCAGCCACGCTCTATCATTTCTTGGAATATAGGCTTTATGAAACTTAAAATTTCTTCGGGGGAGCGTGTGCCGTAAGGCACGTGTTCTTTATCTTGTTGTACAACAATGTCCAGTTCCGGTATAGATTTTTTGATAGCATTTGCAACCGATAAGCCTCCTAAGCCAGAGTCAAATACCCCTATTTTCATTTTGCGTGATTCCATAGGGAGTGGCTCGCGGGCAGCATGTCAGGAATTTCTTCGACAATAATTGCTTCCGTGGGTATAGGCACTTTGGTTTCGCGGCTGGGATTACGATCCCATATGCCGGCAATGGCTACAGCGTGCTCAGCAATGCCTGGCAAGGCATAAACTTTGCCGGTGTTGGTCAAGCGATTCAGAACATCGTCAACTATGACAAGCCGATCGCTTTGAGCTACAGTTTCTTCGCCATCTTCAGAATAAGTAAACTCTTTGGTTGTTTCGTTTTTGTTCAATATTAGCGCCGCTACGCCAAGCCTTCCTGCAACGCGGCGAGTCAACCAGTCAGCGCCTTTCGGTGTACTGACTAACAGGTCAGGGTTATGTGAAACCACCATTGTTGCCATTTTGTAGCTCACCAAAGCGGCCAAACTAGGCAGCTGCTTAACGAGCTCCAGGTCCAATTTATTGTTAGCTTCTTGCCCGTCAGCAAAGGTGCCGTCGTAACGATCAAAACACAAACCTAAAATATCTTTTCTTAAGCCAGCCAGGTTATCCGGCATCTTTTTTATCCTTGGCGAACGACGAAGCTGCTAGTATGACGTTTTCAAATAAAGCACAGACCGTTAGCGGACCTACACCGCCTTTTTTTGGCGTAATGACAAGGTCGTCACGCGCGTAAACATCATCCGCTAAGTCTCCAACCGTTTTACCAGACTCAGACGCTACCCCCGCGTCCACTACAACTGCTCCATGCTTGATCATGTCGGATTCCAGAATTGTCGGCTGCCCGGTAGCCGTGATAATAACATCGGCTTTTAATGCTTCTTGTTTTAAATTAGCACCGCGTTCGACTACATGTACATCTATGCCAGAACTATTCAGTATTTTTTCCAGCGGTGCGCCAACTAATTTGCCGCGTCCGACTAAAAGCACTCGTTTACCGACAAGATCAACGTTATATCCGGCCAGCAGCCACATTATGGCCATTGGCGTAGCAGGCTCAAACTTGGCTTTGCTGCCAAGGGCGTCAACGTCTTTATTAGGAGCCACCATATTAACTATGGTTTCTGTTTGCGACGGATCTTCAAGCGGCAACTGAACAATAATGCCGTGTGTTTTTTTGTCTTTACTTAACTTGTTAAGTAATCCTTTTACTTCTATTTGATCAACTCGATGAATATCCACGTCCACCAAGATCTCAGCGCCATACTTTTTCTTAAGTTTCATGTACGTTTCAATCACCGGGTTATCAACCGTCACTACAATTGCTAGTTTAGGAAATGCATCATGCGCTTGCCGCAAGGCTCGTACTTGATGGGCTTGACGCTCCTGAATAAAACTAGCTAGCTCGCTACCGTTAAGTGTTTTCATCTTTAGAAAATTGTAACATCCTGGGTATAAATACTTGCATGCTACCAGATATAGTTTAAGATAAGCATATGCACTACCGTAAAACTTTAAGGAGTAAAATATGAAAAATCGCAACCCCTGGGCAGTCTTCTTTCTGTCAATTATTACCTTCGGGATTTATGGCATCGTCTGGTTCGTAAAGACCAAAGAAGAAATGAAAGCACAGGGCGCAGATATTCCAACCGCCTGGTTAATTATCGTTCCGTTCGTAAGTATTTGGTGGCTCTGGAAGTATAGCAAGGGCGTAGACTTGGTTACCAAGAGCGAGTATTCGGCACCCGTGGCCTTGCTACTGCTTTGGTTCCTTGGTTCAATTGGTATGGCTATCATTCAAGTGGGCTTTAACAAAGTTGGCGGAGCAGCCGCGCCAGTATCTGCCGGAACGCCCCCTGTAGCACCGCAACCACCTGCCCAGCAACCGCCCGCCCCTACCACTCCTGTAGTATAAATCTTAGCGAGATAGCTTTAAAGTCTGTGTCGGCAAGTAGACTCCGTCCCTAAAATAATGCCGTTCTTCTTTGTCGTCCTCCACAAAACCGTGTCTTTTATAAAATTCCCTGCTGGGATTTTTAGCGAAGATTATTACTTGTAGCGGATTGTCAGTATCGGCTATAAGCTTATCTAGCAGCTTGTCTCCAACGCCTTTGTCGTTAAAACCATCTGCGACAAATACACCGATGTCTCCGATTCCACTTTCCAAGCTGTCGTAACAAACCGTGCCTATTACCTGGCCATTTAAGGTCGCGACTAAATTTTTATTTTTATTAAGTGGCTTATTTAGCATGGCGTGATAATGCTTAATATCATTATGATCAGGCGGCAGTTTCGCTAAAGATGTTGTTAGTAATTTTTGAGTTACACCGGACTCCGGATTAACGTATCTGGCTTGCCAAGCACGCTTACGAATTTCTTGAACTTTTAATGTATCGTCTTTGGTGGCCGGGCGTATAACTAGCTGTGTTAGATCCATAAATTAAACTATATCAAACGCTACCTGCGATAAACTATTCTGATATACAAGATGTTATTTAGTAGTTATATCCACCACCTGCTGTACTGCCACTTTTGTGAATGAACAACAGATATATTAAGCCATATACGATTATGGCGACAACTACATAAATAAGTACCCATTGCCATAGCGGCCGCTTACCGTAGCCTTTACTCGGTTTTTGTGGTGGTTGTTCTTCCATATTCCCTCGCTTTATTTAAGCTAACGTGCCGGTCATTATTATATTATATACCCGATAAGTTAGGTACAATATGTTTATGCTTACAAAATTAAAGAATATGTATAACGCTAGCGCCAAAGTAAAAAGATAAATGATTAGATTTATTGCAGCTATTGATCGCAAACATGGAATTGCCAAGCAGAACGTTATACCGTGGCACATACCTGAAGATGAAGCTCTCTTTGACTCAGAGACGAAAAAGCACGGCGGGCATGTATTAACTGGCAGTGTTACGTTTAAGGTTACTTATTTAGGCGTACCGCTTGCCGACAGACATAATTATATTTTGACTCGTGCAACCAAGCCTATTACAGGCGCAAGAGTTATCAACGATTTAGCTACCTTTCTACCCGAATTTGATAATAAGAATCTATGGATATCCGGTGGAGCGGGAGTTTTTCAAAGTGTTCTAGATCTAGGTTACGGAGACGAGCTACTAATTACCCACGTGGACGCAGATTTCGGTTGCGACCGATTTTTCCCGTCTTACGAAAAAGACTTCAAGCTTGCACAGCAAAGCGAACCTCGCGAACAAAACGGCTTTCGCTTCACGTATTCTAAATACGTCAGAAAGTAGTTTTTGGAGGGCCATCAGGGACTCGAACCCTGGCCGAGCAGGCTCTGGGAGATGCCGTCCGGGCCGTAGACCGCGTGATGGTAGGGATGGGTGCGGTAGGCCCGGGCCACCCAGCCCATGTGCTGAGCGGCGAAGGCCTCCCGGAACTGCTCGGTGTCCCAAAACTCAGCCGGCACCTCGGGCGGGGTGATGAGCTTGTCGCGGGAGCGGCGCTCGCAGTTGGCGCACTGGGGCCCGCTGTTATCTTTGGCTAAACGAGTGCCGCAGTGGCAGAAATGCTGCCATGGTTGCTTCGATGGCGACTGAGTCGGCTATTAGCTGTGCGGGGTTGTTTGTGGTATCGACGCTCATGAAGTGGGGAGTGGAGTCTATGTTGCTGGATGCGGTGGTAAAGGTTGAGAAGCTGGTCTCGAACGCGGTCAACGCGACAGGAATTTCGGAAGAGCGGGTGCACTGGACAGAACTAACACGCATCGAGTACATCAACGTGCGACTGCTGGGCTTTGAGGAGAGCATCCGGATTGAGGTGTGGGATAGGGGGCCGAATATGCCGTGTTTGCCCGACGAAGCTGGCATGAGTGCCGGTACTAGTGATTCTCATGCTGTTGTAAAGCGGGGGTGGTATCCGACGGCGAGGGCAGCGGAATCTGTTGAAACAGGCCCGCCTCGTATTGAACCCCACCCACCTTGCCGGCAAACAGACGAATCAGCGAGTCAAAGACTGAGGAGTTGGCCACGGCGCAGAGCCAGAAGAGATCTTCTTCAGTCCCGTAGGCCATCTTCCCTGC
>JARIHC010000002.1 GCA_029288485.1 Candidatus Saccharimonadota bacterium | reverse complement strand
GCGTATGATGGATAGCTTAGATATCACTGTCAGCTTCGAACAAGATGCCAGGCCAAGCAGGGTTTGGCGAGCCGCCTGGGACGGAGTCAACGAGAATAGCTTGGTGATCTCCGGCTCAAAAATTGAGGTTACACCTCTACCGCCAGCCGATGGAGAGCCAGAAAACACTCTACAGGTGCAGATGCAAGAATCAGAACTGCGTGCTGGACGAGTGCTTGGCTTCATGTGGGAGTGGTAAGGGTAGCGTAACCGTTCAATCCCTCTGGAACCGGGCTGGCGATAATCTTGTGCGGAATAAGTTGCGAATAACAAACCGGCTTGTGCAAGCCGGTTTGTTCCTCTGTGTAGTAAGAGTTCTATTTCAAAAATGGTGGAGCTATGGGGACTCGAACCCCAGACCTCTTGCATGCCATGCAAGCGCTCTAGCCAACTGAGCTATATCCCCGCGCATTTTTAAAACAAAACTAATTCTAACAAAACAGAGGTAAAAAGTCTATATAACGCGCTTTTTACGAGCCACGAACAGAACTATTGATATTAAAGTAAAGTTTATACCCATTACTACCCAGAAAATCCACTGGGTATGCTGGAATGGCAGCGGTATATTAAGACTGTAGATTCCCATGGCAATGCTAGGCACGGAAATTAGAATGGTAGCGACCGTCAGAATAGTCAGGACGCGGTTTAGATTGTTGCTGCTGATTGCCGAGTAAGCATCTCGCATATTAGCTATAGAGC
Organism: Candidatus Saccharimonadota bacterium; assembly: GCA_029288485.1. Classification (GTDB taxonomy): domain Bacteria; phylum Patescibacteriota; class Saccharimonadia; order Saccharimonadales; family UBA4665; genus JARIHC01. Next base: position 9,026 of record JARIHC010000002.1, on the reverse strand, counting down.
GCAGGTTAGAGCGAATGGCTTCTATGGACTGTTCGTTATTAAGTAATAGGTCTTCTACTATATCTTGGTCTTCTTCAAACAGCGGTATATGACGACCCACTAGCAAGCGGCGCAGTGTGGCGTTATTGGGGAGCAGCGAAGCCAGGAATTCATTTAGTTCGTCTTCAATAGTTACGAAATCAATCAGGTCTTGGTTAGTAATAGTTTGGCCGCGCAAGCGCGAACGAATAGCTTTTATTTTACGGTTAGTTTGGTTGATATAGGTGTCGTAGTGATCGCTGATCTGCGACAAGATCAGCAGTACCAGTTTGGCGCGCTGAGTCGTAGCAGCAGCTATCCGGCCGCGCTTAAAGGCGTCTAGCGCCGGTAAGTGCGACGGCGAAACAGTAATAATATGTTCATTAGCAAAAATAATAAGTAGCGGCGAGGTGTCTATCTCGCCGTCTTTAGCATGTGCGTAACGCACAAAGATATAGCTTATTCCTTCCTCGTGTTCTAAACGAGGCATTTCATCTTCATCGATCGCATCTTCAAGATAACCTGGTTCGAGTTTAAATTTTTTAGCCAGGTCGCTAATGTCGGCCTTTGCTGGCGCTTCTACGTATATCCAGCTGCCGCGCTGCGGTTTGGATTGCTCCTCTAGTTTGTTGCCTTTTAGGCTTCTGTGAAAATACTTAATCATCGGTGTAGTCCTCACCGTCTTAGTGTAATAACTTTTTTCGTGCGCGCCCACCCGGGCGGCGGGCAATTTTATTTAATTACGTTTTTATTTTTGCGGCGCCGCAGTGCGCACGACATACTATAAGCTTGGGTTAATTTTGTTTATTTGTCAAGCGTGCTTCCGCATTTGAGGATCTAGGTAATATGTAAACTACAATTATTAGCGCCAACATAACCGCGAAACCGCAAAGCACACTGGGGATACCGCGGCGAACTTCTGGCTTGACGGCCATAGCTAGCGCCGAAGGTACCAGAAAAACCAGATAGCCCAGAATCATCGCTTGAACAATCTGCAGCTGGCGAATGGCCGTCTTACCCTTAGCCTTAAGTTCGCCTGCCCAGCGGAAACCTAGACTTATGCCCGTTAGCAGCCATCCGAAGTAATATAGACTGTAAGCGCCGGTGACATTATCGCTAAATTGGAAAATCACATAATTACCCGTACATTGGTGTCCCGTAAAGACTCCTGAGCCAGCTAAGAAAAAAGTCATGAAAACTGCCATTAGGCCGTAGGCACTATAAACCAGTCGGCGCTTAGGCTTGCCAGCCAGCACATGCATAATATGCAAGCCGAGCGGCGGCAAAGCCGTGATAGCCACAAAGCCAACCCGCGACCACGGCACGGCCATTGATCCAATACCTGTACACACAAAATATTCGGCTAGTTGGAAAGTAGCTAAAGCGACGAGCATGACGGTCGCAAGCCTAATAAGCGTCGTCATCTTATAGCGCCACACCGTGTAGACTGCCAGCAAAGTTTCTATAACGAGCGTCGCTAGCATTACCGGCGGCGAGAAACAGTTCAGCTGATTGGACCGCCCAATCCCTTTTGTTATTTTATACAAAGAGGCCAAGCACCACACCTATAACAGCCGCTGTCAAAATATGGCTAAGGGCTGATATCTCAAACCATTTCCAGCCGCGATTCTCAAAGAATACTAGCATTAAGCTCGAAGCAACCCAGAACCAGCCAAGTGCCAAAGCAATAACTAAAGCGGAACCAAATGTATCGGCCCCTGCCGACCAGACCACAAACGAAGCTACCAAACCATTAACTAGCGACGTAACAAGCATTTTGGTTACAGCCGCAGACGGACTGCCACCCTGGCCAGGCTTGTGGCTGATCGCTTTCATCCACTGTTTGCCTAGAACGTTTGGTGAATATATTACCGCACCTGGTATCATGGCTGCCACGCCCGCAATCAATCCTGCTACTATGTTTATGTCAAAATCCATGAGTTACTACTCCTTATTATGATAACTTGTACTATATTCTTACCTAAAAAATTTACAAGTAGCGGCTTTACTTTTCGCCATCCCACTCAGCGTAGAACTCTTTTAGGTAGCGTTCCATATACTCGTGGCGGCTGGCAGCCATCTTCTTAGCGGTAGCGGTATACATCCGATCTTTGAGCAGTAATAACTTTTCGTAAAAGTGATTAACTGTCGGGCCGGCGTCATTTTTGTAGGCTTTAAAATCAGCATGATTTTTTGGTTTAATAGAAGGATCGTACAAAGGCCTTTTATGCGAGCCGCCATAAGCAAAGGTGCGCGCTATGCCAATCGCACCTATAGCGTCGAGCTTATCAGCGTCATGAATTATTTTTCCTTCTATCGTAGTCATAGATGATGGTACGCCCGCGCCTTTGAATGAGACATTGCGAATAATATTCTCAATGTGTTCGATAGTAGAATTATCAACATCAAGTTTCTCTAACCATTCTCTTGCCGCTTTAGGGCCGGCTTCCATATCGCCGTCATGAAATTTCCAGTCTGCAATGTCGTGCAGTAGCGCAGCTAACTCAAGAGTTAATCGATCTACGCCCGACTCGTGTTTAGCGATATTTATAGATAACTGCCAAACGCGGTACATATGCCACCAGTCATGGCCAGTGGCTTCGCTCTCAAATTTAGCTTTTACGAACTCGGCTGTTTTATTGATAGCATCATCGCCTGTCACTTAATCATCCCGAGAAATTCTTTTTCATTGATTTGTGTTGTGCCAAGAGCGCGAGCTTTTTTAAGTTTAGATTCGCCAACATTCGCGCCAACCACTAAATAGTCAGTGTCTTTGCCCACCGAAGACTGGAAGGTGCCGCCTAGTTGGCGAACCCGCTCGGCTGCTAAGTCGCGCCCCATGCTCTCAAGACCGCCGGTAACTACGAAGTTTTTGCCGTGCAGCGGTCCTTTAGCGCGCGATACGTAAGCAGGCCGGACACCTAGTTGATCGAACTTTTTTAATAGCTCTTGATTGTCTGGATCGGCAAACCAGCCGACGATAGACTCGGCAACTACATCGCCCACACCTTCCACCGCTATAAGTTCGTCAAGCGATGCGGCCTGCAATTTTTCCAGCGACTCAAAACGCTCGGCAAGATCAATTGCTGTCTGTGCGCCTACATGGCGTATACCAAGTCCGTAAATAAACCGAGGCAACTCAGGACGTTTCTTTTCGCTTATAGCATCAATGAGTTTTTGAGCCGAGATATCGGCAAATCGCTCCAACTTTTCAACTTGCTCTTTAGTAAGCGTATATATATCGGCGGCATCTTTTACTAGGCTAGCATCAACTAGCGCCACCACATTCTTCTCGCCAAGCGTGTCTATATCAAGTGCGCCCTTAGAAGCAAAATGCTGCAGACCGCGCTTAAGCAGCAAGGGGCCGGTTGCGCCTTTAACGCGGTAAACAGCTTCGCCTACGGGTCGTTCAAACCCTAGCTCAGGGTATTGTCGTTTTAACTCTTTTTCCATGTCAAACTTTTTAGCAGATTTTGGTCGGAGGTCTGTCAGTACATGCTCAACCTGGGGAATTATGTCGCCAGCTTTGAAAATAACTACCGTGTCGCCAATCCGCACGTCTTTGCGTCCAATCTCGTCTGCATTATGTAAGCTGGCATGTTGAACGGTAGTGCCGGCTACAACCACCGGATCAAAGACAGCCACTGGAGTTGCCGCGCCAGTCCGGCCAATACTAATGACAATATCTTTAACGATAGTTGTGGCCTCTTCTGCTGGATATTTGTATGCGACAGCCGCGCGAGGATTTTTGCCTACTACGCCTAGGCTCGCATATAAGTCGCGGTCATTAATTTTTATAACTAAGCCGTCTGTGTTAAATGGTAATTCGTGGCGCTTATCTTCCCATTTATCGACAAATCTCATAACTTCATCGACCGTTTTAAAAACGCTGGCCTGAACATTGGCTGCGACGCCAAGAGCCCTTAAGGCTTCGTAAGCAAAGCCGTAGGTCGGCACTTCGTCTGGATTATCACGAATTAAATCATAAGCCTTAAAGCGTAGCGGGCGCGCAGCAGTTAACTTTGGGTCAAGCTGTCGGATGCTACCGGCACTTAGATTTCGGGGATTGGCATAAACCGGCTGGCCGGCGGCTTCACGTTGACGGTTCAGCCACTCAAAATCTTTTTTATACATTATAATTTCACCACGTACTTCGGTTCTGCCGTTTAAGAAATTGTTGTATTTTTTATCATTTCGCAACTGAATAGGGACGCTTTTTATGGTCCGCACATTCGTAGTTACATCTTCGCCTGTAGTGCCGTCACCGCGAGTGATAGCCCGCGCTAGTTCACCGTTTTCGTAGACCAGCGCGCAAGCCAAACCATCCATTTTTATATCGCAGAAATACTCATGGCTGCGGCCGGGCATTAATTTTTCGGTACGCTTCACCCAGGCCTCTACGTCTTCCCTGCTAAATACATCATTCAGGCTTAACATGCGCGAAGAATGGCGAACTTTAGTGAATTTATCGAGCGGTTGGCCGCCCACACGCTGGGTAGGGCTGTCGGGGGTAATTAAATCTGGGTACTGTTCTTCTAGTTTTTTAAGCTCCTTCATCAGTCCGTCATAAACGGCATCAGAAACGCTTGGCGTATCCAGCACATAGTACTCGTATGAATATTTAGCCATTAGGCTGCGCAGCTCCTTAAGCCTTTTCTCGGCCGCCGGTCTACTCATTCAGGAGCTCCCTATACAAGGTATACATATATGAGTGTACTACTACTAAAGCCGCCATGGTTAACAAAAAGAATACCCACTGCGCGAGCGGTGTCAGCCACACAATTATTGGCACCATAATAATTGCTGCCGCAATAAATAACATCACTGGTAGCGCTAATATTTTTCTGAGCACCATCCAACGCCTATAGCGCACTAGCTCCCTAGCTGATCTTAGGGCCTTCATGGGTGTCATATCGGGCAGCGTAACTATGTATAACGCAAAGAGGGACGAGCATATCATGTACAAGCTAAATAGTGCCAGCACAAGAAACAATAAGGCCCATAAGATTTGCTCAACAGCCAAGACTGCGATGCCCCCGGTCATAACAATGCTGTAGAGTGTAGCGCCTATTAATAAAGGTATAAGTTGCAAACCAATCACTATCAGCACCAGCACAAAAGGAACCAGCGGATAAACTCCGCGGTAGTATGCGTCGCGCACTCTGATCTTTTTACCGGCCAATATTTGGCGCAAGGCCCATATAACCGCCAAGCTAGTAATGAGTCCAAGTATCAGCTGATAAGCTCCTGCAGTCTGACTGGAGCCGTTGCCCGCAGAACCTACCAATATCACAAAAACACCGGCGGCCGAGACTAGCGAACCTACGTTACCGGTAAAGAGCTGATTGAGCGAATGCTTTAGGTTGCCAACATCCGTATTGCTTGCTAGTCCTTGCACCAACAAAAGATTAAGCAGTCCGTAGAGTAGCGTAATACCTATAAATAAGTCTTTGTTCTGCCACAAAATCAAGCAAGCAGCCTTAGTTAAACGCCAGATACTAGGCAGTTTTACTGGATGCTTAATGCGCCTAGTTAAACGAAAGCTTTTATATTTAGCAGCTTTAAGCCGGCGCGGCTCTTTGGCCACCAGAGCTTTACTCTGACGCGAATTCTTAGCGACAGTTTTCTTTTTGGTTGCCGTTTTGGCTTTCCGAGTTTTTTTCGCCATAACTTTTATTATACGATGAAAGCCCGCATATTAATTAAGCGTGAGTACCCATGCCGCGCAAGCGCTTGATGCGGTCATCGAGCGGTGGGTGCGTATCGAACAGGCTTGTTAAGCTACCTTTTCGTAGAGGGTTAGCGAAAAATAAATGGGCTGTGGCAGTATTTTGGCGCCTGGCAACGCTACCGTGTTTTTTAATCTTTTCCAATGCCGAGGCCAAGCCTTCTGGATATCGAGTGGTCAATGAGCCAGTAGCATCAGCCAAGTATTCGCGTTGGCGTGAAATAGCCATTTGTATCATCACTGCTACTATTGGCGCTAAAATAGCCGCCACGATACCTAACACAATAAAGGCCTGGTTATTTTCGCGGTCATCGCTGAACCAAACAACTCGGATAATTATGTCGGCGATTAGTGAAATTACCGCAGTTAAGGCAAACGCCACCATAGATACTCTAATATCGTAATTCTTAACATGGCCCATTTCGTGCGCTAAAACGCCTTGCAGCTCTTGGTCGTCCATTATTTCCAGCAGCCCGGACGTTACACAAACGGCAGAGTGCTTGGGGTCACGGCCGGTAGCAAAAGCGTTAGGTGCGGGATCATTCATGATAAATACTTTTGGAGTAGATAGGCCGTCAGTTATAGCTAGATTTTCAACTATACGGTAAAGCCTCGGGTTGTCTCGTTTGCTGAGTTCGCGAGCTTGGTTTACTGCTAAAGCCATTTTCGAACCGGCGTAGTAAGTCACGATTACATATATCAAAGCGCCCACCAGACCCCCATAAAAGACACCAGTGCTACCGCCCAAGAACTTGTCGAAAATCCAGATAATCGCAGTCAAAAGAACAAAGAATACCGCCATAATAAATATGGTTTTACGCTTATTGCTGGCTATATCGCTGTACATTTAAAACTTAACGTCTACAGGGTTTTGAATACTAGCCGATTCTGCGCCGGCAACTTCAAAGAACTCTTTGTCTTGCCTAAATCCTAGCAAGCTAGCAAAAATATTAGTCGGAAATGTTTTACGCTTGGTATTAAAATCACGTACTACACCATTATAAAAACGACGAGAAGCTTGGATCTTGTCTTCGGTATCGGTTAGTTCGGCTTGTAGCTCCTGAAAGTTTTGGGAAGCCTTTAGATCTGGATAATTCTCAGCAACCGCAAACAAGCTTTTCATAGTCTTTTGGAAGTCGCCTTCGGCTTTGGCAGCCTCTGCCGGGCTTTGGGCGCTTAGAGTATCAGCACGCGCTTTTGTAACGTCTTCAAAAATGCTTTTCTCATGTTTAGCGTAGCCTTGCACCGTACTAACTAAGTTAGGTATAAGATCGGCGCGTCGCTTCAGCTGCACTGTTATGTCGCTCCAGGCCTCGCTGGCCTGCTGATTCAGCCGCACTAAGCTGTTGTAGATAAATGCCAGTATAAGCACCACCGCAACTACTACCGCGATAATAATCCAAGTCATAGTTTCCCTCCTCCTATTTGTGTAGCCATTATACACCAGCCAGGCAAATCTAAGGTATGATATAAACAAGCTTATGTATAGCGCCAGAGATACGCGTCAGCACCAGAGGTGGCCATATGCTTTAGCGGTGATCGCTGCAGTGGTTATATATATAGTGTGGGCTCTGGTCCATCCTATACCAGCTTTGCCTCCGTCTGTTAATCAACAAGCCCTAAGCGCTCAGGCACAGGCTGGCAAGATACAATGGCCAGCCAAAGGACAGGCGGCAGTAGGCATACTTAACACTTCAATAATCGAGACCCACGGCAAACAACAACCCATGCCTACCGCCAGTACGGCAAAACTAATTACGGCTTTGGTTGTCTTGCAGGCCAAACCTTTAGCCGACGGCGAACAGGGTCCAACCCTAACACTTGGTCCAGCCGACGTAGCACTTTATAACTCCTATCACTCGCAGGATGGGTCATTAGTACAAGTTCAAAACGGTGAGCAAATTAGCGAATACCAGGCTTTACAGACAATGATGCTGCCTTCTTCAAATAATATGGCGGACAGTCTGGCTATTTGGGCTTTTGGATCACTTAAAAGTTATCAGCAGGCCGCTAACCAGTTTCTAGAAGATAACGGTTTGGTTGAAACGCACGTCGGCAAAGACGCCAGCGGCTTAGACCCCAGCACTACAAGCACGGCTGAAGATTTAGTCAGGATAGGCGAGCTGACCATGAACCACGCTGTTCTAGCAAGCATAGTAGGGCAATCAAGCGCTGCGGGCATTCCTGTAGTAGGCACTATAAAAAACGTTAACCAACTGCTTGGCACTAACGGCATAATAGGCGTTAAGACAGGTAATTCCGATCAAGCCGGCGGCGTATATGTGTCAGCGTCGCGGACTACAGTCAATGACAAGCCAGTAACTATAGTGACCGCTCTAGCAGGCGCGTCCGGCTTGTGGGAAGCTATGCACGACAGCCTGCCGCTGATTAAAAGTGCTCAAGCTAACTTTAAGCCGGTTACAGTAGTTCAACAGGGTTCTGTAATCGCTTCATACAAAGCGCCTTGGGGCCAAACAGTTGATGCCACTGCTAGTAAAAAAATACAGCTCAGTGTGTGGGCCGGCAGTAAAATCTCTGCCAAGGCTGACCTTAAAGACATACCCTCTGAAAGCGGTGCTGATCAAAACGTTGGCAGCGCTACAATTGCAAAATCCGCTTACAACAATTCGCTATCCACGCCTATTACGCTTCAAGCCTCGCCGGGCAAACCTTCCGTTTTGTGGCGATTAACCCACCCTTTTTAATAAAAATACAGATTTAATAAATGGTGGGTGATGAGGGACTCGAACCCCCGACCCTCTCGGTGTAAACGAGATGCTCTAGCCAACTGAGCTAATTGCCCTGGTGGAGCATAAGGGATTCGAACCCTTGACCTCATCCATGCCATGGATGCGCGCTAGCCAACTGCGCCAATGCCCCGCAAATTACAGGGAAATTATACTAAAAACTCCTTAGCTATGCTAGCGTGAAAATGTTAAGATTAAAAGAATGAATGCCGCAAAAATTCCTCACCGGCGGCCAGTGCGCTCCGGGAACAATTCTACGGTTGGAGAAAAAATCTCCGAAAATATCCGAACTTTTGTAGCTCAAATATTTGGCGGCCGGCGAATTATCGTAATTGTCGGAGCTATTGCTGCAATTGTGGTAATCACCGCAGGGGTAGTTTGGTATTTGAATGTTTACTCAAGCCCAACGCGCACTTTTTGGGGGATGATAGGGAATAATTTGAGCACCCCGAGTGTCACAAGGGAAGCTACAGACAGCAGTACGGGAACAGTTGAAACTACGCAGCTGAGCTTTAGCTCGCAGCCACTAGTTC
>JARIHC010000005.1 GCA_029288485.1 Candidatus Saccharimonadota bacterium | reverse complement strand
CTAATTCCCGTAATTCCTAATTATATAACTCAGGTCATAGATATCTACTTTGCCATCCGGTACGCCGTTAGGTCCGGAGACATCGCCTGTAGTATCAGTGGTGTTGTAATGGCGTATTTCGTAGCTGACGTCAGTTAGGTTAATTTTACCGTCGGGAGCACCAGCTGGGCCAGCAACGTCGCCTTTGATCTGCTTGGGCGTCTTCACACTAATAGCTGTAGTCTTGGCACTCTTGTTGCCAGCGCCGTCTACGGCCTCTACTTGGTAACTGTAGGTGGTGTCTGGAGAGACAGTACTGTCTCCATATGAAGTAGTAGTAACTAAGCTAGAGTTTATCTTAGTACCGCCGCGGTAGATGTTGTAGCCAGCCAGGCCAGAGCCACCAGTGTCAGTACTAGCATTCCAGCTTAGGTTGATCTGGTTGATGGATACAGCGGTGCCGCTTAGGCTAGCTGGCAGGGTTGGTGCAGTAGTGTCTGGTGCTGTTGGTGTCTTTACGGTAGCAGTATTAGAGCTACTAGATACATTGCCGGCACCGTCTACTGCTTGTACTACATAGTTGTAGGAGGTATTAGCAGCCGCGCTGCTGTCCGTGTAGGAAGTAGTGGTTGGCTGGGCAATGACTACACCGTTTCTCAGCACGTTGTACTTAGCTACGCCAGTGGCGCCTGTGCCAGTGTCAGTGCTAGCAGTCCAGGACAGTTTGACGGTGGTAGCATCCTGAGCGGTAGCACTTAGATTAGACGGTGTACTAGGCGGTGTGGTGTCAGGATTGTTGACATTAATAGTGATGGTGGCTGTCTTAGTGTTACCAGCAGCATCATAGGCTTTAGCAGATAGAGTGTGGGCGCCATTAGATAGAGTCTTAGAGTCAAAGGAGTAGTTGTAGGGGCTTTGGGTGTCGGTCATCTTGAGCGTACCATCTAGAGATATCTCTACCTTAGTGACACCAGTGTCATCTGAGGCATTAGCGGTAGCCGTGACAGTTCCGGAGACGGTGGCATTATTGGCAGGCGAAGCAAAGGAGACAGTTGGAGCTGTGGTGTCAGTAGTGCCACCGCCTCCGGAGGAGGTGGACCTGAATGACGGCGCACCTATAGAACCCTGGTAACCCGCCGCAAAGGGCAAATTGCTTGCTGGCGGCTGATAATAGCCAGTTGGCGTGGCAGATTGTTGTGCTGTAGGGCTCCAGGCAGTGTTCTGCCATGAAGGATTCCAGTTCTGTATGCTGTGGCTACCGGCAACTGACCCATCATCAGATACATTATAGTCATACGTACCCCACGATGCAGCGCGGCCCTCAACAGCTAAGCCGGTGTGGCCTGCTACTGAATTTGCAAAAATGTTGTGGTCAACTTGGTAGTTGGAGCCGCCTGAGCGAGAAGCAGCATCCCTAACTAAACAACCCCAAGTGCCAAGAACAGTATTGGACTTAAGGGTTAGGCCGATAGACTGGTATACCTGACAGGTATAGCCGTCGGAGTCACGATCAAACAAGTTATTTTCAATTCGTACATTTTGGAGTGTAGCGTCTTGGAACATCAGCGATTCATTGGTCCCCGTATCATGCGCAACGTTGTTAGTAAACGTGACGTTAGCTCCGCCGCCAAATACCTGCACAAGGTCTTGGTGTACTGCCGAGTGGTTAGGCTCACGTAAGCTTGGGCCCAAGAAAGTATTATGGTCGATTGTCAGATTAGTAGGATCAGCAATGTTAATATAATCTTCGGCCGTGCTTTTTATGATGTTATTTGATATGGTTAGATGCTCAATACCATTAGTTGCTTTAATGCCGTTGCCTTTAGCCGTACCTTCATCGCCGGTAAAATCAAGGTCGTGTATATAATTTCCATCAATTAAGACGTCGGTGACTTCAGAGCCGCCGCTAGCCTGCTGGCCGTCTATATGTATTCCAAATTCGCCGGTAAATTCATCATTGACAAATTGGATGAAGCTTGATGGGCCGAGAACCTCCACTCCGCCAATGAAATGCAGGTTTTTAAAACGAATGTTGGTAGCCTTATTCAACAAAGAGTAGTCAATATTAGCCGTCTGGCCTGGAGCAGGCTGCACAGTCACTATACTTGCCTTGTTAACCTGGCTCAAAGATGCACCATACGTGCCGTTGTTCAAGCAAATAACAGCACCGCCAGCGGCTGACGAAAGGGTGTTAGCTAGATTGGCTCCATTACTGAGCGTCACCGTACAAGCACTACTACCGCCAGAGCCACCAGTAGTGTTATTGACAGTTACGCTTACGTTAGCTGCAGTTGCTGAGTTGCCTGCTGCATCAGTGGCTATGGCGGTTAGGGTGTGAGTACCATTAGATGTACCTGTAGTATCCCAGCTAGTAGAGTATGGACTTGATGAGTCGGCAGAACCTAGGTTGTTGCCATCTAGTTTGAACTGGACACTGGTGACACCTACATTGTCTGAAGCGTTAGCTGATACTGTTACTGAGCCTGAGACAGTGGAACCACCAGAAGGAGCTGATAGAGAGACAGTGGGAGCTGTGGTGTCGCTAGATCCGCCACCGCCATTACCGCTCAGAAAAGCTATAGCGCCTACGCCGCCATTTGGCGGGCCGCCTGCTCCATCCCAACCAGCCGTAAATGGCAAGCCTTTAGCAACGTAGTAGCCATTAGGGGGTGCAGTATAGGGTTCTCCGTTTGGCGGGGTCCAACTGGTTGACGTGTAGCTGGGCGCCCAATTCTTAACGTTGGGACTGCCGGGGGCACTACTATCATAGGAGACATTGTTGCCGGTTACGCATCCGCTGCCGCAACCACTTGTATCAGAATAATCATTATTCCCGTCTATGCCTGCAGATTCTACGACGTTATTCGATATGTTCCCATTTTGGCCACTGGCATAACAGCCGTCGTTACAAACAGAGGGAAAGTGTAAACCCCAGGCTGTAGTGGCTATAGTGTTATTGGTAACTGTAAGCCCATGCGTAGGATATATTTCAATATCTTGAGCCGGACAGTTGCTTGCATCGCTATGACAGAATGGATCGTTGACGAATAGATTATTGTGCAGTGTTATGTTGTCCATCTTGCCAGACTGTATAAGTACTGTCTGGGCACGAGACTGAGCATGCCAAATTATATTATTGGAGAAACTAACATTTGATCCATCGCCGAAACAGTGAAAGACATTGTTGTGGACGGCTGTCGACACATTAGTATTAGACAAGGCTGTGGCATCATAAGGGCCCAGAAAAGCATTGTTATCAAAAGTACCGCCACCTATACAGCCAATCTCGACGTAATGTGAATACTGGTTACCCGTGGTCACACCATAACCTATGTTCGGACCGCAGACATTATTTTTGAAAGTAAAGTTTTGCTCCATGCTGTCACCGCCAGCGACAGTTACACAGTCCCCTACATGATCCATTTGGTTGTTCAGCATAGATATATTGGTTTGTTTGGCCGCATCGTTGCCGCAACTGCCACCATAGAAATAAAAAGCGTTGCCCGCCTGAATATTTTGAATAGTGTTGTACTGGAATACTACGTTGCTCATCGCACACAAGGACTGTATCCCGCCGCTACCTACATACAATCCTTGGATGGTCAGGTTTTTAGTTGTGTTTGAGCTTTTTAGAGTTATGCCGGCAATATGAACCGTCGCGCCTGGCGCCGGCTGCAGCGTAACCATACCTGACGGCGCTACACTCGAAAGCGTCTGAGCTGACCAATTGCCTGCGCTAAGACAAACTACCGATCCAGGAGAGGCACTGGAAAGCGCGTTATTAATGCTAGCGTTAACACTCAAGGTAGTCGTACAGCCGGTAGCCGCATGCGAAGCCAAAATAAAATAGGCCCCTAAGGAGCCCACCAGGAGAGCGGCTATTACAAGGGGGATTTTAGGCAACTTCCTCTGTGTAAACTTCTCTGGTACCTGACCGACAAAGGCCGTAACTTGTTTCATGAGTTTCACTATTTTTTAACTACGATGGTTCCGTTAATTGTTGGTTTTATCTGATCATGGTAACCAAAACTGCCTGTTTGGCTAGTTAAATAGGAATATGTTTGGTTGTTATTAAGGATTTCTGATTTTAACCTCGGCAAGTCCTTGCCCGTAGGATATGGGTTAGCAACTACTTGATGAAGAGCACTATCGCTGTTTGTCCATACAATTTCGGTACCTTTCTTAACAACAAGAGTAGAGGGCTCAAAGCCTTTGTTAGTTATGCTAACTTCTGCTACTGGAGTAGCTTTCGTGTGGTTTTTATGAGAGATGGTTAATAAAGAAACTACTACTATGAGCACCAGAAAAGCACCAAGAGCGGCCAAAGCATAAAATCTTTGCGTTTTCTTTGCGCCTCTTAATTTTTTTACGTCGCTTGTTTGTTCTTCCATAAGCACCTTCTCGCTCAGTCGTAGACTGACACAACCCTCACTTACTTATTGCCCGAAGTATAGCGCTATTGGTTTATATTGACAAGCTTTTTTTATTAATTCCTTCCACAGGTTCTTAATTACATCTTATAATGGTATAATAGAGACATTGATAGCGGCTTGGCCGTGCTTAATACTAAAATACAAAATGCCAATGGAAACTGTTTCATATAACGAAAGCCAAGCCAGACAGCTAACTTTAAAACATTTATTTTATCCTGGAACTTATGGAGTAGTCAGCGAAGCCATAGTAGCATTCTTAGCCCTTATACTCTTTAACATTAGTGATTTCAACAGCCAACTACTTGGCACCAATCTAAAAGCCAATCCTTTTTCTCTATGGCACCAACCGATTCAGCACCTATTTAATAAGATAAACGGTTTTGCCGGCGTTGAGCGCATTACATTATTTCTGTTATGGTCCATAGTAGGTATTCTGCTTTATATTTTAGTCTTTCGATTTCTGCAAATCTTTTTTAACGTTAAACAGTCAGTTGGTACCGGTGTTAAGCTAGTACGCCAAGAGCATGAAAGAGGTTTTATGCGCTGGTTAGGATCGCTGCATGATTTTTTTGTTAAAATGCTGATTTTTTTGGCTGGTGTGAGCGCTGCAGCAATCGGCTCTCTCGTCTGTTTCGGTATTGCTAGTCAAGAACTCCGCAACGGTCTTATCAGCACCTTCCCCGACAATCTTGGTGCCTTCGTTCTGAGTTTCTTAGGTGCATATTTGAGCGTTAGGCTGATAGCCCTAGGTTTAACCCTCACCTCCAAACACTTTAGAAACTGGTATTTATATTAAAACTGTGTGCTGCGCTAAGGCAAAGAAGGAACTGGTTCATCCTTGCCAAGCTTTTCACAAATATTCCATACTCTTTTGTCTTTGAAGGGACCGTCAGTAATTATTGAGTTAATCACCGGAGCGCCGGTTTGAGCATCTTCAAAGTATTCCTGCCCATTTTTAGCGCTAATCAGGTGCTGAGAGAGAGCGCGCTCGGTAGCATGTGCGTAGTAGGAACCAGCTTTTCCTATATCTACGCTTAAGTTGACATTGTAAGGACCGCCTCCAAACACACGGTTCTTATCGTCCACTAGAACTTGCGGACCGTTCATCTGCTGCAAATGAGGCGGTTTTTTGTCACTATCGGTTATAGAAAATACTAGATACGAGTACTTTCCTTCGGCAGTTTGAGTAGTCACTACCCCAGGATTCTCCACAACAGTTATGCCGCCAGAAACATTCTGCCAGCCGGCACAAGCGTTCAAAGCAACGCGGGCATGCCGGTGATAAAAGACATCGTCACGGTACTCATTAAGCGAAGCGCTAACCGGGTCTATGTTAGAAACAACTTGTGGGCCGGCATCTGTTTCTGTATCTCCGCCGCAACCACTAAGCAGCAAACTGCCAACAACTGCAGTGATGGCTAAAACTCGATTGCGCAGATTAAACTCAGGTGTGATATTCATATATTTTATTCCTCCGAGTCTTTGGTGTCACTTTCCGGCTTATTCTCGCTGCTAGCTTCGTTTTCGCCTTCGCCGTGTTCCTCGATAGCCTCTAATAGTGAGGACTCAAGTTCGCTTTTCTTCTTGAGCTTGGGCTGCTTAGGCAGTTCTTTGGTTTTAGCTTCGCCGGCTTCAGGCTGGCTAACACTCTCGCCGCCCTTCTCAGCCTCGATATCTAACTCATACCCAGTCAGTTTGCTCGCTAACCGTACGTTTTGGCCAGACTTGCCAATAGCTATACTTTGCTGGTCTTCGGGCACGATTACTTTAGCTTTCTTATTCTTTTCGTCAATCTCGACTTTAGCTACTTTAGTAGGGCTAAGCGCTTCTTCTATATACTCCGCTGGATCTTCTTTCCAGATTACAATGTCAATTTTCTCTTGCTCGCCAACTTCGCTGACAACAGCGTTCACCCTTGTACCGTGGCCGCCGACAAAAGTACCAACCGGATCTACGCCCGGCACGCTGCTAGCAACCGCAATTTTAGTTCGCACACCAGCCTCACGAGCAATACCTTTGATCTCTACTGCGCCGCTTTCCATTTCCGGCACTTCGCCACGGAACAACCACTCAATAAATTGGGTGTTGCCGCGGGATACCACCAGCTGCGGCCCGCGGAAGCTGCGCTCCACATCCTTCAGATAAACCTTTAAGCGCTGGCCAGGGTAATAGCGTTCGCCTTGAATCTGCTCGCTGCGGGGCATAATGCCTTGAGCTTTGCCTAAGTCAATACGCACAATATTGCCTTCGACGCGGGCTACAGTAGCGTTTATAACAGTACCAATTTTATCTTGATATTCATTCATAACGATTTCGCGCTCTGCTTCGCGCAGGCGCTGTAAAATAACTTGCTTGGCGGTCTGGGCGGCTACCCGGCCAAACTCTTCGGCCTTTTCGTGAATTTCGATTGACTCTCCCACCTTAGCGCTCTTTTTACGGACTTGTGCGTCCTGCAGGCTGATCTGTTCGCCCGGATGCTCCACCTTTTCAACGATCTCTTTAGTAACATAGACATCGATTTCGCCTGTGTTAAGGTTCATGTTCACCCGGATTTCTTGCTCGCGGTCGCCATAGTCGCGGCGATAAGCAGCGGCTAGCGCCTGCTCAACGACTTCTTTAACTGAGTCTTCTGGTAAATTCTTTTCTTCAGCGATGGATTTGATGGCCAACGCCAGTTGTTTCATATCTAAGTCCATGTGATTTTCCTCTTTTGGGGTATTAAAAAACCCGGCCGCATTGGCCGGACATTAAATTCAATTATACTCCGTGCGCTCCTTGGCGTCAAACTCTAAATGCTTAGCCGCTTATGGGCTGATCGTTGACGACACCAACAGACGGATCAGTTTCGCTTGTGCCATCTATTTCGTCAAGCCGCTGTAAATAAGTTTTTTCAGAAACCGTACCAGCACCCGACAGACACATAAAACCAAGCCCCATGGCCGTTTCCATAGAGGCCATCATTATTCCGGCCTCATAATTTTGACTCCCGTTTAAGAAATGTTGCGGCAAAACTGGCCCGCCCTCTTCTGAATAGTAAATAGCCTGAGCTGTCCCAAGAGTTGCCATGAAAGGCATTAAGGCAGCCCCGAAGGTTATCATGGGGCGGCTGGTCTTATTTATAAAGCGGCCTATTTTGCTAGTTGGTTCGGTAATCAAGCCATTATCTGACCTATTATCAGCTTCAGGTAGCGGCGCTGCTAAGCCCACCCCTTGCCTGAGCGCGGCAGCATACTCATCCAAAGCGTTATTGCATCGGCGGCGAGCCCTACGCTCGTTCAGGCCAACAGCCGCCATGGATCCCACCATAGTAATTTCAGAGGCGATAACCTGAGGTTCGTCTGCTTTATTTGACACCCCTAAGGCAATGCCGGCTGCTACAGCCAGCACAGCTAGACCGCGGCCCAACCGCTTAGATCGAGTTGCGACAGAGTGAATAATAGATTCTGCTTGCTGACGCTCATTGCTGTTTCTTATCTCAGACCGCTGGCGACTAGATTGCTCTTCACTCATAATATTTAAGCAAAATACTATGGTTTGGCGCATAAGTCAATATTCTTACCGTTGTAGAATATCGGGCGCGTCAGGTACAATATTTGCATATGTCTAAAAAAGTTAAGCGGCTGCAAACGCAATTTCAGCCGGAACATTACCAGTTGGAACTGCGGCCAGATAAAGACGCTTTGACGTTTAGCGGCCAGGTTAGCATTCGCGGGCGCAAAATTGGCACGCCAACCAAACGGCTTACATTCCATCAGAACGGACTTAAAATAATCAGCGCTAAAGTCATTAAACACGACAAAAAAGAAGATAAAGACCTATCTGTAGGCCGGATTAATAACCAGAACAGCCTAGACGAAGTACGTCTGCACACCAAAGAATCCGTTTACCCCGGCACATACACCATCACCCTAGAATTTAGCGGTAAAATCACCCGCACTATGCACGGTATTTATCCTTGCTTTTTTAAGCATAATGGCAAGGACAAAAAACTATTGGTAACGCAGTTTGAGAGCCACCACGCCCGCGAAGCTTTTCCTTGCGTTGACGAACCAGAAGCAAAAGCTACTTTCGACCTTAAGCTAATTGTGCCGACGGGCGAAACTGCACTCGCCAACACTCCGATCAAACATCAGACCACTAAAGACGGTCAGCAAATTATCGAATTTGAAACTTCGCCAAAGATGTCAACATATCTTCTAGCCTTCGCAGCCGGGGAGATGCACGGCGTAACCGGCAAAGCTAAAGATGGCACTGAGGTGCGCAGCTGGGCAAGCGTAGCCCAATCTAAAAACCACCTAAAGTATGCTAACGACGAAGCGATTAAAACTTTAGAGTTTTTCGTTGATTACTTCCAAACACCTTTCCCGCTTAAAAAACTCGACCAAGTGGCCTTGCCAGATTTTGAAGTTTTGGCTATGGAAAACTGGGGGCTAATAACCTACCGTGAAGTCGGACTACTGTCTGATCCTAACAACCGCTCACTGTCCGGCGAGCAGCTTATTTCTCTAGTTATCGCTCATGAAATATCGCATCAGTGGTTCGGGAACCTAGTAACAATGAAATGGTGGAATGATCTGTGGCTAAACGAAAGTTTTGCTTCTGTTATGGAAAACCTTGCGCCCGACGCCTTGCACCCTGACTGGCGCCAGTGGGAAGATTTTGCCACCAGCCGTGTTTTGTCAGCATCTCAACGCGACATATATAAAGATGTGCAATCAGTTGGTGTAGAAGTTAAGCATCCTGATGAAATAGCTACCCTGTTTGATCCAGCCATAGTCTACGCCAAAGGCGCCAGGCTAATATGCATGCTGCGCGAATATATCGGCGAAGAGGCGTTTCGCAAAGGGCTAAAAAATTACTTTAAAATGCACGCCTACAGCAACACTGAGCGGGCAGATCTCTGGAAAGAGCTCAGCGCAACAAGCGGTAAAGACATAAATAAATTGATGACACCTTGGATAGAACAATCGGGCCAGCCGTTGCTTAGTGTGTCGCGACAAAAAGACACTCTGCAGTTTTCTCAAAAGCGCTTTTTATTAGACGGCGAAGACAATTCCTTGTGGCCTATTCCGCTACTAGCTGATAAACAGCTAGATAAAACATTGATGACCAAACAAACTATGTCGCTTCCTTATTCCAATACAGAAACTCCTGTATTTAACGCCGGCGGCAATGGTCATTTTATAGTCTGCTACGAAGATGAAGCTGACCGCAAGAAACTTGAGCAGCGGATAGTTGAACGCTCAATTGACGCTATAGGCCGGGTAAACGCGTTAAATGATATGCTGTTGCTTGTTCGCGCCGGCAATTATCCTATGACAGAAATACTAGATTTGATAAGACAGTGCGAGCGCGAACCTAGAGCCGCAGTCTGGATGATGTTTATGCGAGCTTTGGGGCAAGTTCAGACTCTTGTTGATGGTGACGAAGCAGCAACCAAGAACTTACGAGTATTCAAACAGCAGTTGTCAGAATACTGGTACAAGGAACTTGGCTGGGTAGATAAGCCACGTGACGACCCTAACACTAAGCATATGCGCACCACAGCATTAGCTTTAAGTATTGCCGGCGAAAACCAGGATGCTATCAACCACGCTCTTAAATTATTTGAAAAAGCCGGCAGCATAGAGAAACTTCCAGCAGACCAGAGGTCCTTGATTGCCGGAGCGGCAGTGCGTCATGGTAAATCAGCTATGGTCAAACAGCTGATGGAAGAGTATCAATCCAGTTCTAGCCAGGACGTCCAAAATGCAATTAACGTAGCCCTTTGTTCAACCAAGCAGCCGGCTGTAGTTAAACAGCTAATCGACTGGGGCTTCAGCAAAACGCCCGGGGAAGGTGCAATTAGGCCCCAGGACATAGGTCACTGGTTCGCCTACCTAATGCGTAATTATCACGCCCGCGATCTAACTTGGAAGTGGCTAACTAGCAGCTGGCCTAAGTTAATGGAGCTATTTGACGGCGGAAAATATATGGAATATTTTTTGTGGTACTCAGCCGGACCCTTATCTACTCCAGAATGGCAAGCTAAGTTTAAAACGTTCTTTGAACCCAAACTAAAAGAGCCCGCCTTAAAACGCAATATTCGAATCGGCATGAGCGAGATTGAAGTTCGCGTTAAGTGGCGCCAGCGTGAAGAACCAAGCTTAAAGAAATATTTAGAGAACATTAAAAATTAGTTGGTATTTACTGGAAGTTTTCTGCTCGCATACCCCTGCGCGGGTCTAAGTAAATAACCCGTGCGCCTGAGATTGCGCGCTGCAAGTCGTGAGCCATGCCATGCCCAATTAAGTCATGCGCTTCGTCGGCCGTCTTAATATTAAGCGGTTCATCGCAAAGCTCAAAGATAGGTTGTTCTCTACCCATCATTTCAGCAATAGATTTTTGAACTCGGGTGCGCTCTTCCATCACGGTCTCAATGGTGCCAGACGTAATACCGGCCAACAAGTGTTCGTCGTTCTTCCCTCGGATGTAACTAGTAGCGTTAACAGCAGAGGTGATGAACCAACCGCCTTCGCCTTGTTGCGCTAGCATATCAGTCTTGACCAAACCGTTTGGCTCTTTGAGCATCTCCTCGGACACCTCTTCAACAAGCTCCGAACTAGCCGTTTTGTCGGTTTTGGGATAAACATACCACGATGTATCGCACATGTAGCCAAGATAATCCGGCACGGGGATCATTAGCCCGTGATATTCGCGCCCAAGCATGGTCACGCCTTGGCTCACCACCATACCGGACCTAAACTTGTAACCCAGTTTACGCAAAGCGATGACTGGCAGGCCGTGAGCCAGCCCGATATCTGATATGCTGCTATGCGGGATAGTATTGATTATGCTGTGTTTGGATGTAAGCAATTCGCCAATCCGATGGATCTTTTCCGCCTGTCTTCCGGTCTGCAGGTCTTCCAGCACTCCATCGGAAGGAGGATATACGTCGTGGGCGATACGCTCTAAGTCTTCAGGAGCAATTGGCTTAGAGTCCACTCGCCAGGCACCCATGGCTGGATATTTTTCAGGATCCACTTCTAGCGGCTGGATTATACCGACGGCATGCGATGACGACAGATCGGCAGCCAGTTCCAGCTGGCGTTTATCAAGTCTGTTTTTGGGATAGTGATATTGAGGGAATTCTTCCACAATAGCCAGATTATAAAGTAATATTCACCCCTGGCAAAGCATAAGCAAAGTTATTTCTATAGAGCTAAAACACGTTATCTATAAAGCTGGTCACAGTAAAACTAGGGCCTGACAGCTCAATAGCAGCTAATTGTGAAGCGCCGCGCCATTTAGTTTCAGCCATCCATGAGCTAGCTGCATAGCGCATTTGTTTTAGTTTTGTAGACGTAATCGCCTCAAGTCCGCCGCCTTGGTCATCACTGCGCCGATATTTTACTTCTACGAAATAAATCACGCTGTCTTTTTCGGCAATAATGTCGATTTCACAGCGCGGTCGGCGCCAGTTGCGCTCTATTATTTTATAACTACGCATCTCCAAATATACGCTTGCGGCCCTCTCTGCTTTTCGGCCTATATCCACTGAATTCATCAGCTCATTGTAACAGGGCGGCAACGGGCTTGAAGCTACAACGGTGTAAATCGCATACGCCATGGACTTTGAGCTGTTCCAGATGCAAGGCGGTGCCATAGCCGACGTGTTTATCAAAGCCGTAGCCAGGGTATTTGCTAGATATCTGCGCCATAAAGTTATCACGTGCCACTTTGGCAACTATGCTAGCCGCGCTGACCGCTGGCACGGTGTCGTCGGCCTTTATGACAGCCCGTGCTTTAAGTTCATCCGGTAAAAAGTTTAAATTGCCGTCTATGATAATTTCGTCGTAGCTAACCGCGATTTGATCAAGCGCTCGGCGCATGGCTAGACTAACGGCTTTTGTTAGGCCAAGCTCGTCAATCTCTCGCGGCTGCACCCAGCCTAAGCCCACGGCAATCGCCTGCAGCTGAATCTCGACGGCCAGCATTTTGCGGCGTTTTTTGGTAAGCTTCTTTGAATCTTTTAAGCCAGCGATAGGCTGGCCTAAAATAACAGCTCCGGCCACAAGCGGCCCGGCCCAACAACCCCGCCCCACTTCATCAATTCCAACTGCAACCATGAAGGTATTGTAGCAGCCCAAGGGTTTCCTACGACTTTGCTCGTTAACTAACTTTTAGTCTGTCTTTTCTTCTGCTTCTTTGGCTTTTTTATCAGCTTTTGCTGGCTTATCGACGTCGGCAGATTTTTCGTCGGTTTGATCATGGGAAGCAGTGGCTGCTTCAAATTTAGCTTCGTTTTCGGCTTCTTCTTTGGCTTTCTCTTCTGCTTTGGCGGCAGCTTCCTTAGCCTTTTCTTCTTTTAGCTTGGCTTCTTCGGCCTCGGCAGCTTCGTCGTGAACGGCATTCACGGCTTCACGGTCAAAGTCCACATTGGAAAGACGGGCAGCTTTACCGGTGCGCTCACGCATATAGGTTAAATAATTACGGCGAACTTTGGAACGCTTAGTTACCTCAACCTGCACAACCAGCGGACTATGCAGCAGAAAGCTCTTCTCTACGCCTATACCGCTAGCAATTCTGCGCACCGTGATCCTGCTAGTGTGGCTGCCTTTGCGGCCGGTACGGATAACTAAACCCTGAAAGATCTGAATACGCTCTTTGCCGCCTTCGCGAATCTTCTGGTGTACGCGAACAGTGTCGCCGCTGCGTACATCAACTACGGCTTTCTTCTTATATTGGTCGTTAATTTTATTAATAACGTTCGACATATCCGGTAGATTGTACACGATTTACTTCTTATACGCAAGTGTTACAATGAAACCCGTGACTGATTTTAAAGAAGAAGCCATTAAGAAGCACAAAGAGCTTCGCGGTAAGGTTGCTGTCGAGTTAAAAGATATTCCGGATAGCCGCGATAAGCTCAGCATTTACTACACTCCCGGGGTGGCGGCAGTGTCCGACCGCATAGCCAAACACCCTGAAGAAGCCCGCGACTACACCTGGTTAGGAAACAGTGTAGCGGTGATCAGTGACGGTTCGGCGGTATTGGGTCTAGGTAACATCGGCCCGCAGGCTAGCTTGCCTGTCATGGAGGGCAAATGCATGCTTTTCAAGCACTTCGCTAATATTGACGCCGTGCCAATTGTACTGAATGTCCATTCGGCTGACGAAATTGTGGCCGCAGTAAAAGCTATAGCCCCTAGTTTTGGCGGTATTAACTTAGAAGATATAGCCGCGCCCATCTGTTTTGAAGTCGAAGACCGCCTCGCGCAAGAACTATCAATACCCGTAATGCATGATGATCAACACGGTACGGCGATAGTTGTGTTAGCAGGCTTGATTAATGCCGCTAAGCTAGTTGGCAAACAGCTTAATGATTGTAAAATTGTTATAAGTGGCGCTGGCGCAGCGGGTGCTGCGACCGCCAAGCTACTTCATAAATACGCTAAACCGCGTATGTTTGTAGTGGATAGCAAAGGCATAATTAGTCCTGACCGAAAAGATTTGAATAACGAGAAGAGGCAGCTCCTCCGCTACACTAACCTATCAGGCGTCGAAGGCTCGTTAGACGACATTATAAAAGGAGCCGATATTTTTATCGGCGTCTCCCGTCCCAAGCTGTTGACAGTTGATATGGTGCGGTCCATGGATAAAGACCCGATAATTTTTGCCATGGCCAATCCAATACCAGAAATTATGCCCGACGAAGCCAAAGCCGCCGGCGCTGCAATTATTGCTACTGGCCGCAGTGACTTCCCTAATCAAGTCAATAATGCTTTAGCCTTCCCTGGTATTTTCCGTGGCGCCCTGGATCACAATATCCGCCAAATTACCGACGAGCATAAGATTGCCGCCGCTGAGGCTATTGCAAGTCTAGTCACTGACCCGTCAGTAGATAAAATTATTCCTGGTCTAGACGACGAGCGTTTAGTGCCGTCAATTGCCAAAGTTATTGAATAGTATTACAGTAGATTTGATTAGGTTTAACTATTTAGAAAGGCGCGTTACTTTATGGCTGGCGAGACTGGAAACCACGAATCCCTAGATCGGTTGCGAGTAATAGAGGATGTGTCACGCACGACTGCAACTTCAGTATTAGGGCAAGCAATAAGGCTTGGAAGAGTCGACCAACAAAACGAAACCGAAAGGGTCGACGCTAGACGTCACGCCAGAATGGGTGCCCGCGTCATGCTAGACAGCCTCGTAGCTGTTGGTATAGAGATTCCAACAGAGTTACTTGCTTCTAGCAGGTTTCAGACAGAGATTATCCCGAGTGTAGCGCGCAATGATTCAATACGACCGTCTTCCGATCAGATTGACGAAACAGTTGATCGAATCATGGCTGAGGAAGCGGAAGACGAAGCCGCTGCTACAAGATAAGTTAACCGACAACGCGGTAAAGTTCTTCTAGGGTACTTTGGCCGCCAATAACTTTAAGCATGCCGTCTTGCAGCATGGTAAGCATGCCCGAACGGCGAGCAGCATCCTCTATGGAGTGTGTGGTGACCTTTAATTTGGGATCTTCCAGCAGCTGGCGCAGTGGTTCGCTCATCATAAACTGTTCGCGGACAGCTATTTGGCCTTGATAGCCATACGGATTTGCTTCTGATTTTCCAGGCTTGTACAGCTGTAAACCTTCTAAATTCGGTTTGGCAGTACTTTCCGGCAAGGTAGCTAGTACGTCGTTGATCTGCTTCCATTCGCCTTCAGAAGGGCTATAACCCTGCTTTGTGTTATCGTCCAGGTGACGAACTAAACGCTGGGCCATCACTAGACGGATAGCTGAGATAAATAACGGATTCTGGCCAATGATATCAGCTAATCGGGTCAACGCAGCGGCAGCCGAACTGGCATGGAACGTACACAAGACCAGATGCCCGGTCAGTGCCGCTTGAAGCGCGGTGCGAGCCGTATCCATATCACGGATCTCACCGACCATAACAATATCGGGGTCTAGCCGAAGCACCGCCCGCAGCTTGTCGGCAAAAGTTTCGTCGTTACCACCCTCAGTGGAACGCACCGATATTTGAGTAATACCTGGAAACTGGTACTCCACTGGGTCTTCTATAGTAATAATTTTGCGCTCTTCACTATTGAGCGAATTGAGCATAGAATATAGCGTGGTAGTTTTGCCGGAACCAGTCGGACCCACTATCATAACTAACCCGCTCGGTTTAGCGATAATATCGTCCACAACTTTTCGCTCTTGTTCGCTGAGCCCAAGCTTATCAAGCGTGTACATTGACTGGTCCATGTTAAACAGGCGCATTACTACATCCATGCCATTAATGGTGGGGACTGTTTCTAGGCGTACGTTAACGTCCACATCAGTACCATCGGCCATTTTGACACGTTGGGCAATGTGTCCTTGCTGGGCTTCGTCGGTTGAAGTAGACACATTGCCAGCACTAGCTATAGCCGAAATTAAAATTCGATACTTGTCAGGCTGTAAACGCGCAATCGCGTGGAGTACGCCGTCTATTCGAAAACGAATACGAACAAAATCACGCTGGGTTTCTATATGAATGTCCGAGGCGTTCAGACGGTGCGCCTGAGCCACCAAGTAGGCTAGCATATCGTCGGCGCGAACTTGCTCCAAAATACTGGAAATCTGGTCTATTAGCTCTGTGCTGCCGGCTTGGTTAAGTTCAATGTCATGATATTCCACTTTTTTAGGCGGATCATATAACCGCATATAATCGCGGTAACCTGTATCGGAAATTATAGCGAAACTTACGCGCTGATCAGCAAAGCGTTGCTGTAATTCTTTCATAGTTTGCTGCGAAGTTGTGGTGGTAACGCCGAAAAGAATATTGCTTCTATCGGACTGCACCGGAATAACTTTGTACTGGTAAAGCTCAGGAACAGTCAGCCAATCACGGTATAGCGGCTTATCGCCATGCGAGGTGTCAAAATATTCCATACCCAGCACGCGGGCGCGGCGCTGAGTAGCCTGCTCTTCATCTAGACGGGCGTCATCGGACATATAGTAATAGTATAAAGCATAAGCGAAGTTATTAGTTATAGTTAATGTTATGAATCAGATTATCTTAATTGCCCATAATGTGCGGAGCGCACATAATGTCGGCTCACTACTTAGAACTGCAGACGGATTAGGGGTCGACCAAGTTTATTTAACAGGCTACACACCATATCCAAAGCAGAAAAATGACAAGCGACTGCCACATTTGGCTACCCGAACTGATAAGCAAATCGCTAAAACAGCACTCGGAGCCGAAAAGACAGTAAGTTGGCAGCACAGCGAAAGCGTTGAGACTGCTATTAATAGTTTGCGGGCACGCGGCATTAATATAGCCGCTTTGGAGCAAACTCCCAAGTCAGTTAAATTGGCCGATTATAATCCGCCAGAAAAAATTGCTATCATCGTTGGCCGAGAGGTAGAAGGCATTGAACCGGAGGTTTTGCAGCTTTGCGACTTAATTTTGGAGATCCCTATGTCTGGCCAAAAAGAGTCGTTCAACGTCAGCATTGCGGCCGCCATAGCTTTGTATCATTGTCAAAATAAAGGTTAAGCCCTAATATTAAGTAGAGATGAGCAGCGCAGAGACTAATGACTTAATTGAACGCCTAAAACCTACGTCTACTACAGAAGATAGACTAGGCGCGATTATACAAGCCGGGATACCAACCCTAGTGTTAGCCGACAGTCTCGGCGTAAGCGGCACTTCCGTTCGCAATTGGCTAAACGGTATTCAGCCGCGCTCTAACCATTTCCAGCGCATCGATGACGTTCGCTTTGCAATGCATACTTTATTGACGCAAGCTGGTATGGAGCCAGGTGAAGCGGTCCAGTGGTTAACCAGCCGAAGTGCTGAACCGCCGCATTTATCGCCCTTGGAAGCAATTAAAGATCATCACGACCAAGTCGTTGCAATGACTTACTCATTGGTTGAACAGTATTCGCACGAATAATAGCATTTGACAACTCTAGCAAAGTTTTTGTGGTAAACTACTAGGGTAGCCTAAAAATCAAAATGACCCTAGTAACGAAAAATAGACCTACCACCAATCATCACAAAAAACGCAGCGGCGAACACCACCGCCATAGCGATCATTACTTAAAAACTTACTGGCCTTACATTCCCATGCTTTTGATAGTGGCCGGAGGAATGATAGTTAATAGCCTTTGGTCGCATCAGACAGTTTTAGGTGCAAGCAGCAATTTCAGCAATATAGCGTTACTTAACAGCACGAACACTCAACGAGCCGACGGTCACGAAACTGACTTAACACTCAACTCTCAGCTAAGTGATGCCGCGCAAGCTAAAGCCAATGATATGGCCGCTAAGAATTATTGGTCTCACAATTCTCCAGACGGCCGCACTCCTTGGTCATTTATTACTACCTCCGGTTATCACTATCAAACAGCTGGCGAAAATTTGGCTTATGGTTTTAACGATGCTAGCGCTACAGTAGCTGGCTGGATGAACAGTTCATCGCACCGTGCAAACATTTTAAACGCTAATTATAAAGACGTAGGTTTTGGTATAGCTCAATCTTCTAATTACCAAGGCAATGGACCAGCAACCATAGTGGTTGCCGAATACGGCCAGCCTTACGGAGCAACAGCTGTTTCCGGCGATACCGCAAGTATGCGAGCTGCAGATCTTTCTGCGTCCGCCAAGCCGGTATCGCGTATCCAGTTACTTACAGGCGGGCAAGCAATGTGGAGTACAGTAGCTGTTTCGGCGCTTGCAGGCGCAGCAATTGCATTATTTATTATTCGCCATGGGCTGCTCTTAAAGCGCCTGGTTTTGGAGAGTGAGCGATTTGTAACACACCATTCCCTACTCGACATAGCGATAGTATTTGTCGGCACAATGGCTATTATCTTTTTGCAGGCTGGCGGCACTATACGTTAACGAATGACAAGGTTCTCTGTGCCGACGAGATCTTTCAGTTGGTCTAACCCTTTGCTGCCGGGGTCTATGCCTCCAGGCAGCTTAATGGCTTGTTTTGACGCGTCAGCGCCAAGCACTAATACGACTTCAGTGTTACCTTTGTGGGAATCAATAGTCTTTTTGAGAGACATTAACTTATCTTCATCCTGGCTGTTGGCAAGGCGTATATAGACGCGTTCAGTATTGCTAGTGGCGACTGGTTTTTCTATTTCCTTAGTACGGCCAGTTGCCTGATAGGAGGCTGCTTCTTCTACGGTTATCTCTTTAGCATTCTCGATATTAAGCTTAATTTCACCGGATAGCCGTCCATCTTTGTCGCGGCTGTTAACCTTGCCTTTAATTAGCACGACTTTGTCTTGCTGCAAAGTAGAAGCAAATTGCTCATAGCTGCCAGGGAATAAAATAACCTCTATAGCACCCGTATGATCTTCAATTCGTATAAAGGCCATGTGCCGTCCATTTTTGGTAGTAATATCTCTTACGCTTGCGACTATACCGCCAATGGTGACAATTTTTCCTTCATGCCCAGCCTGCAAACTATTAAGCGGCACAGCTTGCTCACTAAGAATAGTTTTATAGTCTTCAAGCGGATGTTGGCTGAGATATAATCCCAGCAATTCACGCTCCCACTGAAGCTGCTGGCGGTTTTCTAGCTCTGTTGGCGGCTGCTGCAGCTCGAGTTGAGGCTGGTGGTCTGCAGCGCTTCCAAGCGAGCCAAATAGATCGGTCTGCCCGCTGTTAGCTTGCTTTTGCCAGCGACTTGTAAAGGCCATTATTGCTTCTAAGTTGTGAAGCAAAGTGCCGCGATCGCCAAATCTGTCAAAAGCGCCAGCTTTCATTAAACTCTCCATAGTTTTTCGGTTAACTATGCTGTTATCAACGCGTTTTAAGAAATCTTCTAAATGTTTAAAAGGCTTTTTATCTCGGGCGCGTAATATTTCTTCGACAGCTCCTGTGCCAACATTTTTAATTGCTGCCAGCCCAAAACGAATTTGTTTTTTGTCTGGCACTACTGCAAACTCGACAAACGATTCGTTAACATCTGGCGGCAACACAGTGATACCCATGTACTGACACTCCGTTATTTCAATTGCTAACCGATCCGTATTGTCGTAATCACTAGTCATAAGCGCCGCCATGAAAGCATCAGGGTAATGCGCTTTTAAGTAGGCGGTCTGATATGATATCAATCCGTAACACGCAGCGTGTGATTTATTGAAGCAGTAGGCTGCAAAGTCTTCCAGCTGTTTCCAAAATTGTTCCATTTGCCCCCGGTCAGCGCCAGAGTTTTTTACAGCACCATCAATAAATTTAATCTTCATCTTTGCCAAGACAGTCGGAATTTTTTTAGCAATACCTTTTCTAAGCGTGTCAGCCTGCCCGCCGGTAAATCCAGCCAAATCTTTGCTGATCTGCATAACTTGCTCTTGATAAACTAATACGCCATATGTAGTTTCAAGCGCTGTTTTCATCTTGGGGTGCAGATACTTTGTTTCCTTACGGCCATTTTTTCGGGCAATGAAATCGTCGATGAATTGCATTGGTCCAGGCCGATACAGAGCACCCATAGCCACAATATCTTCAAATACGGTCGGCCTAAGATCTTTCAAATACCGTTTCATGCCGGCAGATTCAAACTGGAAGACGCCTGTTGTATCGCCGCGGGCCAGCAATTCGAAAGTTTTTTTATCGTCTAGAGGAATTGTATTGATGCCTACAGATTGACCGTAAACACGCTTAATAATTCGCAGTGTATTTTTAATAATTGTCAGGTTTGACAAGCCTAAAAAGTCGACTTTTAACAGTCCCAGCTCTTCTACGGGACCCATAGAATACTGTGTAGCCACCACGCCTTTTTGAGCCATTTCTAGTGGTGTGTAGTGCACGACATCTTCCGGTGTTATAACTACGCCGGCGGCATGCACGCCGTGGGAGCGAATAGTCCCTTCCAGCTGAATAGCTAGGTCAAAAACCTGTTTTGCGGTCTGATTTGATTGGTATTCGGCCTTGAGTTCGCGGTTTTGTTTTATAGATGTGGCCAACGGTATATGGCGGCCTTGCACGGGCGGCGGAATCATTTTAGCCAAGCGATCGGCTTCGGCATAAGGCACTTGCAATACTCGCGATACATCGCGGACGGCGTTTCGCGCCGCCATACGGCCAAAAGTGACGATATTAGCCACTCTGTCTTTGCCGTACTTGTCGACACAATATTGAATAACTTCTTCTCGGCGGCTGTCTTGAATGTCGATGTCGATATCGGGCATGCTAATACGGTCAGGATTCAAAAAGCGCTCAAAAA
The DNA here is from genome assembly GCA_029288485.1 of Candidatus Saccharimonadota bacterium. Classification (GTDB taxonomy): domain Bacteria; phylum Patescibacteriota; class Saccharimonadia; order Saccharimonadales; family UBA4665; genus JARIHC01. The sequence continues at coordinate 67,442 of JARIHC010000005.1, read as the reverse complement.
GTAGGTCGTATTCCAGCGGGTCAAGTTCTGTAATCTTTAATGCGTAGGAGATAATTGAACCGGCTGCGCTGCCGCGTCCCGGGCCAAACACTATACCTTTATCTTTACCCCACTTAATGAAATCGGCAATTATTAAGAAATATCCATTGAAATTCATCTCCTCTATAACGCTCAGTTCATACTCGGCTCTATCAAGCACACTTTTAGGTAGCGTCTTCTTGGCTTCAGCAATACTAAGTTTGGCAGCCTTAGGCTCAGTTATAGCTTCGTTTTTTAGTTTTCCGTAGCGCCAAGCAAGGCCCTGGTAAACCTGCTCCTCCAGATATGACTTCTCGGTTTGGCCGCTAGGTACAGGAAACTTAGGAATTAATATTTTATCTAGCTCAATTTCTATGTCGCATCTGTCAGCTATGGCTTTTGTGTTAGTAACTGCTTCCGGGTACTCTTTGCCCCACCGTGCAATAACTTCTTTAGGGTCAGTGACATGAAGTTCGATATCTTTGAGGCTCATACGTTTTTCGTCGCTTAAGAACGAACCAGTTTGAACGCATAGCAAAATTTCGTGAGCCTCTTGATCTTGATGTTTTAGATAATGGGCGTCGCAGGTCACTGCGCACGGGATGTCTAGTTCTTTTCCTAATTTAAGCAAGTCTTTGTTGATGGCATTTTGGACATCCCACATACTGGAGTGCTCAGGATGACCATGGTCTTGCAGTTCTATATAGTAGCGATCGCCAAATACTTTCTTGTACCACTGCGCTGTTTCTTTGGCCATGTCGTACTGCCCTTGCCTAAGCTGATCACCGACTTCGCTGCTGGCGCAGCCGCTCAAACAAATTAAACCTTCATTAAGCTCAGCGAGCAGCTCGCGGTCTATGCGCGGCTTGTAATAAAAGCCTTCTAAATTAGCAATTGTGCTAAGCTTCATTAAATTGCGATAGCCCGTAGCGTTCATAGCTAAGAGAATCAGGTGGTAATTATTTTTGTCTTTGCCTGGATCGCGGTCTGTATGGCCGCGAGCTGCCACATAAGCTTCCATGCCAATTATAGGCTTAATGCCAGCTGATTTTGCGGCTTTATAAAACTCTATAGTGCCACTTAGAGTACCGTGGTCGGTAACAGCCACAGCTTCCATACCCTGGCGTTTTATATATTCAACCAGTTCGGGCACCTTAGTTAGTCCATCTAGCAGACTGTACTGGGTGTGATTGTGCAGGTGGACATAATCCGCCGATTTCAAAGTTTGTTTTTTAGCAGCTTTTTTCGTCGCCAAAATACCCTCAAGAAGTATTAAATTCTTATGAAATTATACCACTCTTGAGTGGTGTGCGTCATTTCTTTAGGTACTTCTTGAGGTGTGTCAGCGAGCGGCTAGCAGATTTAACTGCGCGGTCTAGATCGCGGTCTTCAGCTTCGCCAGCGCGCACCGCATCAAGCATATCGCCGGCTTTGGTCTTACTATCTTTAGCTTTGTCTACCAGTTCTCCGAGTTCTTTCTGAGCTGTTTTATTAAGTTTGCTCTTGTTAGCTTTGGCCTGTTCAATAGCTTTGTCGATTTCGGTGTGGAGCATTTTAAGATCTTTTTCAGCCTCATCTATGCCCTTATCGGCGGTATTTTTTATGTCGCGGCGGGTTTCTTTACCGCTTTTAGGGGCAGTTAAAATGCCTGCCAAAAAACCGGCTATTCCGGCCACAGCGCTGCCTATAATTACTTTTCTACCAGTGTGCGGGTTACGACGAATCATTTTTTCTTTCCTTGTGTCATTTTAATGATGTTACGAATCAGCTTGAAAAGCGCCAGTCTGCCGGAAGTGTCTCTAAGAACTTCGGCGGCCGACTCTACGGACTCCATGGCTTCTTCTGCTCTTTCTACGATTTGGCGCAAACTGCCGACTAGTTTCAAAACGGCAACCATTACAGCAATACAGAGCGCAAAGAACAAGCTAAGCAAAACGCAAAGTATTATTATCAGTACTTGGTCGGTTGTAGTCATATCCCCAGTATATAACTACAGCAGGTTATTTCAACTTTTCGCGCAAAAATTCACCTAGTTGACCGTTTACATCTTTGCGTCTGAGTGCAAAATCAAAAACCGCCTCCAGATACCCCGCGGGGTTGCCCGTGTCATAGTGCTGACCATTGGTAATTTCGTGTCCGTATATATGATGGCCGTCAGCTATCATGTCTTGCATTACGCTTTGAATGTCAAACTCCCCGCTATTGCCGCTATAGGTCTTACGCTGCTTATGCAGATATTCAAATATAGCTGGGTCTAGCAGATAGCCGCTGACCGAAGCCAGGTCTGATGGCGCCTTATCAGCGCTGCCAGGCTTTTCGACAATAGTATCCATGTCTATTAGTCCGGGCTTTATTTCTTTGCCAGAAATGTAACCATAGCGACCGTAATCATCCTCGGCGTTGCGCTTAAAGCAAGTTAGCACGGAGCCACCATGTTCAGCTCTCACTGACAATAATTGTTTGAAACGGCTTGGCTTGGCAACTAGGAAGTCGTCGGCAAAAGTGTAAATAAATGGCTCGTCGCCAATTAAATGCGAGGCGTCATAGATCGGTCCAGCCGTACCATAAGGCGCTTTCTGTCGAATATATGCAAAATTAGCCAAGGTAGAAATTTGACGAGTTTGTTCTAACAGTTCGGTTTTTCCGCCCTGTTTTAGGTTAGCCCGCAGCTCTAGGCTCGTATGGTCAAAATGATCCTCAATAGAGCGCTTATGATAACCGGTAACAATAATGATGTCTTTGATGCCGGCACCGACAAGCTCTTCAACTATGTACTGGATGATCGGCTTATCTACTAAAGGCAACATCTCTTTGGGCATGGCTTTAGTGAACGGCAAAAAGCGCGTACCAAACCCGGCTGCGGCAATAACTGCTTTCTGTACTTTTTGCTGACTCACTTTTAGATTTTAACATGCAAGAATATAAAGTTATTGCACCTTAAACTTGTGTATTTATCACTAGCATACTAAAATATTTAAACTAATATGAGTCTGGAGAAAAAAGTGGCCGAGAGATCTAGAATAAAAGATGTTATTACACACCCGCGCTCAACGCTCGCGATCCTGTTGATGGCAGGAGTCGCAATTGCGGGCTGTGGCAACACAAAGTCGGCAGATAATACCCCAGTAGGCAAATGCGGAGGCCACGACTATAGCAAGGCGTCAGGACCGCTGAATCCCGGCGAAACACCTAGGCATGTAATATCTGTAGCTGAGCAAGATGTCCTAATTTTGCACGAGCGGGCCCTTAACGTTGGCGGTAGTATTGATCTTCAGCGTTACGACGACAACTTAAATGGAAACGTAAATGAAGTAACGGCCTCACAAGATAGTATGCGTCTGAACTTTGATAGGAGTACCTGGATGCTTGATAACCCTACCGTTGACCACGTTGACTTTTCAATTAAAGGAAATGTCGCTCACGTTAGTAAAGGATCTGTCATTTGTTACGACGTTGATAACCAACAGCTAGCCACTAACGGCACTTTCGGTACCTTGCAGCAGTATACACACGAGACAACTGGTTTAGATAAATAGGAGGAGCTATGAGTGAAAGCATTGGCATTATAGAAAGGCTAAAACACCCTAAAGCGGCTGTGGCAGTTCTGCTTGCAGGTTTAGCGTTTGCCGGTTGCGGCAATACAAAATCAGCAGACACTAACCCTCTTGGCACCTGCGGTGGGCTTGATTATAGTGTGGCAGAAACGCCCCATCCGCAGGAAACGGTGCCTCAAGCACTAGAAACTGCTAGACAAGATGTCTTGACTCTTCAGGCCCGGGCTCTTAAAGCAGGCGGGAGCATTGATCTCCCAAGGTATAGCGGGAATGTCGTGACGACGACCGAAATAACCGCCTCTCAAGATGATTTAACTCTTAATTTCGCTAGAGATAACGGATGGGGCACTACTGTTGATCACGTTAAGTTTCCCGTCAAAAATGGCGTTCCTCAAATCGGCGAAGGTGCCGTTATGTGCTTCGACGACAATAGTGACTTAACTGTTAATGGCACATTCGCCACATTGCGAACATACGTTCACCAAACTGCTGAGCTGCAATCAGGGCAACAATAGCTTACGACTTCTTTTGTATAACCATCCAGAAATCTGTGGCCGTACCTTTGCGGCCGGCTTTAGTAGCAGGCTTCGATATTTTTTCTATACGAAGCACCATGAAGTCTTTATAGAAGTCCCCTAGTTCTTGTTCATCATAATTTTTCTGAAACTTGCCGTTTTCTTTCCATATAACACTATTGGGTTCTGAGCCTGTAGCATTTTTAGCGGCCTCAATCTCCCACTCGTCGTCAGCTGACACCACACGCACCAACGCATAGCCGCCATGCTTTAAAGTGCGAAGTAATTCGTTTTTATAAGTTTGGCGGCCTTCTTTGGTTTCTATGTCTATCGAAGAAAAGCAATCAATTGCAAAGTCAAAATAATCATTCGGAAAGTCCCATGGTTCGTCAATTGCCGCGTGAATTAAATGAACTTTTTCTGCCACGCCCTTAGACTCGGCTAGTTTTTGAGCAGAATCAAGCGCAGGCTGAATGTAGTCAACAGCAAAAACATCCAGCCCGAGTTCGGCCAAATAAACCGTGTTTCGTCCGCGGCCACAGCCTATATCTATAGCTCTGCCTTTAATATCGACGCTCTGACTTTTTAAAAAATCAATGAACTTGACTACACCGCTAGCAGGTTTTTGCTCAGCCAATGCCGGTAACATAGCCTGCGAGCCATGCTCTTTCAACCAAATAGCCTGCTGCTTTCTCATGGGCACGATTGTAGCACGCCTAATTGCTTATACTTGCATTTTGGCTAAAAGGAGAATTAAATAATATGACTTAAGATAAAGGAGAGATTATGCCAGAGACAATACCGGGCACAACAATAGATATGGAAGAAGCCAGGCAAGCATACATCGATTCAGGCGAACGAGTTAAAGAAGCTATTGCCAGCAAAGAAACAGCTCGGCAAGAATATGAAAATAGCCTAAATGAGACTGTGAGGGGTGGCATAATTATTGATTCTATCAAAACGGATAAGTATGGTAATCCATGGGTTGAATTTGAAATTAATAGCGACGTTCACAAATCTTTTCTAGAAGAAGGCAAGATAGAAGCTCTTCCTGAAGGCGGAATTTACTCCGTAACTATCGGGCCAGGCGGCTACCAGCCATTGCTAGGACAAACAACGGAAGATGTTAAAATCATCGTGCCAGATGCGGACGAAGCGAGTAAGCGCGAGGACGAAGGCTCTGACGATGATTACGAGGCATTTCAGAAGGCCTTGCTGTATGAGCCTGTTGTATATTTCGCGCTCGATGGGCAGTTATTCAAGACGCCTCTTAGCGGTTTAGAATGGCATTCGGCAGCCGAATCCGAAGTGGAAGTAGGCGCTAGCGGAGCTTAATTAAGTTTTGTTTTAAGCATATAAGTTGATATACGAGGTAAATTTATGGCCGAAACATCGACCAGTCAAAGTGGAGCAGAGATTTTAAATACTCTGGTTTTGCGCATCTCTCCAGAACAGGAAACTGCCCTTAATCAGCAAACGGCGGAAGCTATGCACCGAAGAAGTTTTCGGACCGTTACTGGAGGGGCAAATGGTAGCCCCACAGAAGAAGGCTATAGAAATACCCGTTACGGCACCTTGGCTAGCTGCGGGACCCAAGATATTCATGGAGTATCATACGATGTCGGCTTAGTCAGCAGTCAATCCGAGTTGGCTGAAAATTTGCCCCAGCACTCCACGGGCAGCGATCAGAGTGAAATCTGGAAAGAAGTACCAGTAGATTTAGGCGTTGCGTTAAGGCACCCCTTAACTGGCTCAGAAATTACTCTGCCCTTGGCAAAGGTTCATACCCATGTAATTGAGTGGCCTGAATTTGACGAAAGCAATAGGATAACTGGGTGGCGCACATTGGATATAACTAACTCTGGGGACCAGGGAGCTTTTATTACAATAGATCAAGCAATTAGTTTCTTAGATCAGGCGCAGGTGCGTTAAAAAAAATCACTGCTTAAAGATCATAAACCAAGCTGGTTTTTGATAAGTTTTTGAGCGAGCGATGGATTGGCTTTGCCCTGACTAGCCTTCATAACTTGGCCGACCAAGAAACCGATAGCCTTCATCTCGCCGTTCTTAACGTCTTCGGCGGCTTTTTGGTTGTCCGCAATAACCTGCTCGACTATCTTTGCGATTTCCCCTTCGTCGGAAACCTGCAGCCAGTTTTTGTCTTCAGCGATTCTGGTTGGAGAGAAATCAGTAAATAACATCTCTTCAAAGACCATTTTAGCGTTGGTTGAACTGAGCTTGTTTTCATCCAGCAAACCAGACAATTCATTCAGGCGTTCAATGTCAATTTCAATGCTTCGCTTTTCTTCACCATCTTGGGGTTGTGTTTGCAGTAACCAAAAAGCTGTGCGGCGTGCGCTTTTTGCGTTGCCATTTTCCAGCACCTTCGTAACCGTTTCTAAAATTTCAGGCCTGTCTAGGATATCTTCTATTACACTTGTCTCAACATCTAGCTTGGCCAAGTCTTCCCTGAGCTCAGGCGGTAGCTTTGGCATGTCTTTTTTAATCTTGTCGATGTAGCCCTGTTCGATAATAATTGGCGGGATGTCAGGGTCCGGCATATAGCGATAGTCTTCCGCATCCTCTTTGGTGCGTTGAGTGAAGGTCTTTTGTTTGCTGTCATCCCAACCGCGAGTTTCCTGCACAACTTCTTTGCCAGCTTCCAATAGCTCAATCTGGCGAGTTATTTCGTATTCAATAGCTTTTTCGACCGCTTTAAAGCTGTTCAGGTTCTTGGTTTCAGAGCGCGTGCCGAGCTGGTCGGTTTGACTGACGCTAACGTTAACGTCGAAGCGCATGTTGCCGTAGAACAGGTTGGCGTCGGATACATCGGCGTAACGCATACGTAGATACAGCTCTCGTGCATAGGCTTTGGCTTCGGCGGCTGAATGCATATCAGGTTCGCTGACAATTTCCAGCAGTGGCGTACCTGCACGGTTCAGGTCCACCAGACTGTAATCTTGACCAGCGTGGTGTATACTCTTGCCAGCGTCTTCTTCCAAGTGAGCACGAGTAACTCCAACTGTCATTTGCTGACCATCTACTTCTATAGCTACAGAACCCTCAGCAATAATCGGCTGGTCATACTGGCTAATCTGATAGCCTTTGGGAAGATCTGGATAAAAATAATGTTTGCGGTCAAATTTACTGAAGTGTTCCGGTTCAGCTCCAAGTGCGAAGGCAGCGCGCGTAGCTAAATGAATAGCTTCTTCGTTTAGAACCGGCAGCGCGCCGGGCAAGCCGAAATCAATGTGGCTAACTAAAGTATTAGGCGGTGCTTCACGAGCATCATTGCCGACCGCTGAGAATAATTTGGTCTTGGTTTTAAGCTGAACATGGCATTCAATACCAATAGTGGGCCGATATTTGGCTCGCACTTCTTGAGAGATCATTGTTCCAGGGCCCCCAGATCACGCAGCGCCTGGCGAAAACCAGCTAAAGCCTCTAAAATGTCTTGTTTTTTAAGTTTGCGAACATCAGTATCGGTTATTTTGTTTCGCAGTTTATGGCCGAACCAAACTTCTTCGTTAGCGCTCAGGTCGTGCTGCGCCGCCACCAGCCGCTCCCCGGTAGTTTTGCCCTTATAACCGCTTTTTTTAAGCGCTTCGCAAAGCAAATCATCAGCTGCTATAACTGCCTCAGGCCAAGTTTTACGTGTCGCGCAGTGCTTTTGCAGGTCATGCCAGCGCTGCTGAAATTTCTTGGTCTTTATACGGCGGCGTAACAGCCTCATGCGAGTACCTCCTCTGCCTGTTTGGCTAATGATAATAATTTACGATCTTCTCGTTGCGGTGCCATAAGTTGTATACCTACCGGCAAACCCTCTATTTCACCAGCCGGCAAGCTAATAGCCGCGTTGCCAATTAAGTTCACTCCTACTGTCATGACATCGCCCAGATACATCTTTAGCGGATCGCCAGTATTTTCACCAATCTTGAAAGCTGTCGTCGGTGCTACTGGCCCGACCAAAAAGTCCACTTGTTTAAAAGCCTCTTCGCACTCATTAATGAGCTTAGTTCGTACTGTTTGAGCTTGCTTATAATAGGCGTCGTAATAGCCTGTGCTCAAAACATGCGTACCGATCATAATGCGCCGTTTAGCTTCTTTGCCAAAACCCCGGCCGCGCGACTTAGAATAACTATCGTTCATGTTTTTTGCCTCGCCGAAGTTGTAACCAAAGCGCTGCCCGTCGTAGCGCCCCAGATTACTGCTAACTTCTGCCGGACATAATATGTAATAAGCCGCCAAGGCCATCGGCAAAGATGGTAAACGTATTTCGGTAACCTCGGCGCCAGCATCTTCTAGTTTTTTAACCGCTCCATTAACAATTTCTATAATTTTTGGATCCAGCTCTTCGCCCATATGTTCGCACACGACACCAATCTTTTTACCCTTTAAGGAGGAGTCGTCTAGTTTGGTATAACCGGCTGGGTCGCGCTCTATAGTAGTGCCATCCAGATCGTCGCGGCCGGCTATAACATCTAACACAAGCGCGGCATCTTCCACCGTACGCGTGAGCGGACCGATCACGTCTAGGCTGGACCCCATAGCCACTACACCGCTGCGACTAACTAATCCATAGGTCGGCTTGTAGCCTACACATCCGCTAAAACTGGCTGGCTGGCGAATGGAGCCACCAGTATCGGTACCAAGTGCAAACGGAGCCATATCTAGCACTACAGCCGCCGCAGAACCACCTGAGCTGCCGCCTGGTACCCGAGTCTTGTCGTGAGGATTTTTGGTAGTGAAAAAGTCGCTGTTTTCCGTGGAGGTTCCATGCGCAAAAGCGTCCAGATTAGCTTTGGCTACGCAAATTGCGCCTTCGGCTTCTAGCTTTTCTATTGCGGTTGCTTGATATGGGGCATTGAAGCCGCGCAGAATGTTGCTAGCAGCAGTGGTCTCAGCGCCAAACGCTAAGAAATTATCTTTGGCTATAAACGGGACGCCAGCTAAGCGGCCAGTTATTTCGCCAGCGTCAACTTGCTGGGCACGCCGGAGAGCCCGCTCCTCGGTAGTAGCAATAATCGCATCATACTCTTTTTTATCGGTAATAATTTTAAGGGACTGCTCTACTAGATCCACAGCCTTTAACTTGCCGCTGCTGACCCCGCCGGCAATCTGGCTAATCGACAACCACTGGCCCATTAACCGAGCATCCTTTTGACTTTGATCTGGTTATCCTTAACTTCTGGTACGTTCTCTAGTAGTTTTTCCGGCTTGTAGCCATAGTCTTTAACTTCGTCTGGCCGCGTAACATTGATGAGACCAGTAACTTGATTGGTCGGCTTCAGCCCATCAACTTCGACACTTTGCAACTGTTCCACATATTGCAATATCGCCGAGAGCTCGCCCTGGAACTCCTCAATCTCCTCGTCAGTAAGATCTAGGCGCGCAAGTAGAGCCAATTTTAATACATCTTCCCGGGTCAATTTTGCCATGATTACCTCTAATTGTAGCAGAGAAGCAGACAAAAATTGAAGCTATAAAACTTTACAAATATTAACTCGGGGAATACGCTTATACTAATGAGATAAATTAAAAGATATGGCTGAGCTCGCCCCCGAGGCTAATTCGAACACACAAATGGCACCCCTTGTAGCTATCGGCGGCTTGCTGACCGTAAAACGTCTGGCGTTTTGGTATGCTCCGCTTTTGAATGATAAAACCACTGATCTGCCGCCCGCTAAACGTTTTATTGCTCCGCCAGACCGAGGTATAGCCGAACCGGGGGAAATCCAAAAAAGAACTACGGAGTTATTAGAATGCATATACGAGCGCCTTGACAGGCGGCGGATGTTCTTGATAGGCCATTCTTTGGGCGGTTTGATTGCCACGTCCATAGCTTTAGATAGGCCAGACCTTGTAGACGAGGTAGCATCTTTGGGCGGAGCTCAATCCGGCTATAAGCACGAGACTCCGGCAACTCTTGCTTTGCGGCATGGGCTGGGCAACCCTAAGGAAGCCGAGCATTTGCGACATGATTCGCCTTTCATGCAAGAACACCAAGAAAAAATGGCCAACGAATGGCCTGCCGGAGTGCCGCTGCACCTAATTGCTAGCCCTTCTGACGCGTTAATAATACCGCCGCATGGTCTAGAAGTTAATTTACCTGAAGGCCGCCGACTAGATAAGCGGTTGGTTGTGCCGCCAATCCCTGGGGCAGAGTGGGCCATTAGACGTAGTTTTGGAATTTCTGATGACGTTAAAACACTAAAAACCTGGCATCCTACCGAACACGTCAACCTGCCTCGCGTACCAGTAATCATAAATCATATTAACGAGAGCAGGGCTGTATCAGCCGGAGTTAGTGTAGGCGTCGAAGAAACAACCTTAGCAAGCCAACCTATACCAGCCATCGCCTAAACCTTTTTAATCTCTGACAATAAGTGACGAGCTATGTCGCTATTGTGAGTCTGGTCGCCTTCATCAAGCCGCTCTATAAGCGACTGTGTAACACTCTTAAAATTAAAGCCGGGCTTATTCCCCGGTGCTAGGCGGTTAAGATCAGCATATAAGCGGCGCGGCGTAATACAATCAGTCATTATAGGCTCCTCGTCTAAAGCACCTGCTGTCGTCTCGCTAACTCCGGCGATCTCCCTAAGGGCGCTAGTGGATGGTTGCGAATAGAGCAGTTGCGTGGCTGAAGCTAAAGTCACCAGCCTCTCCATTTCGTCACTGTTTACGCCGGTAATATTGCCCTGGTGATCACTGACAGCCGCATAAGCTAAACGGCGCAGATTAGCCATGTTGCGGCGTAATATATCAGCCGAATTATTAAGATTATCCATGTCCGGGTAATCCACGCTTATAATATCGTAACGATCACGGTTAGCGGGATCCGAAACTTGGCGATGCACATAACGCCGGCTGGCCTCGTTCGCAGTTGCAATAACTGCGAATCCGGGCTGCACTATAATGCTACCTTGCCCATTCTCCTGCAAGACCAGCTCTCTGCCCGGCTTAAGATTAAGCAGAATATCCTGGAGGCGGAGCATTACCGCTACCTCTGACACGTCGACTTCGTCTAGGATAGTTGTGCGGCCTTCCCTCGCTGCTTGAGGTATGCGGCCTTCTTTAAAATAGGTTTTACCGTCTTTTAGGCCAACCTCGCCGATAAATTCGTTAGTGCCCATGTCCCCGTGGCCGGAAATCACTAACGGTTCTTCGTCATCATTTAACCGGCTAACAAACTTAGCGAGGGCAGTTTTGGCTATACCCTTATCGCCCCTTAGAAGTGTTGGCTGACCATCCATCATATTGCCAACCATCCTATTTATAATAGAGATCATCTGCTCATCAAACAGGACATTGTGCTCGTCTAGGCACCTACTGTCGAATCCAGCCAGAGCTAACACTGCGTCGCTACCGCTGGCCTGGGTCTTTTTTACCTTTTTCTCTCGCTTGGCAATAACAGCTTCGTACGCTGCTCTTTCTTCTCTAGTAAACTGCCTGTTTTGCTTGGGAGCTTCGAGCATGGCGCGCCATAAGTCTATTCGAGCTTCGAGTACATTCGTATGTGCGGCGATCAACTCTTCACGCGCAGGTAGGGCTTCCTGAGCCATTACTTTCCTAGCGGCTTTTCCGAGCTCACCAACTAGGTCGGTTTTTTCAGCGCCAGCCTGCATCTCTGGTTCGAATTTAGCGTCTCCGCGGCGCCTGCTAATCATTTTTTCTTCGAACATTCCAGGTACCTGGCAAGCGGGGTTGTCGGGTTCGCCAGCACCTATATCTACGCCGTTGGCCTCCAACGCCAGACAGACATTGCGCACCGGGCAGGTTTCGACGCCAGGACATTCAAAACTATTCATTGATTGAGTAGTATACAACACTATGTTAAAATAAGCAATAATATGACAGAGCAAGCTTCCACAATTGACTTCAGCCACTTGGCGGAAGACGTTGAAGACTTATCCAGCGTCTTTAACCTGTCTGACGTCGCCACTGAAGTTGCGCCTGGCAAGGGTTGGAGCTGCGGAGCGGACCCTACAAGCGGTATAAAGATTACAATAGATCCGTCTCAACTAGCCCAACCTTCGGGAGAAGTTAAGGAAGACGATGTTCTTTTTGTAACTCGCCACGAATTGCAGCACACAGGCGACATGCTAGATCCGGAATGGGAGTATCAGCCGGATATTTCAAAGCTTTCAGAAACCGATAAGTTATTCTGGAACGGCGTGCATGACGTAACTATAGATGGCCGTACGGTTAACGACTATAAAGGCTACCGTGAAACCGCGCCCGATCTTTACGAAACTCTCGTCAAGGATACAGATATGCGCAAAGCACCCAAACACATTCAAATGATGATGGGGCTGCGTTTCCAGTCTGTGTTGGGCGATAAGTCTCCTCTTAAGATTGATCCCGAGGTTCAGAAAGTCATTGACGGCTTGCGCGACCACGACGGGCATGACCTCGCAGAAGTTTTGATTCACAAAGGAACTACTCTGCGTCAACGCATTGCCTTAGCCGAAAAATTTATCAAACCGGAGTACGATAAATTAGTTGAAGAAGAGCGGCAAAATAGATCTGAAGAGGAGATGGAGGAAGAAGCTGGCGACGCTAACCGCCAATCCGATATGACCCAATCTACTAACAATGGGTCTAGTAGCGACAATCAGGGCAAAGGAAGCAACACTTTCGAAGAGCAGCTAGAAGAAGCTGCCGAAAAGTATAAAGCCTACGAGCCTGAAGACGAGGGAGAAGAAGGCGAATCTGACGAAGAAGCAGATGATGAAGGTGACGAAGAGGGCGCGCCGCAAGAAGACGCCACAAACGGGCGAAACGATAAGGGCAATCTCTTTTCCAACCTTGGCAAAAAAGTAATGCACGCTGTGGAGGATATCCGAGACAGCATATCTTCCGAGCAAGAAGATAATAGCCCTAGGGGTCAAAAAGAGTCGGTAGAAGAAATGATTGGCAGACTGGGTGGCACCGTGGAGAGCGAGCTGGGATTGCGCGGTCCTGACGCTGAGGCTTATGCCAGAGCTTTGGTTCTTCGGCGACCTCTCATAGAAGAAACTGCAGAAATCTTCCAGCGTTTAGCAACAATAGACATGGTGCAGTCGCGTATGCGACACACCAGGCAAGCCTTGCCTGACGGCGAAAAACTGCATACCGGGCGGCTCCCAGAAGCCTTTATTCAAGCTGAAATGGACATTCCGATGGAGATCTGGCGCGGTAAGAAACGGCAAGCGCCGAAAGTCATCCGGCAATTTAACGGCTTAGACGTTTGGCTGCACATTGATTCGAGCAAATCAATGAACGGAGCCCCTGCTTTACACGCCGCAGAGATGAGCTTGGTACTTGTCGAGGGCCTTTTATTGGCCAGGCGGTATCAGGCCAAGGAAATTCAGAATAAACAGCCCGACGTAAGAGTAGCTAGCATGATCTTTGCAGGTAGCACAGAAACTATAATGCCTCTTTCGCATGAACCTTCAGGCCAGGACAGAGCTAGAATGTTCATTAACACTAAGAAGGCAGACAACTCTGATACCTTGGTTTGCCCGGGTTTGCGCACCATAACTGACGAAGCTAGGAAAAACCCCGAGCGAGATATTATAGGTATAGTTATCAGCGATAATATGTTTGGCGACTCCCCCACGGGCATCGTCCGGTCGAAACCTGATAACTGTCTGATTTGGAACTTCAGTCTTGGGGGAAGCGATTCTCTGGGAGTTGGCAAGTATGCCGCTAACGTTAACCGCACTTCTCAGTTACCGCCCAGTTTACTGAATATTTTAAGATACTACGAAAGGCAGTTCTATGCTTGAGCGTGCAGTTTACGGTCCTCAGACCGCCGAGGAAGCCGGCTTCACTCCGTCCGCCGAAGCCGTCAAGGGCTTAGGCGATCTAGCAGGCGATATTTCACAGGCTGGCGACCTGCTGGAAGGTAATGCAGCAGCCGTACCTACAGAGACCGGGACAGAGGCTGAAGAAGCGCCGGCCGCGAATAGCGCCTTTGAAGTTTCTATAAGAGCGCGCGAAGACTTGGGCGATCCTACTGTAGAGGAATCTATAGAAGAACTGGCCCAAAGCGACGAGCCACCTGCCACCTATGAGGTAACGCGTGAATCAATCATCCAAGGAATTGAACACGCTGTTGAGAGCTGGAAACAGTACATAGACACGCCGGGTTTGCGTTTGCCGCGTGATCCGGAACACTTCAAACGTTTCCTGCGTGATTATGAAGGTACCGTAGACCAATTAACGCGTATTAAGCTAGATATGATAGATTTCGGCAAAACCACCGAGGGCAGGACAATCGGAGGCCATAACATAGGTAGATCCTTGTCCCCGCTCCTTGTGCCATGGGAATTTTTCAAAAATCATGTCGAAGGTACCACTACCTCCGCAATAAGATATATGCGATCTATGCAAGGCATAGAAGAGCACGCCCTGGATGACCCCGCCTTCTTTGATAGAAACGCTATAAATTACTCCTACAGGGCACCGTATTCCTATGGGTCAGGGTACGACGCAGATCGGGGCAAGTACTTAGAAGACAGGTTTGCGAGCGATGGTTGGTGGGGTATCATACTTGCCCAGACGGGCAGCACCGCAGGACAAAGCAGGCGTAAACCCCCTAGTGAACTTATCGAAAATAGAACATACAGACTAGAAGGTTATAGGGCAGACTCGTTTGGTATATTTGAATGGCTCGCGCTAACACTACAAGAAGATCCCCGAACGTTTGATGGACCACGCAACCTCATGATGGGCAACTATACTAAATACCACTGGGACGGAGAAGAACATATGGGAAGTCCGTATAGCGTGTGGGACAAGAAAGATAAGCGTTTTGCATACGGCTGGTTCAGGGACGACTATGACTACAAACCCGATGATTACGTAGCCCGAATAGCCATCCATCCCGACGACGAGAGGGAGAAAGCAGAATAGCTTATGGGTGAGTTTGAGGTCCCGCGGCGCGCGGTTGAACAGAGCGGTCCGGTAATACCAGCCCAGACCGGAGACACCTCAACCGACCATAAAGACGTTAATTTTTCAGTCCCCGACCGCGCAGTGCACGACCTTGGCCGGACTGCCGGTGAAACCTCAGATGCTGCCAAACTATTGGTTAGCGCCGAGGAAGAAGCCGCGGCAGCTCCCGCTCCACCAGAAACAGCCATTGACCAATGGACACGCGAGCGAAACCAAGAGCTTGCTAAGCGAAACTTTTCGTTCTATAGCGGCGAGACCGCAGCAATATTTGACGAGTTGAGTCCGCGGCAACAAAAAAAGGTAACCTCGCTTGCTGACAAACTTATTGAGCTTTATTCAGACAGAGGCGTCAACGAGCAAGCCGTTGGCCTTGTAAAAGATAATGATATAATGCGTCACTTTCGCAAACATCCGGGTGGTGCTGTAATGGGTGAAGCTTATGACGAATTTTATATTGTTTGCATGGGCAAGCCGCTAGAGAACCTTCGGCTCGCAGACAAACTAGAGAGCGAGTCCGATTTCATTAGATACCGCGGCCGCAAATTCCCAATACGAAACTTTTTAGATATGGAGCCGTGTGAAACATTTGGCGGTCCGTTTGGCAGCCCGCGAAAAGCAGTTCCCAGACTGAATGATAACGAATGGCTGCCAGCATTACTGGCAATTACGAAGTTGGAAACATGGTAGAGTTCAGAGTCCCTCGACAAGCCCTGGAAGACGTTGCTACCAGTAGTGACGAGAGCGGTGCTGCGGATCAAGAAGTTACGGAGTTCGAGGTATCTGATAAAGTAATGCACGATCTAGGTCAAGCGGCGGGTAATGTTTCAGTAGCGGCTGAGTTAATAACTGAGTCTGCAGCAGCAGAACCCAAACCAAAACGCTCGGTGAGCGAACCAAGCGAGGAGGAAATTAGGCGAGCTGCCCGAAACTTCTCCTTTATCGACGGCGAAACACAGCAAACGTACAGGAGAATTTCATCTTTGAAATGCATGAAGGCGGACACACTGCGAAGTGCTATGGGCTTTAGGTACAACGACGAAGAAAATGGAATTATAGTTAACAGGCAATCGATCGGACTTTTAAGCACGGGTATAGGCACCTATTATGTGGCTCATCTTGGGACTCCTCTGCCTGGGCCGCCGCCCGAGGATATGGGTTCGCTTTCTACTATCGACCAAGGAAGTTTCGCTGTTGAAAACCTAGCTGACACTTCTGTGTTTATTCCAAAATTATTAAAGGTAGGTATGGGCAAAAGTGAAGAGTTCTGGGTTGCTGCTTTGCCGCCCTTAAGCCCGAAGGGAACGCCTCATGATGAAATTAAGTTTTGGTCTCCGGCGGTTAAAATATAAGGAAGTTTATGAGAGGGCAAAAGTCTATTGGTGAACGCAGCAAATCCCAGGAATTTGAAGTACCCGATCATGTAATAACCGAGCTTAGCGGAACTGCAGGCGACGTATCGCAAGCAGCTAGCCTTATAAGCGAACCTGCAGGGAGTGAACAGACCGAGCCAGCAGCACGGTCCGGCACCGAAGCGTGGGCAATACAGGATATCTCCGAAGCTATTGAGTCCTGGCATGAAGCTGTGATGTATCAAGGCCAACCTCATTGGGATTTCAAAGACAACCCTGTTCCTACGAGCTTCAAAGAGTTCAAAGAAAGTCATCAGAATTTCAATCAAAAATTCAGGGCTCTCTGCAAAGCCAAAAAAGATTTAACGGAGTTCGGAGAAACTCCGGAAGGAAGGACGCCGGAGGACAATAATATCGGCGATGATATGCATTTCTTGCTAATACCTTGGGGTTATTTCGCACGAGAAATAACACAAACTGCAGCCAATGGTCCAAGCTTGAAATCTAGCCTGATAGAGCTTCACGGTTTCAATGATTTTGAAATGGAAGCAGTCGAGAACCTTAAGGCCGATAACGTGATGTACCGTCTTGGCGGTTCGGCATTAGGACCAGAAGCATACCTTAATGAAAGGATCGCGCGGGAAGGTCCGTGGGGAATGATGCTGGCGCAGACATCATATGACCCTGGCCTTATGGTTCGCGAAAACACTAGCCCATCGTTTGTTAGCCTAGAAGACAGTCGCCAGCTATCTATCGCTGGTCAATCTGTGAGCGCGTTGGGCATCTTTGAGGAAATGGCCTTTTCGCTTCAGATAGATAAGTTTGACTATATGGCAGAGCCGGACAGTATCTGGCTGCCGGCTAATAGCTTTTCAGACGACATTGCCGCTACGAGCGGTCGTGATTTTCTTCACCCAAATATGTCTCATGACACTACAGGTAGAAAATTTAGGAAAGCACTGGACGGTATACTAAATCTCCGCCAGCTCAGGCTATTGATAGACGGCGAAGAATAATTTATCCTTAAAGTTTTTGCTTGATTTCATCAATAAGGTCGCGGAGTTCGGCGGCAGCCTCAAATTGCAGGTTGGCGGCGGCTAGATCCATCTGCGAAGTTAAGTCTTTAATAAGCGATCCGTATTCGTCTTTAGGAATCTTTTTAAGATCTAATTTAGCGCGCTTAGCTTCTTCTGGCAACTCGGGCCTGAGGCCTTTATCTACCTCGCGCTTAATACCTGTTGGGGTGATGCCGTGTTCTTTATTGTATCGCTCCTGAAGCTTGCGGCGGCGGGCGGTTTCATCAATGGTACGCTTCATGCTGTCGGTTATTCGGTCGGCATACATTAGTACCCGTCCTTCTTCGTGGCGAGCAGCCCGGCCGACCGTCTGAATAAGTGCCTGTTCGCTACGTAGAAAGCCTTCTTTGTCGGCATCCAGAATAGCAACTAGCGAAACTTCCGGCAGGTCCAAGCCTTCGCGCAACAAGTTAATCCCCACCAGCACATCATAAGTGCCAAGCCTGAGATCACGCAGAATATCACTACGCTCCAAAGTATCGATGTCGCTATGCAGATAAGCCACCTTGATGTTTATTTCTTGCAAATACTCTGCCAGATCCTCTGACATGCGTTTAGTAAGGGTGGTAATCAGCACTCGCTGGCGCTTGTCTATAGTAGTTTTGATCTCGTTTATTAGGTCATCGATCTGCCCTTCGATCGGCCGGACTTCAATCTTTGGATCAAGTAGGCCCGTTGGGCGAATTACTTGCTGAGCCGGATTGGGGCTGCGGCTTAGTTCATATTCCGCCGGTGTAGCGCTCACATACACCGCTTGATTAACATGACGTTCAAACTCGCTGAAAGTGAGCGGCCGGTTATCAAGCGCACTTGGCAAACGGAAACCATGTTCTACTAAAACTTCTTTGCGCGCTCGGTCGCCGTTATACATGCCGCGCACTTGCGGCATTGTCATATGCGATTCGTCAATAAACATTAAGTAGTCATCCGGAAAGTAGTCAAGCAAAGTTGCAGGCTGTTCGCCTGGTTCGCGATTGGTTAAGTAGCGGCTATAATTCTCGATACCTTTTACAAAACCAGTTTCTTCTAGCATCTCTAGATCAAACCGGGTCCGCTGCTCCAAACGCTGAGCTTCCAGCAGTTTGCCCTCTTTTTTAAACTGGGCTAGCCGCTTGGCTAACTCTTCTTCAATCTGCCCAAGCGCAACTTTGAGTTTTTCTTGCGGCGTTACATAGTGGCTACCCGGAAATATTTTATGTTCATTAAGCTTGGCCAATATCTCCCCAGTTAACGGATCGATCCTGGTGACCCGTTCTACTTCGTCGCCAAAAAATTCCACCCGATAAGCCAGCTCTTCGCCGGCCGGAAAGATATCTACCACATCACCGCGCACTCTAAATGTGCTGCGATGAAAATCGACATCATTACGCTGGTATTGGATATCGGTTAACTGTCTAAGCAGCTTGTCACGCACTCGGCGTTCACCCACCTTTAAATCAACCGATAAATTATTATAATCTTCGACCGAACCAATGCCGTAAATACAAGATACGCTAGCCACAATGATGACATCCTTGCGACTCAACAAAGCATCGGTAGCAGCATGGCGCAAGCGGTCAATTTCTTCGTTTATTTGGCTATCTTTTTCTATATAAGTATCAGAACGCGGAATGTACGCTTCGGGCTGATAATAATCAAAGTAACTGACAAAGTAATGGACGGCGTTATCCGGAAAGAAGTTTCTAAACTCGGTATAAAGTTGAGCGGCCAAAGTTTTGTTATGGCTTAGCACAAGCGTGGGCTTCTGCTGCTTTTGTATAACGTTCGCCATCGTAAAAGTCTTACCCGATCCGGTTACGCCGAGTAAAGTCTGCTCATGCAGACCTTTTGTTATGCCATCAGAAAGTTGCGCAATTGCTGCGGGCTGATCACCCATAGGCCTATAATCTGACTTTAAATTAAACTTAGCCATCATTTAATTGTACCAACTTATGATACCTGTATGTCTAGCCTGTGCGCGGGCGGGGCGGATCGCCTAAGAACCATTCCTGATTATGGTGCTCTAGCAGATCTCGCAGGTCTGCATTTTTTTCATCTAAAATTTTAACTATTCTTTTTACTAGTCGGTCTGGATCATCATCATAAATAACCAGGCTGTTGTCAGGCAGCTCTAGCGCCTCTACTAGTTTTGGAATTTGGTCAGCGGTGCCGCCGCTGTGCGTTAGTATTCCGCAGGGCTTATGCGCCTCTAGCGCTGAGGTAAACTCGTGCAGGCTACCAAACCGACCGCCCACGGTTATAAGCGCGTCGCTGGATTGAACCAGGTACAGGTCACGGCCTACATAGTGCAAGCCAGTAAAGTTAATAAAGTCGTAGCAGTTGCTGGGCAAACGATATTTGCGGAGGTGTTCGCGTAAACTAACTGCTGGCGAAAAGCCGATACTGGTACCGCCTGCACTCTGTGCTCCTAGGGCTGCTTGGTAGGGCAAACCAACGGTAGCGCCTGTGGTTAAAATGTGCCCGCTACGAGCTATTGCAGCACCAACCTCGCGGGCCAGCTTTGCCGAGGCTTCAACGGTATCACCGGCAGCGGCCCCCGACAAGCAAATAGAATATCGTAAACTAGAAAACGAACTTTCAGCACTCATGCTACAGCTAGTTCCTCGGCTAACTGGGGTTGAAGCTCACCTATAACGGCCCTTTCGACAGCTTCCGGACGCAAGTAGCGTAGCATCAGCTCATGCCACAAAGAGCGTTGAAAGTAATGAGCGGGGCGGTGTTCGAATGGCAGCCGATTGCACGCGCCTAGAGCAGCGTCTAGAACGTTCATAGATACCGGTCGCCTATCGTGCAAAAGTCCAAGATGCCCAGAGTGCTGCCAAAAATCTAAACTTGGTTCTATACGACACAAAGACGCCTCGATTGGATGCCAAGCTATATCTTCCATTTGCAAGTGCGGCTCCAGTGCTCCGCTATGATCAGGATGAGTCAGCTTAGAGTAATAGTGCTGAATAAGCCGCCATGGAACCACCTGATCAAGCAGCCCCGAGTCAAGCTGGGGCTCATCGCTGGCAACTTTTTGGACTATTTTGCCAAAATCCGGACGAACCTGGCAAAGTTTTAAGAAGGTACCGCTTGCCCTGATTTCGTTGAGCTCGTGCAGCGCCAGGCTGAGGCTGGCAACCGTAGAACCATCTGGCACTTTAGCAGGCAAAGGTAGAAAAACTAACGCTCCTATTTCTTTGAGTGCTAATATATTGTGCTTCTTTTGGCTAACAGTCTGCTGGGCTAACTTTTGCCAGCGCTGAGTTTTGGGCTGCTCGATATGTATATTCCGGCTTTCGAAGTCGCTAGCCTTTAGCTGTTTGTATTGAGCTAATAATCGCTTGTGCCAATGATCGTCTTCGCACAAGTACGCAGAGGCCAGCATAGAAATCGATGACTCATGTTTTAGAAATGAATCAAGCGATCGATAACCCAGTTGCTTCATAGCTTTTTTAGGCGGTACTTGCTTAAGTATAGTTTTTAAAACACTATTTTTAAGGCTAAAGCTGCGGCTAGAATCCGGCAAGCTTTTAAGAGCATGTATCATTCCATCTACTAAATCCGCTTCGGCAGATACGTGTGTGGCGGCTAAGGTACGCAATGTCCGATTTAATCGTTTGTCATCGGATTTTACTCGTTCTTGGAGGGCATGATACAACTCTTCTGGCGTAGTATCGTTAGGGTCAAGCCCGAGTTCGCGCAGCTTAGCTTTTGTTGTGCCTACAACTTCGGTAGAAAAACGAATGTCAGTATTAGGATGGCCATTTGCGGCCTCTAAACGCGCCAAACCCTGCCGGAAAAACGGTTCCGGAGCTTGCAGAGCTTGCGATAAAAATTTAGTCACTTTTCCCACCCTTAATTTTTATTTGCCGTTTCATAGTTTTAGACCCCGTCAACTACAGATTACCACAAGAAGTATATATAAATAAAGGTTAGCGAAGCGGCGACGGCCGGTAATTATCCGGAGAATGGCGCAGGTAATGATCAATCTGTTTTTCGCTTAGCAGCCCAGCCTGAGCACCAACTTTTTGCACTACGCTCATCGAGTTAATGGGCGCCCACTGCAGCGCGCCTTCCACACTGTTGCCTTTAATAAGTGCCGCTACAAAAGTAGAAGCGAACGCGTCGCCAGCGCCAGTACGGTCTATTGGCTCCGCGGGATCAGGATACAGCGGCATGCGCAAACGCTGCTGCCCGTCAGATGTATATGCGCCTTTTGGTCCATCCGTAATAACCACTATTTTAGGCCCCAGAGCGTGTAGATGATCAAAGAGGTTATCAATATCTTCATGATTGCCACCGCCAACCGTGACAGCTTCTTCTCGGTTCAAAATTAGCACCTCGCTATGCTTATAAATCCGGCTTAACCTGTGAGCGCCAGCTGCCATCTGGAAAGTTCCAGGTTGAAACGCCAGCTTAACCTCTGGATGATGGTCCAGCCAATCAGCAACTTGGTCGTGATACTCTATCGCATGCTCGCTAATCGAACTAAAGTAGGCCCACTTCGGTATTTCTTTATTGCTCAAGTGTGGCCAATGGTAATCGTATTCTTCATGTTTGATTAATATCGTACGTTCAGCGCCAAAGCGCAGGACAAAGTGAAAGTTACTTTTATGTTTAGGGTTAATCCGCACAAAACGATGGTCCACGCCTTCTTTTTGCAGTACGGCTATCATGTCTCGGCCTTCTTGATCGCCACCTATATTAGTCGCAAAACTACTCTTTAGGCCCAAACGAGCAAAAGCTACAGCCGCGTTAGCGGCGTTACCGACTGCTGGCACAACTTCGTGATGGTCAAATGGGATTTTAGTACCAAATGGTATCGCCAACCATTTGCCCTGTTCATTAGAATAAGTGTGCTCCTCCTTTTCGATCAGATCAATAAAGTCATCTGTTACGATGTCGCCGATACTGATTACGTCCGGATTGTCTGCCACTACTTAATCCACCCTTTTTTCGTATTAATATTGCTTATGATTTTAGTGTACCACGGCTAATCTTATGCTAGCCATTATTTGCTTAATCCTTCTATGTATTTTATGATATGTAAATGCCGCACTCAGCTCGCGCCGAGACGCTAAGTTTAATTAGGAGAGGCGAACAAATACCGCCGCCAGCTATGCCTGAACTGGAGCCCAACTCCGAAGAGGCTTTAGATTTCTTAAACTCCATTGAAGAGCGTCATTTTGCGGGCCTGGCGCTTGTCATGGATCTGCAATTTGAAAAAGTGTTCGAAAGCGGCAACGGGCTGATTGAGTTTGATAGCGACATCGTTCAGCATACCGGCTGGCAACAGCTTGCCGCCAGCATGAAGGCGACTTTTTTAGAGGCAGAACAAGCCATAAAAAACACACCTGAGCATAAAAACGCCAGAGGATTCTGCCGAATGATCGGCTTATTAAACACATATCGTCACATAGATTTATCGCTTCAGCTTGGCGGCGGCGTTAGCACCGGGTCCAGTTCAACCCTTACGCTGCTGCGCAACGCTCCAAATATAGTTAACCACCATGAACCCGGCTGCACTAAAGAGGACGTTAGCACCATAGTCAGACATCCCCAATCTTCAATGCTGCTCCGGCCGCTAGCTAAAGGAAGTATTAATAAAATGATGGCCGCGCAAAGTGCTTTAGTTGGAGAAAAAGAACATAACTATTGGTCAGATATCGACCAGGTGCTGGACCCAAGCGATTACCGGCTGCATCGATATGCTGACGGCTCTGCCAGCCTGGATTATGCAAACTTCAAAGGCCTAAAGTTGCCAGCTGGTTACGTGCTTCACGAAACTGTTCCAGTTTTAAGTGGCTCAACGTTAGTTAGCGACATTCCCGACAGCAAAACAAAAGTTATCGGCTGCCCAATCACGTTATTACAAGGTAGACTTATGCAACTGCTTAACTGGGGAGCTGATTTAGTAGAAGAACGTAATTTATGGGATGAAGATTGGCCCGCAGCTAAGTAGGCAACGCTTTACCGCTTGAATTAAAATCATCTATTTTGCTTTCCACTACGGCCTGAACGGCTTGCACTACTTCTTTGCTGACTAGTTTGGCAACAGATATTTCGTCCGGATTTTCTTTAAGAACCTTTTCCAGCGCCTCACGGTAAGCGTAGCGCATATCGCTATTAATATTCACCTTGGTAACGCCTATGCGTACAGCGTCGCGGAAATAATGTCCGGGCGTACCGCTACCGCCGTGCAAACTAATGTTACAATCAATAGCTTCGCGGATACGCTGAAGTAACTCTAAGTCTAGGATTTTCGGCACTGGATACTTGCCGTGCAGGTTGCCAATCGCGGCCGCGAAGGTATCAATACCGGTAGCTGCTACAAAGTCTCGTGCGCCCTCCGGTGTACTGAAGGTCTTCTTGATTTCATCGTAATCAATTTCCTCGGTATGCAGGTTAGAGCTACCGGCAAAATAATGTGGCTCGGCTTCGACTAACGCCCCCGTGAGTTTAGCGTAAGCTACCACCTCTTTAGTGGCATTAATGATCTCTTCATCGCTAGCATCATGTTTGGCCTGGCTCAAGTCTATATGGATGAACTCAAAACCAGCCTCTATGCCATCTTTAGCAGCTTCAACGCTTGGGCTGTGGTCAAGATTAACGTAAATCTCCACGCCGTATTCATATTTGAAGTTATCCACTAGGTCGCGCACATTATCGAGTCCGATGTCGGCAACCTCGCCATGGCTCACCTCAACTAAAACGGGAGCTTTTTTCGCGGCTGCGGCCTGGGCTACAGCTCGGAGCGTCGGCTCGTCATCAAGGTTAAAGGCACCGAAAGCCCAGTGTTCGTTTCGCGCCTGGACCATACGTTCCCTGGCCAGGGCGCAATTCTGTCTCATTTGTCTAAGTGTTTGCGGCATGTTTCTATTTTAAACGCTTGTGTTTGCATATGCCAAAAGATATTTATATAATGTAAACATGGAAAATGCCAATATAGTGGTGTTTGAGGATGACACATTCCTAAGAGAAGCTTTTGGGCCCCTTGCCACAGCAGAAGGCCATAGCGTTATTGCAGAAGCTGGAAACCTAGCAGACGCTTTAAGCGTGGTCGATCGAATTATTAGTAATGAGATATTGGCTGACGTTATTGTGCTTGACGGAAATCTTGGGTTTACGGATAAAAGCGGCAACGATGCCCGAGAAATCATAAAAGCTTTGAAACCAGCAGCAGATCGAATCAAGATAGTGGGTTTCTCCTCGCTAAGTATGGCTGAGTACGGGTTAAATGTGCACGCCGAGTCCGGGAAAAGCGTAACCAAGGTGTTAAAAGCAATCGACAATTTCTAATTTTTGCGTTCTAGTACAGCGTGAACGGCCAGTCTTATATGTTTGGCATCAAGACCAAAATGTTTAAGTAATTCTTCCGGCTTGCCAGATTCGCCAAAGTGATCGCGCATACCAATTCGCTTAATTGGAGTCGGATGTTCCTCCGCCAGCAGCTCAGCTATGGCACCGCCCAGACCACCATTTATCTGCCCTTCTTCAACAGTAACTACTGCTCCGGTTTTACGTGTGCTTTTTAGAATAGTGGACTCGTCTAAAGGCTTAATCGTGGGTACATGGACAACCTCAGCGTCAATACCATTTTTATAAAGCAAGTCGACTGCCGCTAACGCTTGATAAGTCATAGTTCCGGTAGCGATAATAGACACATCTTCGCCTGGCTCAAATACGTACGCTTTGCCAATCTCAAATGGGGTTTTGTCGGTAGTAAATACCGGGGTAGCTT
This sequence comes from Candidatus Saccharimonadota bacterium, assembly GCA_029288485.1. Lineage (GTDB taxonomy): Bacteria > Patescibacteriota > Saccharimonadia > Saccharimonadales > UBA4665 > JARIHC01. The sequence continues at coordinate 42,263 of JARIHC010000005.1, read as the reverse complement.
CGCGGGCTAGGCGCATGTAGTTGGGTCGCTTATCGGTTGCCATGGCAATAGTAGCCTTCTCGGCTTCCACGCTGTCGCAAGGCGCGATAACGACCATGTTCGGCAGCACACGCATAAGAGCTACATCTTCTAGCATTTGGTGCGTAGCACCGTCCGGGCCCACGGACACTCCAGCGTGCGAGCCGATAATTTTAACAGGCCGGTCGTTCAAACAAATAGTAGTTCTAATCTGCTCCCAGTTACGCCCCGGGCTAAATGCCGCATACGAAGACACAAACGGAACCTTTCCCATGGCGGCTAAACCTGAGCCGGTGGTCACTAAGTTTTGTTCAGCTACTCCAATTTCTATATAACGTTCCGGAAATTCTTTAGCGAATAAGTTCATCTGAGTGGAATCAGTAAGGTCGGCGCAAGCTGCTACTACATTATCCCAGCGCTTTCCCGCCTCTAGTAATCCACGCCCAAAACCTTTGCGTATCGGTTCCTGTTCAAGTTTGGCGGTAATTTCAGCGAGACTCATATTATTCATGCTCGCTCCGGATCTTGCCGCCTAAAGTTCGCAGTTCATGCAGAGCCTTTTTAGCTTCTTCCTTATTTGGCGGCTTGCCGTGCCAATGAAAGTCGTACTCCATAAAATCCACGCCTTTGCCCGGTACAGTATGGGCTATAATCATGACTGGCTTATTCTCAACTGCACGACCCATAGCGCAGGCGTCAATTACGGCTTCTATATCGTTGCCATCTATTTCCAACACATGCCAGCCAAAAGCTTGCCATTTTGCCTTGAGGTCTTCTAGGGGCATTACCTGCTCTGTTGGACCGTCAATTTGAATATTATTACGGTCAGTAATGGCGATGATGTTGCTGAGTTTATACTTGCCAGCCAGCATTGCGGCCTCCCAAACGTTGCCCTCGTCTTGTTCGCCATCGCCTACTACCACGTAAATCCAGCGGTGCGACTGATTATCCATCCGCATAGCTAGCGACATACCACAGGCCTGGCTTAATCCAGAACCTAGCGGACCAGAAGTGTTTTCTAGCCCCGGCAAACGCGTGCGCTCTGGATGCCCTTGCAGCCGGGATCCAAGCTGCCGCAATGTCATCAGCTCACTGCGGTCAAAGTAACCAGCCCGCGCCATGGTCGCATAGCGTACAGGTACACAGTGGCCGTTAGATAATAATAAAATATCGCGCTCATCCCAATCCGGATTTTTAGGATCGTGTTTTAAAATGTCGAAATATAGAGCCGTAAAAATATCTGCTAAACCAAGTGGACCAGCAGAATGTCCGCTACCGGCATGGACAAGCATCCGAATAATGTCTTCCCGGATACTATTAGCAATCGTTTCCAGTTGCTTGAGCGATAATTTTTGCATGTTGAATTATCCCTGTAAAACTGCTTCCAGTTTAACATAAGCGTCTTTTGGATCTGGGGCTTTTTGCACAAAGCCGCCTACGTTTAGGACATCCACGGCGGCGCCTGCCAGCTGTTTAGCATTATGATCGTTTATACCGCCATCCCAACCAATCTCAGCAGATGGCTTTAAATCGCGCAGCTGCTTAACTTTGTCTAATAACTTTAGATCGGCCTGACCGCCGTGATAGCCAAGGTGTCCGCTAAAAACCAACAGATGGTCAAAACTTTTCACGATACTTTTCACGTCCTCCACTTGCGTATCATGAAGCAGCGCCAGACCTGCTCGAATACCAACTTTGTGTAGGCTATCAGCAAATAACGCATGGTCACCTTCTGCCTCAGCGTGAATAATTACCAGATGCGGCCTTAGCTTAACAAGCATTGGCAAGTGCGGCAGAGGACGCCGATACATTAAGTGAATATCGGCTGCCGCGCCCTCAGGCCACCACACATGGTTGAGACCGGGCGATTTAGTGGGCGCAAAGTGGCCGTCCATCAAGTCTATATGTATGCGTTTAGCGAATTGCTGAACGCGCTCAACTTGCTCGCGGTACTCGTGCGGATCGTAGGCAGTAATCGTAGGACAAACTACTGCCATATCAGGAGCTTAGATCGTCAAGTTGCTCTATCCGCCGAGTAAAGCGCGGCGCAGCGGCAAAAGGCGTAGACAAGAAAGTAGCCATGATAGAACCTGCTTCGTCTAGCGAAGTGTAGCGGGAAGATAGACACAGAACATTGCAGTCGTCGTCATTGCGCGCAGCGCGGGCTTCGGCTTGGTTCCAGCAAAGCGCAGCTCGGATGCCTTTAAAGCGGTTAGCAGCAATGCACATACCCTGCCCACTGCCGCAGACTAGTATGCCGCGGGCTTCCGGGTCATTGGCAGCTAAAAGGGCGCTGGCAACTTTGCCGGCGAACTGCGGGTAGTCGTCGTTTGGGTCGAGCGCTTCATCGCCTTCATCTATAACCTCATGTCCAGCCTGCCGGAGCGCTTTAGCTAAATCGTTCTTGTATTCGAAACCGTTATGATCAGCACCTAGGTAAACTTTCATAAGCTATTTTTTATGCAGCAGTCGGCCAGTATCGGCTACAACTTCGACCAGCCGGTTAGAATATCCCCATTCGTTATCGTACCAGGCTACAACTTTGAGCATATTGCCGCCAATGACAGCTGTGAGATTGAGGTCAATTATGCACGAATGACTGTTGCCAATAAAGTCGCTACTCACTAACTCTTCCTCTGTTACATCCAAGATACCCTGGTAAAACGGCTCTTTTGCAGCGTCTTTGAAGGCTTTATTAACTTCTTCAACTGTAACGTTCCGCTTAGTAATAATGACGAAGTCGCTAAGTGATACTACTGGTGTTGGAACGCGGATCGACATACCGCCAAATATATCTTTCAAAGCCGGCAGAGCGCGGGCGGCAGCAATAGAAGCGCCGGTAGTGGTCGGCACTATATTTTCGGCAGCGTTTCTAGCTTCGCGCAGATCTTTGGCCGGTGCGTCCTGCAAACGTTGGCTGGCCGTATAGCTATGCGTGGTAGTCATCATGGCCTTTTCGATGCCAAAGTTACTTTCAATAACAGCCGCAACCGGAGTAATACAGTTCGTGGTACATGAGGCATTGCTAATGATCTCGCCAGCTGACTCAAGTTGGTCTTCGTTGACACCTAGTACAATGGTAGCCGCATCTTCCGCGTGATCGCCCTTCGACGGTGCACTTAAAACTACTTTTTTGGCGCCGGCTTTAATATGAGCCTTAGCTAGTTCCGGCTTTACAAAAAAACCGGTGGACTCAATAACTATATCCACCTTGTGCGCTTTCCATGGCAAAGTGGCCGGGTCTTTTTCTGCCAAAACAGCGATGTGCTTTCCATTAACTTTTATGCCTTTTTCGTCATGGCCGACTTCATGATGGTATGTGCCGTAATTACTGTCATGCTTGAGAAGATGGGCCAGTGTCTTGGTATCGGTTAAGTCATTTATGGCGACAATTTCCAGATCATCGCGTTCAAAAGCCACTTTAAAAGCGTTGCGCCCTATTCTACCAAAGCCGTTTATTGCCACCCTAGTTTTCATATAACTGTTTTCTCCTATGTTATGTTTATTTTAACGCTTATGTTTATATTGTGAAACCCCGACAGTTACTGTTTTTGATACCGATCAATAGATTCAGCGATAATTTTCTTAGCGTCATCTATGTCACCCCACCCAAGAACTTTAGTAGTCCCAGGTTTTTTAAGATCTTTATAGTGAGCGAAATGTTCAGCGATTTGCTGCTGCCAGCGTCCGCCTAAATCGCGCAAGTGCTTTATGCTATCGCCAGTATTGCGGTCATCAGCCGGCACAACCACAATTTTGTGGTCCATTTCGCCATCATCTTCAAAGTTCATTACACCGATAATTTTTGCCTCTAGCCAGACGCCGGTTGGAATTGGCTCGGCACAAACTACCAGAGTATCCAGCTCATCGCCGTCTTCATCCAGTGTTTGCGGAATAAAACCGTAATTGATTGGTTTAGCATAAATTCCCGGCTCGACCCGGTCTAGCATGAAACAGGCGCGCTTCCGGTCCCATTCAATCTTTAAAATACTACCCTGGGGAATCTCGACTACAGTATGTACTATGCCTTCTTTATAGTCGCCCGGTGTCAGAACTTGGTTAAAATCGGCCATTGTTGATATTCCTTGCTTACTTCAAGAATATTGTACACTATCCTTATGAAAATAATCGGCCACCGCGGCGCGCGCGGCCTAGCTCCGGAAAACACCCTAGCCAGCTTGAGTAAAGGCCTCGGCTGTAAAGTAGACATGGTGGAGTTTGACTTACGGGTCACTAAAGACGACATTCCAATCTTGCATCACGACTCTAAAATGACCGGCGCAGACGGTAAAAAATTAAAGATCAGCAATTACTCATACGAAGACCTGAAGACTCACTTCCCAGACATCGCCAAGCTAAGCCAAGCCCTAGACCAGATTAACGGTCAAGCTGTGCCTTATATAGAGGTTAAGCAAAACGAGCCTGTAAAACCCATAGCTAAAGTTTTAAAAAGCTACATTGGCGATACCTATTTGGCTGATGGCTTGCGTTTAGCATCAAAGAGCCAAGCTACGCTGCGCGAACTCCGTAAAATTATGCCCGATACACCGTTAATAATCATTGAGCGCTGGAGTGGTGTGCGAGCGCACCGTCGAGCCAAGGAGCTAGGGGCTAAAGAAATAGCCATGAACCAGCTATGGTTGTGGTGGGGTTTTATACGTGGTTTTAAAAACAGCGAGTATCAACTTTATGCCTATACTCTAAACAATCCTGCAAAAGCCCGCCGCTGGGCCAAATGGGGTCTTAGCGGTGCTATCACAGATTATCCTGACCGTTTCAAAAAATAAGCTATACTATACTTATGCAAGTAACTTTTATGCGTTCTGAACCGGAAGCCGAAAATATCCGGACATTTTATTTTAAGCCCGAACGTCCGGTCCATTACACCGCCGGACAATATACTGAGCTGCAGGTTCCCCATCCGCATCCTGACAGCCGCGGCGATAAACGTTGGTTCACTCTGTCTTCATCTCCAGAAGACGAACTACTGAGTATTACGACTAAATACGCCGGCGACACCAAGTCAAGCTCTTTCAAGCGCGCACTTTTTAATCTAAAGCCGGGGACTGAGTTGGATGCTGCCGATCCAATGGGAGACTTCGTGCTGCCAAAGCTTATCCAAACACCTTTAATATTTGTAGCCGGTGGTATTGGCGTTACACCCTTTCACAGTATATTAAAGTGGCTAGCCGATACGGTAGAAGAACGGCCTATAAAAATGATTTACGGTGTGCGCAATGAAGAAGAAATTGTTTTTCAAGAAACATTCCATGCTGCTGGCATAGAACCTACTATCGTAGTCGGCGAACCATCGGATGCTTGGGGCGGCGAACGCGGCCGCTTGAGCGCCGAACTCATATTAGGCGTCGACAAACCGTCTGAAGATACGCTGGTTTACGTCTCCGGCCCCGAACTTATGGTCCAAGCTTTAGCAAAAGACCTTCATAAGGCCGGCCTCAGTAAACAACAAATTGTCACCGACGAATTCCCGAATTACGACGCTATTTAATTAATTTTGGACAGGATGAGGCCGGCCTTCTAGGTACTCGCGTATTTTGAGCGCTGCGGTAGCGCCTTCGCCTGCTGCCGAAGCAATTTGCATGGTAGCACCAGAACGGATATCGCCGGCCGCAAATACACCCGGGATAGCAGTTTCTAAGTCCGGATTAGTTTTTATAAAACCTATGTCGTCTAGTTCGATCTTGGACTCTGCCACAAACTGCGAATTAGGTTTAAGACCTACAAAAACAAAAACACCGTCAGCCAGGAACTCAACTTTTTTACCATCTTGAGTGCCCATAACCTTTGTCACGCCTTTGCCCTCTTCGCCAACTACTTCGTCTGTCGCTGTACCCAAGTGAATTGTCACCTTGCCTTCTTTGACGAACTTTTGCATCTCGTCTTCTAATACATCGCTGGCTTTGACGGTCGAGCGTACCAATAAATCAATATGCGACGCGAATCTGGTTAGAAATATAGCTTCTTGAAAAGCTGAGTTGCCGCCACCAACTACCACCAGCCGCTTATCCCGATAAAAAGCTCCGTCGCAGGTAGCGCAATAGTGGACGCCGCGGGCGTAAAACTCTTCTTCGCCAGGTACGCCAATCTTTTTATAATCCGAGCCAGTAGCAATTAATACGGCGCGGGCCTTTTTATCGCCATCTGTGGTTTTAAGCAGCTTCCATTCGTTCTGGTCTTCTATGGCGCTAACTTCTCCTAGTTCAATTTTAGCGCCAAAGCGTTCGGCTTGCTTTTGCAGTTCCCCAGCTAGCTTTAAGCCCTCCACGCCGTTCGGGAAACCAGGGTAGTTGTCTATTTTGTCCGTAACGGCCGCCAGTCCACCAACAACGCCACGCTCGAATAACAGTGTTTCTATATCTTCCCTGGTCGTATAAATAGCAGCTGTCAGCGCGGCCGGGCCGGCACCGACTATAATTACATCATGTTCAGGAATACTTTTGCTGTCGCCCATAAACTCCTTGGTATCAGTGAAACTCTAGACCAATGCCGGCGCTAATTTTGCCAGGTTGTAACCTACTACAACTTCTTTGCTGTCGTCACCCTTAGTGACTACCGTTACAGGCACAGTAGTTGCACCGCTCATTTTCATCGCTTCAGCTTGGCGATGGGGATGCTCATCAATATTTACCTCTTCGTATGTCATGCCTTTGGCGCCAAGATACTTTTTAACCATCTGACAATAAGCACACGTATTGCTCGTGAAGACAGTAATATTTTTAACCATGTTGATCCCCTCCGTTGGATATTTTGTTTTGCCGTCAAGAGAGCAAGCTACCTGGACCGTTCCTTTCCCGTGAGAAAACGGCCTACTCACTTTTTCGACTTTTAACTAATATTTTATTAATTTTTGTCTGCACTGGTGAGGTGCGCTAGCAGAATGAATCTGACTATGCATAAGATTATATATAGCGCTTAAGCGAAAATCAAGACGCTATATATTGTGCTTTTTACCCCACTCTACTACTGTTTGTCGATCTTCGTAATAGTGACATCAAAGACTAGATTGGCGTTCACTGGAATACCCGAACCTTGCGGAGGTTTTGAGCCATAAGCTAATGCGGCCGGGATCAGCAGTCGGCGGGTACCGCCAACTTTCATGCCCGGTACACCTTGCGACCAGCCAGCAATAACTTCGCTAAGCGAAAATGTAGCAGGCTGACCTAGGTCTTTAGAGCTTTGAAAGATAGTGCCCGTGCTCGCCACTGCGCCGGTATAATCTGCCGTGATTGTCGCCCCAGGCTTAACAGTAGCTCCGGTGCCAGACTTCAGATCAGTTTGTTGCAGCTGGCCAACCGTAGCAACAGGTGTAAAATCGGCCAATTGGGTGCCCTGCAGTTTATTCTTAAGAGTTTGCGGCGGGGTTTGACTGGTTTTATCGTCGGCTGGTTTTTTATTTTGAGTAATTGCTGTAAAAATAACTGTGATAGCTAAGGCTGACGACGTTATTAAAAATAAAGCCGCGAAAAAGCCTGCGAAAATTCTCTGACCTTTGGTGGCCATAATTTAATTAACCTCCCGGTTTGTCTTGTGCATTAGTTATATTCTAACGCGAGGCGGAGCGGCTGACAATCTTGACCGATTCACTAAAGCCATTAGCTAAGCCGTCTACAAGCGGCTGCTGTAAAGGCTGCCAATAAATAAATGGTAGTTCTGAAAGCTTATCTAGCGACACCCAGCCGGGTTTAAAACGATTATTTGGCCCCAGGGCGGCCTCGGGTGCATCAGCCGGCAGTTTTGGCTCGCCGCTCATGTACTCGCAAAGATATATCTTATGTAGCGCCTTGTGGTCATGCAGCTCTAGAACCTGCTGCTTAACCTTCACGCGGATTGATGTCTCTTCCAATATTTCTCGCGCCACAGTCTGCTTCGGCGTTTCACCTGGCTCAATACCACCACCCGGAATAGAAAAATAATGCAGTCCGGGGCGCCAACGCTCCATAAGCAGAATTTGTCCGCTATGCACCACAATACCACGGGCAGTGTGACGATCATAGAGAGCGGATTGATCCGTCAAGCCCTAGATCCTTTCAGCGCCAAATTTTTCGTGCGCAGCTTCGGCTACAACATCCAACATTTTATTGACTTCAGCGTCAGTCAGTGTGCGATCATAGCTAGCGATCTCCAGATGGAAAGTGATTTGCTTATGGTCTTGGTCCTCTGGACGCTGGAAAATGTCACGCGGACCCAAGCTAGGAAGCGTGTTTTTAGGCTGTGCACTGCTAAGCTCGCTCCAAACAAAATCAAATAAATCTTGATAAGCCAGACTGCCTAGGACCTTTAGGGTAATGTCTTGCGAAACCTTAGGAAACCGCGGCAAAGTCACGTAATTACTTTTTTGCATAACGGTTTGTAAAACTGTTGTATCCAGCTCAAAACCGGCAGAGTATTTAGGCAGCTTTAGAGCCCTTCGGACAACACTTCTAAACTCACCTATAATCCCAAGGAATGCATCTCCAACATAAACAAAAGCCGTCCGGTTAATGTCGTAAGGCTTAGCGATGTCAAATTTTTGCATATCGTTCGGTACTGGCTTAAAAGTTAGTTTTATAGGTGCTAAGTGAGTTAGATACTTGCGAGCTTCGTAGTAAGCCGTTCCCGACTTTCGGAGTTTATCGGCGGCGGCCACGACTAACGCTGTTAGTTCATCTTCGCGCGGCAAGCCTTCTTTATCAGTATGAGCAGCCACGTGGACTTTGCCCAGCTCGAACAAGGCGAACTCGTTGTAGCCGGCTTTTATGTTAGCGTGAACTTTATCTAAAAGGCTGGGCATTAAGCTAAGCCGGTAATACTGAAGGTCCGGACTAAGCGCATTGGCAACTTGGAAGGCATTGTCTTTATTCTGGTCAGTCTTTTCGAGCAGGTCTCCATGGACAAAGCTATAAGTTAGAGCCTCGCTGGCGCCGGCTTTAGCTAGCTGGTCTCGGATTTCCGTTTTGGCTTGCAACAAACTGTTTTTTGCAGCCGGTGTTAAATCGCGCTTCGGCAGCTCTAGCGGTAGATGATCATAGCCGCATAATCGACCAACTTCCTCTACTATATCTTCGGGAATTTCGATGTCAGTACGCCAGAACGGAGAGTAGAATTTGAGGTTGTCACCACTATTATCCTGACCAAACTCAACGTTTTCCAAGAGCTTAATGATCTCAGCCGCTGATAAGTTTAAACCGAGGCGAGCATTGATGAACTGAGGCGTTACGTTCACTTCTTTATCGTTCCAGCCATCGCTTGCTGCGTTAATCTCGTTGCAACTGAGTATGTCTATAAATTCGCTAGCTACTTGACCGCCAGTTAACTTTTGAATATCGTCTACCGCTTTGGCCGAAACAGTTTTGCACTGCAACGGGCTCTGGCCTTTTGTAAAACGAGTGACGGCGTCGGTGAATAAACCATTCTCCATGCTTGTCCGGCGAATAGAATACATGTCAAAGTTGGCACATTCTATAATAATATTCTGGGTTTTTTCATCTACTTCAGTCTCGCTGCCGCCCATTACGCCGCCAACACCGATCAATTGCTTGTCGGTAGCAATCATAATGGCTTTTTCGCGCGGTTCAATTTCTTTGCCATTTAGTAGTTTAATTTTCTCGCCTTTTTTGGGATGGCGTATGACTATAGCTGGCTCGCCGCCGCTGAGAGCCTTTACCTTGTCATAATCGTAAGCATGCAGAGGCTGGCCCGTAACCACCATATAAAAATTAGTAAGGTCGACTACATTGTTAACCGGTTTTTGGCCAAATTTAGTTAACGCGACCTGCAGCCAAACCGGACTTGGTCCAACTTTTACGCCACTTAAGGCAACAGCCGTGAAGCGAGGCGTTAACTCCGGCAATTCATTTTTGACCGAAAACCTTAAGGTCTCGTTCATGGCACCAAGCAGTTTAGGCGCAGGCGTGTACCAGTCCGGGCTCTCAAACGGCTTATGCAATATACCGGCTATTTCGCGGGCCACGCCCAAAACGCCGAAACAATCCGGCCTATGTGTAAACATCTTGTTCTCTATATCAATAATGTAATCGTCTAGTTTGTATAACTTGGCAAAATCCTCGCCGGGGGCAGCGTCTTTGTCTATTTCTAAAATGCCGCTATGATCGTCGCCTAAATCCAGCTCTTTCAAACTGGCCAGCATGCCACTGCTCATTTGGCCGCGAATTTCGCGGGCTTCCAGCTTGAAGGGGTCTTTGCCAAACGTGCTTGGCACAACTGCGCCCGGCGGCAACCAAGCGGCTAATATACCTTCACGCACATTAGGCGCACCGCACACCACCTGCACTAGCTCGCTCTTTCCTGCGTCCACTTGGCAAACATGCAATTTATCAGCGTCGGGGTGTTTTTCAACTTTGACGACTTTAACGACAGCTATTCCTTGATACTTGTCGCCCAGGTTAACAACTTCTTCTACTGCGCCCAGCTGCGCTCCAATCTTCTCAACCAGTTCGTCCACCGGCGGCAATTCAAAATCTATAAACTGCTTAACCGCATTCAGACTGACTTTCATGAAAATTGCCTCAAGAAATCTAATTTGCCTGATTCAAAGTGGCGAATGTCCTCTATGCCGTACTTCATCATTACTAGCCGCTCAATGCCCCCGCCCCAAGCAAAACCAGTATATTCAGCCGGGTCTATATCGGCAGCTTTTAATACATTCGGATGGATCATGCCGCAACCCAGCAGTTCAATCCAACCGGTCTGAGAGCAAATATGGCAGCCTTTTTTGTCGCAGAACGGGCAGCTGAGGGCAAACTCAAACGAAGGTTCAGTAAATGGAAAATAAAATGGCTGGGTCATGACATCTAGCTCTTTACTATAATATTCTTGCAAGAAAGTTTTGAGAGTAGCAATCAGATGGCCGGCATTAACACCTTTATCTACGTATATACCCTCTAGTTGGTAAAACGTATGTTCGTGACGAGCGTCCAGGTCTTCGTTACGAAAAACGCGGCCAGGGATAACCGCAGCAATTGGCTCACCTTTTTTTAAATTCGTTTTGAGCTGTTTCAAAACGCGGTTCTGCATTGTGGACGTGTGTGCCGGTGCAATCAGCGGTTTGCCTTCTTTGTCTTTTTGAACCGTTACAAATGTGTCATAGTCGTCGCGAGCCGGGTGGCCTTCTGGGAAGTTCAGTGTGCTGAACATATTAAAGTCATTGTCAATCTCGCGAGACTCAACCGCCGTGAAACCCATACGGTAAAAAATATCGAGGATCTGTTCCAGCTCAGTCATTAACGGGTGGCGGCTTCCTTGCTCGGTAGATAGTAATTGCGGTTGGGGGGAGTTCACGCCAAATGGTGCTGTGATATCTATCGGCGGCGGCTGCTCAGCTTCATCGCGGCTAGCATCAACTAGGCCTTGCAACTCTTGGCGCAAAGCGTTCACTTCCTGTCCGAAACCAGAGCGTTCTTCCGGCGGCAAAGTCTTTAACTCATCAAACAAAGCCCGAAGCTCTACGGACCGCAAGATACGGCTTTTGTCTTCTAGCTCGGCCAGACGTTTTTTGAGCAACTGCGCAGTTTCGGCTATCTTTTGATGTTGGTAGCTCATCTTATAAAGATTATACCAGTCATGGTTTCGTTAATGCAGATTTTTTGCTATAAATAAAGAGAAATGGCAGGGGAGCTAAACGAAAAATGCGCCGTTTCTGGGGTATTGGCCAATGAGCCATCGACCGCAGCAGCTGCAACCTACGATGTTCTTTTTGCTTTGCAGCACCGAGGCACCGAAGCAACTGGCATGGCTAGCCAGGTGCCGGATGGCGACATAGCTTATCATTTTGGACCAGGTATGGTGCGCGACGTTTATGACAACGAAGCGGTGACAGACCATTTGTCTGCTGGTAATCCAGTTATCGGCCACAACCGCTACTCAACATCCGGTTCCAAACAAAAACACCCACAGCCGGTGGTTGATCCGGCTGTCGGTTTAGCATTAGCGCACAACGGCAACATACCTGATACCACCGCTGCAGCTAGTTTTTTGGAAAAACGCCATATTAGACACAATCAGCTCAACGACTCAGAAATGATGGGGTACGCAATTGCCCAGGTACTGCGTGAAGGCAAAGCTCTGCCAGAAGCAATTAAAGAGACTTACCCCCTTATTTACGGGCGCTTTTTCTTGTGTCGCCTCTCAAGATGGAATGCTGGCCGCCTTCCGCGATCCTTACGGCATACGCCCGTTAGCAATGGGTGTTACGGCAGAAGGTGGGACTGTTTTTAGTTCAGAAACTTGCGGTCTAGATATAATCGGCGCCGATTACGAGCGCGAAGTGCAGCCGGGTGAACTGGTTATAGCTAGCAGTGACGGCATAGAAACCTACCAGTTAGCCGAAGGCACCAATAAGTTAGACATGTTTGAAATGGTGTATTTTGCCCGTCATGACAGTCAACTGTATGGTCAAAGTGTTAACGAAGTAAGGCGGGCATTTGGCCGGCAGCTAGCACGCGAGCATGGACCGCTTCGTGATAACACCGATAACACGGTAGTTGTGCCTGTGCCAGACACATCTATCCCGGCCGCCGAAGGTTACGGCGCCGAGCTGGGATTGCCAGTCGAACAACTAATTATTAAGAACCGTTATATTGGCCGGGCCTTTATGTCGGTAGAAGATGGCGAACGCCAAGATCATCCACGCCTTAAGCATAACCTGGTACGTAGCGCCATCAAAGGCAAAGACTTGGTGGTGATAGATGATTCCATAGTCAGACTAAATACTATTCCTGTAATCACTCAGCTAGCCAAAGCGGCTGGGGCGCGCTCAGTGTCAGTTTTGATTAGCTCGCCGCCTATCCGTTTCCCTGATTTTTACGGTATTGATACGCCCAGCCAAGACGAGTTAGCGGCCGCTAATTTAACAGTTGAGGAAATAAAAAACGAGATCGAGTGTGACTATCTAGGATTTTTGTCGCTGCGCGGTATGGTCGAAGCTACTGGTGTGCCGGATGATAATTTTAATCTATCCTGTTTTACGGGCGAATACCCTATCAACATTGGCCGCCGCAAACGTGAAATTGTCGAACCAGTCAGCATGCAATACGCTGACTGATCACGCTACTGCTTGCAACATATCGAGCAAATATATTAACTAGAGGCAATGGCTGAGAATACCAGCACAACTGTTCTCTCTGAAGCATATGGGCATATTCGGAACCATGAATTTGACGCCGCCGGCGACACCTTACGCCATGAAGGTCTTAAGAAGGTAGTTGAGGCGGGAATGTATATTGCCGGCAGTAAAAAACTGGGCCGGCTGGCCATCGACAGATTAGCCGGGAATGAAGTTGGCGAAGAAATACTGCGTACTAACGTAGCCGGAATAGACATGGATGGTCCGGTAGGCATCGCTGCCGGATGGGATAAAACCGGCAAGACAGTTTTGGCTTGGCAGGCAGCTGGCGCCCGTCATATGACTATCGGCGGGATACCTTACTTTGGGCAGGCCGGCGGCCGGATGCCTCGGCTGCGCACCATGGATCAGCGGATCGGCGACCACGGAAAGGCTATTTCTCTGAATAGCTTCAGCTTCTGGAGCCCAGGCTCGGATGCAGTGGTGCATAACATTCAGGAACAACAGGATGCAGGCGACGTGACTATACCGATTATCCCGCAGGTCACGCTGAATAAGGAATTCTATGCGGAAAACGACCTGGGCCTCATCGGAAAGCTGGTTGGAATGACAGTCAAAAAGGTCCTGCCGGTAGCCAGCGCTATCAGCTTAGGACTGACATCGCCGAACACCAAGGGTATGCGCGAAGCCCAGGACGCTGGCGACCGTTTCATGCTGGCAGTTGTCGCACCTGCCAGAGAAGCAGTAGACCGTTCAGGTTACGATGTGCCGATTATATACAAAGGCGACGGTGATGGCGGCGAGGCTCAGCTAGAGATGTATTGTAAATGGATCGAGTATCATGCAGGCATGATTGATGCGTTTGAACTTATAAATACTACCTCCCTCAGCCATATAAAAGCGAAATATGGAGCAGAAAATTTACCGGGCGGCCTGGCCGGTGCAGATAAAGAATACCAGGAGTTAGCGCTATCGGCCGTAAAATACGTTTATGAAGCGGTTGGCAACAAGATAGATATTATCGGTACCGGTGGCTGTGACAGCGGCGTGCAAGCGCTAAAATTTATAGAAAATGGCGGCAGCGCAGTCGGTATAAATACGGGTATACGTAAACTTGGTATAAGCGGCCCTAGAACTATTGAGCGTGAGTTAGCAATGCTGGTTGCCGCAAGGCACCCGGAAGCTAGCAGCCTAGATGAGGTTATCGGCGCGGCTACCAAACGCGGGCCCAAATCTCAAAACCTTCCTGCAAGGCACCCTCTCGGCCGCCAATGATCATCAACTGACTCATTTTTAAGTAGGCTATACTAAGCATATGCCTAAAAAGCCTGATTTGCTCACCCAGGCAACTGAAGTTCTAAAAATGAACGACCGGGGTAACTATACTCAGCCAGCGCATAATCTCTACCCGCACCAGTGGTTGTGGGACAGCTGCTTTATTGCCATAGGCCTTAGGCACCTTGATGTCGAGCGAGCAAAGATGGAGCTCCTGAGTTTGCTGCGCGGACAGTGGCATAATGGCATGGTGCCAAATATTATTTTTCGCGATGACCCCCAATACCATTTTGACCGTAATCTTTGGCGGAGCTGGCTTAACCCTTTTGCACCTAATGACATTTCTACTACCGGAATAACTCAACCGCCAATGTTTGCCGAGGCGGTAGTCCAAATCGGCAAAAAGCTAGAGTGGCCGGAGAGACGCTTGTGGTACCGCATGGTTTACCCCGCACTCCTTAGCTATCACCAGTGGCTCTACAACGAACGAGATCCGCATAAAGAAGGTTTGATTCTGCTGGTTCATCCTTGGGAAACCGGCTTGGATAACACCCCACCCTGGATGGATGAAATGCATGAGCACTTAATGCCTCTATGGATCCGCCTAATAGAAAAAACTCGGCTGGACCGGGTTATTACTTTGTTTCGCCGCGACACTAAATCGGTTCACGCCGACCAGCGCTTTTCTACCATAGAATCGTTGGTGCTGATGGACACGCAGCGCCGGCTGCGCCGTAAACGCTACGATATCAACAAAATTCTAGACCACTCGCTTTTCGCCATAGAAGATCTCGCGTTCAATAGCATTTTTATTCGCGCCAATGAACACCTGCGTGAAATCGCTAAATCTTTAAAAGAAGAACTGCCGCCGGAACTGTTGGAGCGCATGAAAAAAACCGAGCAGGCTTTTGAAGACCTGTGGGATATGTACTCTGCCCAATACTACTCGCGCGATTTCGTTACCCATAAACTGCTAAAGACTCCGTCTATAGCCACCTTACTGCCTTTATATGCCGGCCATATAGATAAAAGCCGTGCAGAAAAGTTGCTTAGATTAATAGAAAATGAGCACTCGTTCGGCCCATCCTACCCGGTGCCCAGTGTGCCGCTTAACTCTTTTTGGTTTCAGCGCAAACTTTATTGGCAGGGACCTACCTGGGTGAATATGAACTGGTTAATCATTGACGGCTTAAATCGTTATGGGTTCAAAGATCATGCCGAGGCACTTCGAGAAAGTACACTGGAAATGGTCAAGAAATCCGGCTTTTATGAGTACTTTGACCCGCTAGATGCGTCGCCAGCCGGTGTCGCTGATTTCTCCTGGACTGCCGCTTTGGTCATCGACCTGCTCAAACGTTAGCTGGCCGCTACAGCAAGAGCGCCGGCAATTTTCGCAGCTCTATTTTTAGCATGTTCAATACGTTGTTCATAAAAAGGCCTAAAAGGAAGATAAACCCCTCTTTGCCATACTTCTTTTGAATAGGGGATTCTCCCATCTGGAGTTATCACGTCCACCTGAACACCTCTTCGCACAAACGATACGGGTGCGTCATTAAAATCATCTCGCACATTCATGTGCAAAGGTGTCACTCTTACGCTCGCCCCCTGGGGTGGATCAGCGGCTTCGAGGCAAGCTTCGGTCTGCTCAGTTACTTGTTCCATATTTAACAACTTGGCTTTGCACTAATATACCATAAAATGGCTAATTTATTTAGTCTTCTAGCGGCGGTTTCTCGAGCAGTTGCGGCTCAACGGTTACTTCGGTATCGGTTATCTTGACCACATCGCGGTCGATCTTACCAAGCTCTTTGTATGTGTTGTTGAAATGTCCGACGGTTGTACCCAGGCTGCTGCCAAGACGCTGCATATAACCGTTGTGAGCTATCAGATGTTTTCGTAGCTGCTCGACATTTTTACGGATCTTTTCGGTGTCTTTGTGGATTTCAATAGAACGAAGACCTTGGGCAATAGTCTGCAACATAGCGCTCAAAGTACTAGGCCCGACAATAGTTACTTTCTTCTCTACAGCGTATTGCATCAGGTTACGCCCGCTAACATTACCAACACCAACTTTATTAGCCAACAGATCGTAATAAATAGCTTCGCTAGGAATAAACATTAGCGCCTGATCCAAAGTTCCCTTTCCGGGTTTAATGTATTTGGCAGTTTCGTCGATACGTTTTTTAACGTCCTCTTTAAAAGCACGTGTTAGTTCAGGTTTTTCAGACTCTTCGGCTTCTAGCAAACGGTTGTAATTTTCTAAAGGAAACTTGCTGTCGAGCGGCAACAGCTTATCGTCGAGTTTGACCACGGCATCTACAACTAAGCCTTCGCCGAGTTTGTATTGCAGCTCAAACGTGCCGGCCGGTAAAACGTTATCGAGAATCTGTTTCAGGTAAAATTCGCCAACAACGCCGCGCTGCTTGGGATTTTGCAGCACGTTTTGCAGGGTTTTTAGCTCGGCGGCAATGTCGCCGACGTTTTTATTAGTTCCTTCCAATTTGGTCAGCTTTTCGGTCACCTGTTGAAGAATCTTGATACTGGCCGCGGATTGTGAAGCCAGTTGTTTATTGCTGGCGCCAAGCTGATCGCTCAGCTGCTTCTGCAAACCATCTTTTAGCTGACCCATGGATTTGGTTAATTCGGTCATGTCGGCTTTGAGCAGCAGTGCGCTCTCTGTATCAGCCGCAGGTCTACGCAGTAATAAGAAAACTACCGCACCAAACAAGGCGAGCGCCAAAACCCCCAAAATTATCACCGCAGCTATCATATTACTATTTTAACAACTAATCCTTGATGGTGACAGTGGTACCGCTTGGCGCCCAGCTATAAAGCCAGTGCGAGGCATTAAGCGGCAGTTCCACGCAACCGTGCGATGCTTTGTCGGTGTTAGGGTCTATGTTGCCGAAGTCGTTATTGCTGCGCCAGGTTGCGTCGTGGAAACCGTATGTGCCGTACTGATTTTGCAAAAAAGGCATCCAGTAGTGCACCGGGTCGCTCCAGCTACCAGTACTGTCAGAGCCGGTTAGCGTGGTATCGGTCTGTTTGGCGTAAACATGAAAAGTGCCGCGAGGTGTTGTGTCGGCCGCATAGTGTTCCATGCCGGTAACCACAGGTGTATCATACACAACTTTGTGATGCTGGCAGGCCCATAAGTGTCGCTCGCCAACACTTACGATAACTAACTTGTCTAGCGAATTGGAGGCACACTGTTTGGGTCCATCAGCCACTGCCGGCACCCCGGTCCCAGAAGAATTATGCTGGGAAGATTGATAAGCCTTGACCGCTACGGCGCAGGCGCAGGTAACAACAACTATAGCTAAAATAGCCACCGCCAGGCCCCTGAGACGTACTTTTGGCCGCGGCTTGGCAGCTTTAGCCGTCCGTCGGCTAACCGGATGCCGGTCTGACCGGTAGAACGAATAAGCCATCAAACCTGGCCGGACTGTCTTACCCTGGAGCGACGAAGACTTCATAGTAACTCTTTATTTTAGTCTGTTTTTATTTTTTGACTGTATGTATTTTTATAGATACTTTACGTATTATACCACTCTGTTATGACATTTTAAACAAAGCGCGTTACTACAAACATGAAAATTACACCTAAGAAAGTTAATATAAAGCTTTTATTGGATGATTCTTTGGCGTGAGCCTGCGGCAATAAGTTACTAGCGCTTATATATAGAATAAGTCCGGCGAAGAAACCTAGATATATTGCCAGCACGCTTTCCGAAAGCGAAAACGTTAAGCTGACTAAGCCGCCGGCAACCGGCATAATCACCACTACAGCCAGCCACCTTTTAATGTGTTTTAGCTTATTTTTATGGAATAGCATAAAGGTGGTGGTATCAAAGCCGTCGGCAAAACGGTGTCCGATTACAGCCAGCGCCACCGCCAGGCCAACCGCCGTGCTCACCTGGAAAGCCACGCCGATGCTCAGTCCGTCTAGGAAACTATGGCCGCTGAGCGCCACAGCGCGAGCTACGCCCAGCCGCGGGTGGCGGTGCGGACCGTACTGTTTTTCGCTCCCCTCGTGTACCGGTACGAACTTCTCGAACAGATGGAAGGTCAGGAAGCCGGCGGTCATGGCAATCATCGGCCAGACTGGATCTAGCTTCTGGGTCTGCACGATATCGAAAATTTCCGGCAACAGGTCGAACATCACCAGTCCGAGTACCAGGCCGGCGGTCAACGCCAGCGCCACGCTCAGCCACTTTTGGCTTTTTATAGCCGTGTAGCCGCCCACTAAGGCTGCTGCCGAAGCCGCCAAAGTTAAAAGAAAAACTATCATGTCTTGATTCTACGTCGACGTCTCTATTAATTGCAAATTTGTCGCAATTTATGATATATTTGCATCATGGACAGATCAAAAAACCAGCTGCGCCAGCACATGCAAAAAGCCGGACATAGTCTAACTAAACCGCGCTTAGCGGTATTCGCGGCGTTGCAGGACCAAGAGCCGCAAACTATGCGCCGATTAATAGCTGCCTGCCCCAGCATAGACCGAGCAAGCATCTACCGTACAATCGCGTTATTCGAAAAGCTTGGCATTGTTCAACGCCTACAGATAGGTTGGAAATATAAATTGGAACTAACAGATAGTTTCAGCCGCCATCATCATCACCTTACTTGTCTTAAGTGCGGCCGAGTAATAGCTTTTGACGAGAGCACCGAGCTTATCAAAGAACTTCGCTGGGTAGCCGCTCATAATAGATTCAAAATACGGAGCCATCAGCTGGAAATTCAGGGCCTATGCGAAAGCTGTAGAAAAGACTAAAAAACCTAAAGGTCCGGGACGAACCCGGACCTTTTTGGAAGCCTCACACTTCCAATCTCAGATTATGCTTTTGCAAGCAAAAATGCAATGTGATTATGCTCACATATATTTAAACTTTAGAAACATATAAATTACCTTTTATATAAAAGCGCCAAGGAGTATCCTGACCAGTAGATATGCCTATGCGTGTTGTCTGGATAATTTGTTCTTGAGCTATTGGCGGTTTTATAACTAGCTTGAGCGGATCTTGCCGCAGATTATGACCGTTAAGTTCTTTATTAATCACTAACGCCTGGCAAAGTTTAGCCGGGCCGTTGGTTAGGCTTTCGCCGCTCTGACCACGGCGATTATCGCTCATTATTTCTTGCCCTTCTAGCGGCTCTAAAGCACGGATCAGCACAGCTGATCCGTGGCCAATCTTACCTGTAACTATGTTGCAGCAATAATGCATGCCGTAAGTAAAGTAGACATAAAGATATCCGGCTGGCCCGAACATTACTTTGGTGCGAGGTGTTTCGCCGCGGTAGCTATGGCTGGCGACATCTTCTTGGCTATAAGCCTCGGTTTCAACTATACGTCCTCTAAGTATTTGACCGTTTACTTGTCGCTCTAGCACGCAACCCAGTAGACGCGGCGCTGCCAACTCCGCAGGAATTGATAATAAACTAGTTAGATTACTCATAGAGCATCTAGCTCCATTGTTTCTGCTGCCATAATCCTTTCCACTATAAACCGGCTAGCTTTTTTTGATATTACGTGGCGCTCACGGATTTTATGAGCAGTAACGTTAGGACTATCTTTACCAAAAATATGCTTGGTTTTGCCGCGGATAACTAACATGTCATATGTACCATAAATGACGTCCATGGGCGCCTTAATTTGTTTAATGTCTTTGGCGGCCGTCTGACGCATAATAGTATTATCCAAACTTTTCACAAACGGCAACCAGGTGTCTTGATTCACTTCAAACCCCGCGATTCGCTGCGCCAAGCGTTCGATTAGCCGTGCATTCTCTAGCTCAAACCTCGGCTCAAAGCGCAAAATACGAGCATACAGTCGACGGTAAATGCCTAACTGCGCCCGGTAACGCCGTTTTTCTGGCAGGCCGTCGTACAAGGGCATTTGATAAAGCACTAGGTGTCGCACCATATCGGGCCGAAGAAGCGCTACCTTTACAGCCACTAAACAACCCATCGAGTGACCCACTAATGTAACCGGTTGCTTAAGTTTAAGTCGTTTAATGGTAGCAATTACTGCTCGCGCGTGATCATCGACATTATAGGAAGCCCTCTCGGGCTTGGGCGAAGCGCCAAATCCTAACAGATCAAACGCTACTAAACGATATGGCTTGGCGGCTAAGAGATCCGAAACATGCCGCCAGATTTGGCCAGTTCGGCCTATGCCATGCAACAACACTATTGGCTGGCCGCTCCCAGCATCCAGCGCAACAGCCAAACGATACGGCCGCCTTAGCAGCTTGTGCCACAATTTATCCTTAAACTCATTTACCATTCTTATATTATAAATGCGCTATAATGATAAGTAGTAATGTCACCGATTGACGCCCCCGCAACAAACAATGGAGCCAAAAAAGCATGAGTCCCGTTGTAGTTGCGCTTGAGGTGCTCTTGCTGGTCATATTTTCAGCGGTTTGTTCCGGCCTGAATATTGCCATAATGGCGCTGGACCCAGCCGAACTGCGCCGTAAGGCCCGGCTAGGCAACAGTCAAGCGCGAGCGATTTTACCGCTCAGACAGCGTACTCATTTAACTCTAGCTAGCATATTATTAGTCAACGTTGCAGCCGTTAGCGCCACTTCATTGGTGTTAGAACAACAGCTTAACGGTTGGCTGGCCGGACTAGTGAGCACACTATTAATTGTTATTTTTGGAGAAATTTTGCCGCAGGCTTTCTTTGCCCGCAATCCTCTCAAGTGGACCAGCACCTTTGCGCCGCTTCTAAAAATAATGGTGGCTATTACTTATATAGTGAGCAAACCGCTGCAAATCTTACTAGATGAAATACTGCCGCGCGAGCACCCGCAGCTACAAAGCCGCCAAGAACTAGGTTTAATGATCGCCGAGCACCTAGGAACTGACGAGAGCGAGCTTGACGACGACGAGGTCGAAATTATACGCGGCGCTCTTCAGCTATCCGAAAAAAGGGTGCGCGATATTATGACCGACGTTCGGCACACCTACTGGCTAACCCCTAATACTGAGCTGAGCGACGACAAAATCGACGAAATAAAAGAACAGGGCTTTAGTCGTATACCGGTGTTTAACCAAGCTTTGACCCGCAGCTATGGAGTGCTGCTGATGAAAGATTTGGTAGACATAGACTTCGACCACCACACTTACAAAGTGGCAGATATGACGCTGCATCCGGTTCAGCTAGTCGGCAGCATGACAGCACTAGATACCATGTTCCGCAAATTTATCGCTACTGGTACGCACTTGATACCTATAGAAAGAGACGATGCTATTGTCGGCGTGGTAACTATTGAGGACTTGATAGAAGAGATCGTCGGCCGCGAGATAGAAGACGAGACCGATCGGCGGCGCGGACCCATCACCAAGAAGTCGTAACCATTTTTGACATATGATACTGATTATGGTAGAGTAATAATATGGAACGTTTGCCTTCAGAAAGTAATCGCGCGGAAACAGCCAAACGCCTTGGTGCTTTCCTATTTTTTACGGCCTGTGCCGCAGCCTTAGGTGCAGCTGGTATTGAGCTAGCCGAAAAAGACGCGCCCAACACAGAAATTGCTATATTTATATCAGACGCTTTTGCTATTGGTTTTACAACCGGCTCGGTCCTAGAATGGCGCGATCTCTGGCGGGGTTAGACTATAAGCTTTAAGCTGCCGCTAAGTGAGTTGCAGCAAACTGTTGTTCAAACGAAACTGTTCCGTCGATAACGATATCCGCTGTGTGAAGCGGGTCTACAGCATTTATATGCTGGTCGGCATGACGAGCATATTCCTTGCCAGCAACTTCAAGTTGCTTATGAGAAAAGTTTGATTTGCGTTCGTTGAACGGGCGGTCAAGATATCGCTCCAGGCATAGTTCGCGCGGCGAATCCACCCATATAGTGACATCCCAATCAATAGGTAACGCCAAGGTCTTTACGCCTTCATGAATTAATCCCCCGGATACCTCAACGGTTCTAGGCAATGCAGCCGGACGGTTTGGCCAACTGTAGGGTTGGTACTCTATTTGCCGGCGGCCAGCTATTATAGAAGCGCCGACCTCAACCATAAAGCGCTCGGTATTAAACAGTCCCGGCACTAAGTCGTCTTTTACGGGTTCGTAATAATTGTCGGCTCCAGAAACCACAAAACCTTCCAGCATGTGCTCAGCTAGCCAGTTAGCTAGGGTTGATTTGCCTGCGCCGCCGCGGCCGTCTATACCTATCGTATGGTATTCGCCGTTTTTAGGCGGGCCGCTTAAACGCTCCAAGAGATCGCTCATGGGAATCATTTATACCACATATAAGTTGTAAAGTCACGAGCGTTTAGCGTAATAACGCTTTAGCCAGTCCGTCTTTAAATCGAAAAAGCTGCCGTCGTCAATAGAGATCCTAATATCGTCGACAAGTTTGATTATAAAGTGTTCATTATGTATCGATATCAGTGTGTTTACCAACAGTTCTTTGGCTTTATATAGATGCTGCAGATAGGCCCGCGTGTAATTCTGGCAAGTGTAGCAAGTACAGTCTTGAATCAGCGGCGAGAAATCCGAGCGGTAAGCGGCGGCAGATATATTACGCCGCCCGGCGTAAGTATAAAATGCACCGTTACGTGCGACGCGCGTGGGCGATACGCAGTCAAAAGTATCCACACCATTTTCTATAGCTTCAAAAATGTCATCGGGTTCACTAATGCCTAGCATGTGCTTGGGCTTATCGGGTGGCAGTTCTTGGTTGCACCAGCGCACTATTTGGCCAATCTTGTCTTTTTCTATGGCCCCGCCAATACCGTAGCCATCGAATGGCAGAGCAGCCATGTACCGGCTGGTTTGGCGCCGCAAATCTTCGTACTGGGCGCCTTGCAGCACGCCAAACAAGGCTTGATATGGTCGAGCCGGATTATGCCGGCGCAGACTTTCTATTTCGCGCAGGCAGCGTTTAGCCCAAGCGTGAGTTCGCTCCAGCGCTTGAACTTGGTAGTCATACGGATCCATTAGTGAGGTCAGTTCGTCGAACGCAAAAATGATATCAGCGCCTATAGCATGCTGCACGCGTATAGAATGCTCAGGCGTAAACTTATGCTGGCTGCCATCTATGTGCGACTTGAAAGTCACGCCATTGTTATCTATCCGTGCTAGCCGCTCGCCTTTTGGCGTTTGCGTTTCCGCGCTGGCTTCGCGGGCGTCCATTACGAGCACTTTTTTGTGCCCGCTACCAAGACTTAGCACCTGAAAGCCGCCGCTATCTGTGAAAGTTGGACCATCCCAGTGCATAAACTTACCCAATCCGCCGGCCTTCTCGACCAGCTCATGGCCGGGCCGCAGGTATAAATGGTAAGCGTTAGCCAGCACCGCCTGCGCACCGGCATCTTTGACTTGCTCGGGTGTCATTGCCTTTACGGTAGCTTGCGTGCCCACAACTACAAACGCTGGCGTTTTGATCTGTCCGTGCGGCGTCTTGATCACACCCGCCCGCGCCAGCGTATCTTTGCCCAACTCTTTCTTAATCTCAAAACTAAAGTCTTTGGTCATTCAGGGTTAAAGTATAGCAGCTATATGCTTCTCAGCTTTAGTTAATAAAAATTTAATAATTGTTTGTTATACATAAGATAACTTAAGGGAATGTTATGAGTCAGCAAGCTACCTCTACCAGTAGCAATCACTCCAAATATAGATGGTATTACAAAACTTGGGCTATAGTTTTGTCTTTTTTTATATTTTTCCCAATCGGTTTTTTATTGATCTGGAAACATCCTCTTTGGCAACGGCGTAAGAAAAAATTTGCTACTGCATTTGCATGTGCGGCACTAATAATGTTCATTATTCTAGCTGTTATATTTGCCCCACCAAGCATTAATGTAACTAGCGCGCTCTCACCAGTAAAAGGTAGTGATTACACGCTCAACGGGAAAGTAGACCCGCCAAATTCAGTAGTCACTGTTAACGGAAAGAAAGTTAGCGTAAAAGGAGGAATTTTTACGGCTCGAGTAGGCTTAAATGAAGGCGACAATAATATTGACATAGTCGTAGTGAACGATGGCAAACAAAGCAAAAAAACAATTATAATACACCGCTACACTAGATCTGAGGTTGCTAAACTATTCCCAACAATCACCACTCAGGATGTTGCCGAAATAAAGTCCATCCCCTTTTCAAGCACCTCAACTCAATCATCCGCACTTGTTAAAGGCACAAGCAAAATTACTACTATCGGCTCAAACGGTAGTGAAATATTAACTTACAGAATTACTTATAGTAACGGAAAGCAGATTAATAAAAAGCTTATTAATACAAATATAACTGTACAGCCCGTTACACAAATAACGACCGTAGGAACGTATGTAGCACCAACACCAGCTTCGTCATATGGTAGCTCTTACACAAATGTCGATGGTAACCGGGTAGAGTCTCCGGACAGTAACTCGAGCGGCGCCACTGGCGTATGTAATGACGGGACATACACACACGCCCTACATCATCAGGGAGCCTGTTCATATCACGGTGGTGTCGCTTATTGGCTGTGAATGTACTTGTCGAGTAATGGCCAGTTAATATTTCTTGAGTTTGAAATTAACTTGATAAATCATGGCTGAGACCTTGGCATTAATTTCCTGCAGCGCGTATTGCAGTTTCGGATCACGTTCGCCAACTACTACCAGACCACGCACATCTTGTTTTTTAGAGCAGAGGTTGTTGCGCACCCAGCCCATGTAGCGCAGCACCTGGCCAATAACTTCGTCATTTTTGCGACCTTTTTTAAGTTCAATTACTACAAAGTTTTTATTGGAATCTTGTGCTAGTAAATCTATGTAGCCAACCTCTTCTGTGTAATACTGCTGGCCTTTATTGCCGTTTTCATCTACAAACAAATCAAGTTTTTCACCAAAGTCTATTTTTTGCCAGTTTTCTACAATAAAATCTTCGAGATGTTTTTCTAACGCATAGGCCATTTCTTCTTCGGCCATTTCCTCCGCGCCGCCAATCTTATCTGGCTCATTGCCCATTATTACTTCATAGTCGCGTTCGGAGATTTTGCTTGAGCCACCCTGCGCTGGCCGCCAATCAATACTTGCAAACGATTTCCTGGGTTTTGGCTCTGGAAAAACAATAACGTCCTCTAGGTCAATCCGCAGAGTTTCTGAGTCTAGGTATAAGTTTTGTGTTTTTGGATCTTTGTTTTCATATGCGCCGCTGGTTAACCTAGCCGCCCCTACAAAATTCTGGTTGTTTACTCCGGTTAAATAGAAAAGTACTTTGTCGCCAGCTTTTATCGCTCTCCTGTTTGCAGTATGCTGACCAAACCCCCAGACGTTATTGTCTCGAACCAAAAAATTAAAAACTTCGATCGCCTTGCGCTGTTTGTTGCCTGCCGACAAATCCGATACTTGAAATACATAGTAAGCCATTACATTGCTCCAACCTCATCAATTTCTTTCATAATTTTGCCAGTCTCCACCAAGACACTAATAATTTTTTGATAGTGTTCTATGTCTGCGTTAGACAACTGACTGCTCTTTCGGTCTTTTAGCCATTTTTGAGCCGGTTGGTAGCCTCCAATAAAGAAATCCCAGGCCAATTTCGGCACATTCCCAAAATACTGTTGGTTGTTAATCCACACTTTTTCATCGTCATACTTGATGACCTCTACCGCATTTTTGCCTCCTATTGGAAAAGTTGTAATTAACTTGCTCAGTTCCTTGGCCTTCATGAGATGCAACGCGCGCAGCCGTTCTCCTAGAACGACGAGTTTATTAAACTGACCGTTATTTTGTGGCAGAGGCACGCGCGGGAAGTCACTTTTCAGAAATTCTCGATATTTTTCTCTATAAGATGAAGAGTGTAGTGTCGCATATATATAATCGATAATATTTTCAGGACTACATTCAGTGCTTAAGTTTGCGGTTAGTTTCTTAAGGGTCCTGGAGTCTAGATTAGGGGTTCTTGTACCATCTTCATGGTATATGTAGAGCGGTAACACGTAGTTACGATCTAAAGATGTAATAGTTGTTGAGCCGCTGGGAAGCTTATCGGCTATAAAGACCTGTCTCCAGGGGCCTACACTCTCGCGTGAGCGACGTATAGTTACAAGTGCCAAATTCTCATGACCTATAAGGTTACTGGCGGTCTTCGTTCGAGGTCGATCAATAAGCTCGTTTGAGTAGTAAATATACCTTTCGTCAAACGGTCTATACGTAGTTTTTGTGATCTTATTGGGCTCAAACGAGTTTGTAGATTGCCTTTCTGAAAGAGAAGGACCTTGAGTAAATTTTATTTTATATTTACTTTTTACTTCATCTGGTGATAGCTCATAAAAATCTATGATTCTCTTATTTAAGTTCTGTTTGTTAAAATCGATTACAAATTGATCCCTATATGAGCTGACCCCAACATCACCCACAGGCATAAGATCACTAATTTTTATAAAGTCAGAATACTCATCTAGTAGTGTTTCGTCTTTAGGAATAAAGTAATAGTTTGGTTGAGCTGACGATATAGTCTCCCATGACTTTTTAAATTCATTAAGTCCTGAGAATTTTGTGCGTTTATCGCCGAATAATTCTGCGTATTTAACTTTGCATTCGCGTGGATTTTGTTTCTTATTTTTAACTGCAATTATGATTGAGACACCTTGCTGGATATCAAACACATTGGAGTCTTTACTACCGTCCGGACTAACCTCACCTTTTTTGCTATCACCATGTAGATTCAATATATATATCTTATTAAATGACTTTGTAAGGTGTTTACGCATTTGACGATGAATTAAGCCATCGAGATAACTATTGTTCGTGATCATTGCGACGATTCCCTCGCCATTTTTTATGATCATTGATTCGGCAAAACGGATAAACTTTATGTAATCATCACTTAGCGGTTGGATATTTTTTTCGTTTAAATCTTTTTTGTACGCGGCAACCAGTGTGTCTATATATTCATTTTTGTTATTGCTGCTGACGCTATATGGAGGATTGCCAATTACAATCATAATGGGTCGTTCGTGCTTGATTTTGGCGGCTTCGTTGGCCTCGTGACTTACCGCTTCTGCCAAGCCCACAGAGGTGAATAGTTCTTGCTGGCGTTTTACGCCTTCTTCGAGCGTGTTGGTTAAATAGACACCTAGACGCTTCTTAAAGTTTGTGATTCCTGTTTCTTGGAGTGTCATACCGAGCTTAAGGTGAGCTATAGTATAGGGCGCCATCATGAGCTCGAAGCCGTAAAGCCGCGGCAACAATTCCTCTTCAGCATATGCCGGCCATCTACCCTCCTGACCCTCAAATCCCTGGTGAATATGTTTAATGATTTCATTTAAGAAAGTAGCCGTACCTACGGCCGGATCTAAGATCTGTACTTTATGGGTAGGGAAGGTATGCTTTTTCCCTCCGCTATCACTAATGGTGTGGTTAATTGTGGCCGTGTCAGTTAAGCCTTGACTTAAGCCAAACTCTTCTTTGAGAATTTCATCTACTTGTCTAATAATAAAACGCACGACTGGCACGGGCGTATAATATGCGCCCATTTTTTTGCGTTCTGCGGGATCATATTCTTTAAGAAAGTCTTCGTAAAAATGAATGATCGGATCTTTTTCGTTTTCCACCTCAAAGAGCCTTAGGTGCTTGTGAACAAGTGCGTCCACATTGCTAACTGCAAACACCTCACAAAGCTCATCTACAACATGAGCTAGGCGCTGGTCGAAATGAATACCACCTATGTGCGCAAAAAACTCACGCAAAAAGGGGTTACTAGCAGGCACCAGTTCGCTAGCATTACTACGCTTGAAGCTATCTGGATTCTTGTCGTTATAGCGTGCAGCGAAAAGTCCGTACACAAGTGTTTGCGCATACATATCAGCAAATTTATCGGTCGTGAGATCATGCACTAAGAGCTCCTTCATCATTTTGTAGATTCTTTCAAGCTCCTGGTTTTTGTCGCTGCCACTTCTTAGAAAACGCGATACACTATCGCGAATACGTCGCCCTTTTTGGCCCATAATTATTGAAAGCTGTTTGCCGCTTTTTATTGGTTCGGGCGGGAGCTCTAAAAACGCTTGTAGCTCATTTACTAAACGTCCGAATTGCGACTCATCAAACTTAATAGATCCGCCATGTAGTTTGCCGACATTGATGCGCTCATACTCTTCTCCGTTTCGATAGAAGCGAAACTCTAAGTAGTTAGTCAAGAAAAGTTTGTTGTAGCCGCCGTAGCGATGCAGCTGTTCGGTTTTTGTGATTTTGTCTAAGTCTGTTTCTGTTATGTCTTTTGCTTCAGCATAGCCTTTTATGATGCTAGTATTGGATCTTTTTAGAAAAATAAAATCCGGGTTTCCAAATTCAGAACGTTTGGGCTCATTGATAGCACGACAGTCGTCAATGCTATCCATTAACCGCTGAAGCGCAGGTCGGTAGGCGTGTTCACGAGCATGACCAGAACTAAATTGCTGGTTTACTTCGTCAACATATTTAGTTATTACCTGCTTACCTTGCATTTGCTATAGAGTAACATTTTCTCCTCTGTTTTACCACGGTGCGACAGATGAAAAATTTAATGAAGATTTAACTATTCCTGGGGTGGATTTGGTGTTTAGCAAAGCATGTTACACAATATTAATAAGAGTTACGAGGCATAAATGAATTTAAGCGGTAACGAACGAGAGCAACACGGTGGACAGGCGTTCGACGCTATCATGAGCGTCATCTGCGCCGGCGTAGCCGCTTACGCCATTGCCACAGGCGTCAACCTTGTGGAAGAGCACGCACCAGACGCTGCTGGTGCCGCGGGCGCACTTGGGATAATGGCGCTCTTTTTCACCGGCTTATCAATTTACGAGTGGCGCGTTTTTCGCAGACCGACTGGCGACTCTGAAGATAATCAATGAAATCTACGCCGCTTTAACCTCAATTTCTTCTGCCGGCAGCTCGGTTATATTGCTGCCGTCGCCGCTTAATACAAGTCTCATAAACCGCGCGATAGAGCGCAGTCCGTAGCGTTCTGTAGCCAATCGGCCAGCTGGGTTCAGAGTATGTTCATCTAGAGACCCGGTGCCAATTATAAGTTCCAGCCCGCGATCTTCGGACTGTAGTTCTATCGGTATATTATCCATGACAAGTTTGCCAAAACGAATACAATCATCAATGCTGTGTAACGAACTTTCGCGGTTAAACTGCATTCTGATCATCGCTTCCTGGCGGACCAAAGCTGCCACAGTATCCTGAAAGACGGCATGGTCTTCTAGGCGACCCAGATCGTTATGACCCTTGAACGCCATAAGATTAGTGGGCGCGTTAACAGCTGCTCTGATGTAAGTCTTGAGCCACAGCGCTTTGTGATCCCAGCCTTCATATATGTTATCTAGGTGCGTTTTAGCTTCACGGATGCTGGCCTTGGTAACCTCGCCAGGCACATACTCTTCGCCGCGGGCGTGCCGTTCCCGCCGGCCAGCCAGGTCTTCTCTGAGCATGGAACTAGCGTAGTGAGCGTTTGGGGAAATGCCGCTTATACCGTTAAAGTAAGCGTCGCTGATGCTGTCTTTAGGCAAAGCGGCCATGACACCCAGCCCAAACCGAGCGCCGTTTACATCAGCACTTATATGTTCCGGTTTGCCATATTGCCAGGCAACGGCTCTGGCAGCAGCAGCTGCGATGTTGAGCGGCTCATACCTATGGTGAGTATGTTCACCCATGGTAAATCGTCCCGTATTTATAAAATGCTGCCGATCCACGCCGGAAATACTTGCGCTCTTACCGTTGCCAGGAAATGCTACGTAGATAATTGCCGTGTTCGGCTTTTCTGCACCGTTAGCAGCAAGCTCAATCGCGTTGCCTATATTTTGGGTTAGGCTAGAAAAATCAGTAGACAAAAACAATATGGCGTTTTCGCCTATATGCTGCTTATTGACTACGGCTGTTTCAAATTCGTAGCCAGTCATATAATCAAAGATGCTACCCCAAGTATCGTTTATTTCATCGAGACGATCAAAATAAGCCTGCTTGGAGATATCAGGCTCATGCAGACCCTTTAATTCCGACCTGGCTACAGAGTGGTTTTGGCCAGCGCCATCATATATTATGCTCTCGCGCTCAATTTCTGACATAACAAGATTATAAACACTGTGCCCCTGGTGTTCGCTGTATATTATGTCACAGTATAATAAGAGTATGGATACACGACCTTTAGCGGAGCGGCAAAGACCCGAAAGGCTAGACGACATTGTCGGCCAAGAGCATCTGGTTAGCGAGGGCAAGATTATTCGCGAAATGATCAAGCGCGACCAGCCGACATCATTGATACTTTGGGGGCCGCCAGGCAGCGGCAAAACTACGCTGGCTCGGATAATAGCCCGTGAAACTGGCGCCGAATTCGTGGAGCTGTCGGCAGTTACTTCGGGCAAGGCCGATGTCGTAAAAGTTATTGAGCATGCCGAGCAAAATCAACGCCTGGAAATGCGAACGATATTGTTCGTAGACGAAATTCATCGCTTTAATAAAGCCCAGCAAGACGCCTTTTTGCCGCATGTCGAGAGCGGTGTAATTACGTTGATTGGCGCGACCACAGAAAACCCTAGTTTTGAAGTTATTAATCCTTTGTTGTCGCGGTCACGTGTACTGGTGCTCGAACCGCTTAGTAAGGATGAAATCGTGCACATTATTAAACGAGCCGCTAAGGATGAAAAACTAACGGCTAAAAAACTGCCAGCCAGTAGCATTGATTTAATTGCCGAGTTATCCGGCGGCGACGCGCGGGTAGCGCTTGGCAACTTGGAGTTATCTAAGCAATTAGCCGGGCGCAAAACCATTACTAAGTCGGTTGTCGAGACAGCCGCTCAAAGTAAAGTACCCGGATACGACAAGACCGGCGAAACGCACTACAACGTTATAAGTGCTTTTATAAAGTCGATGCGCGGCAGTGACCCAACTGCCGCTCTTTATTATCTGGCTCGCATGCTGCAAGCTGGCGAAGATCCCAAATTTATTGCTCGGCGAATGGTGATTTTTGCGTCTGAAGATATTGGCATAGCCGCTCCGGCTGCTTTGAATTTGGCGGTATCAACATTCTTGGCTGTAGAGCGGATCGGTCTACCCGAAGCTGAATATAACTTGTTCCACTGCGCTACCGTGCTAGCCAAAGCCCCAAAATCGCGCGAGGTAGCCGACGCTATGTCCTCGGCACGTGCTACTGCAAAGGAATATCCGGATCTGTCAGTCCCATTGCACCTACGCAACGCTCCAACTAAACTTATGAAAGACTTGGGCTACGGAAAAGGCACTAAATGGCAAGCCGGCTTCAAACATCCTAAAGGTTTTCTGCCCGACGAGATTAAAGATATGGATTTCTTTAATTGATACTAATTCAGTCATTAAAATGATAAGTTTTGCGGCGGAAATGTAGATTGGTTCATCCAGAAAGGATGATCAACAATAACATTTCCGCCGGCTCCAGGATTTTCCCGAAGACCTTAAGACCTTATACAGGGTCTTTTTTTGTCCGTTAGGCTGTTGGACTCCAGTGTAAGCGATGTCAGGAAGTGCTCGCCTCGGTTTTCTCAAGCTCGATGAAGGGGCAAATAACACTTCCCTCCTTTTTCACCTTGACGTAGGTATATCCAAGCTTGACCGTGTCGGTCGTTCCCTCGATGGTCTTCTTCAACAGCTTTGGGCCGCTGGACTTCAGCCAGTTTAGCTTTCCTGCATCGTCAAGCAGAACAAGGCCAATAAATATCCCAACCATCGCAGCAATCACACCGATGAAAATCCCAATCACCAGAAGAACTATCGGGTCAAAAATTGCCAGCAGCGTGATACAGCTTATTGCTGCGACTATGACCGACATTGCGAACGGCGTCAGTTCTTCCACGATGTACGACTGGTCAAAGAACCAACGATAAACACCTTCCACAGGTTCGCTCACAATCTCCCACAATCGCTCTCCTGCGCAATAAAATGCATAGGGGAAAATCCAGACCGGCGAGGTCGACCACTTAACGATTGCGATCGCCTTCTCCTCGTTCTCATCGCTCTGGTCCGCCCAGTAGACAAATGCTATGACTGCGCCAAGAACGATTGCTACACCTGCTACAACCAGCAGAACCTCCAGAAACGTTCCCGTCCAAAGGACCGCAGCCGTGACAATAAATGCCACAACCATTGCAGCCAAAGAGGCTACCCATGGCGGAAGCACACCTTTGATTTTTCCCTGCCAGAACCAGCGTTGCGGCGCCCAAAAAAGCAGCACGCGCACGTAGCGGCAGAAATTCTCCTTGTACTCCGCTTCTTTACCGCCAAGGCTCACCCAGTAGCGGTACCAGCGAACATGCCACGAATGATCTTTCATGGAAAGACTATGTTCAAGACGCTTCACTTTACGTCTCCTTTGTTGTGTTTTTCTGAGTTCACTCAGTTAGGGGCTGCCAAGAGATACCGATTGCCAAGCCATGCGACTATAGCCACCAGCAACTCTTGGCGTCAACCAAAAACACTTCGCCTACATGTAAATGTACAGCCATCACAAAATTACTGTAACGAACTCATAAGTAATGACACACTTGACATGATTAGTCAATGGCAATCTTGTCGCCTAATAGTAGCTTGTGATCTATTGCCGTTGAGTAGTTAGAGAAGTGTCGGCAAGATTACTTTATTAATATATGCCTCTAGAATGACCGCATGATTAATCTCAGGGTCGCGAGCGCCATATAGCAGAGTTATTTTATCCTGCTGAGCGCATAATTTTTTAATCTCTTGAGCAGCCGGGTTATGCGCCAGCTCAACCTGGTAACGAGCGCTGAATTCTTGAAACCGCTCAGGTTTATGATCAAACCAAGTCCGCAGTTCAGGCGATGGCGCAACATCCTTAAGCCACTCGTCCAGTTGGGCCTTATCTTTGCTAACGCCGCGCGGCCATAGCCTATCAACCAGGACTCTATATCCGTCCTGTTTGGCTGGTTCATCATATATGCGTTTAATCATTACCGTCATACTTTTATTATTGTATACTACTAATTATGAGAAGCGGCGACGTTGCTATTGACTGCAAAAATCTGACTAAGCGCTACCGCGGCACCAAAGTTGATGCTTTGCATGACCTGACCATTCATGTCAAAGCCGGAGAAATTTATGGGTTTCTAGGCCCCAACGGCGCAGGCAAAAGCACCACAATCCGTACACTCATGAACTTTATTCAACCCACTAGTGGCAGCGCCACTATTATGGGCAAGGACATCGTAGCAGATAGCGTCACTATAAAACGCAGCGTAGGATATTTGTCCGGCGATCTATCTATGTACCTTAAAATGACCGGAGCGCAGTTTTTAGAATACATGGGAGAGTTGCAGCCGCCGGTCAGCCAGGCTTACCGCAAAGAGCTAATTAAGCGTTTTCAGGCTGAATTACATAAACCGCTCGGGGAGCTCAGTCGCGGCAACCGCCAAAAGATTGGTATTGTGCAGGCCTTTATGCACCAGCCGGCAGTCCTTATTCTAGACGAGCCAACCTCCGGCCTCGACCCTTTGATGCAGGAAGAATTTTACGAACTTTTAACAGAGGCACGGCAGCGCGGCGCAGCTGTTTTTAGCAGCAGTCATATCCTAGGCGAAGTTCAGAAAATGTGCGACCGGGTGGGCATAATCCGCGAAGGCAGGCTGATTGCCGAACGCTCCATAGCCGACCTAGCCCAAGAAGCCGCTCAGACATTCGATATCGTCTTTAAGGACAAGCCGCCGATTGGCAAGCTAAAGCAAATCAAAGGCACTAAAGAAACTAGTGTACACGGCAACACTGTTACCTTGCATTTCCATGGCGAACTCAGGCCTCTATTCACCGAACTTGCCCAACACGACATACTTAAGTTAGACACTCAAAACCTGGATCTAGAAGAAATTTTCCTTCGTTTTTACAAACAAAATGGAGGATGGAAATGAGATCAATTATCAAATGGACACTCTGGCAACGCCGCTGGAGCACCATGTGGTGGGCAATTGGCATCGCCTTCTTCATTTTACTGACTTTGGTCTTTTACCCTAGTTTCAAGGATGCCGGAATGCAGCTGCAAAAAAGTTTTGAAAGCTTGCCTAAAGCCGCGCTTGGGTTATTTGGCGGCAGCGCCGATTTCTTTTCGCCGGTTGGTTACCTCAACAGCCAGATTTTCTTCCTGATGCTACCACTACTACTTACAATGCTTGCTGTAGCGCTTGGCAGCTCTCTAATTGCCCGTGAAGAACAAGATTTGACCATAGAATTATTATTGTCTCGGCCAGTCTCACGCAGTAAATTACTGTTCGCTAAAATAATTGCTGGCACTGGAGTTTTGGTGGTGGTATCGCTAATTTCGCTTATCACTGTGGTAATTGCGGCGCACTTGTTTGATTTATCTAGCGTGCCCGCATCAGCCGTAGCGCTGACTACCTTCAACTGTTTCTTGCTTGCCTACACCACAGGCGCTATTGCGTTCTTGTTGTCTGCTACCGGACGAGCCCGAGGCGCTGCTATCGGCGTTGCCACGGTCGTAGGTTTTGGCGGTTATATTATAAGCTCGCTAGCTGGCACTGTGCATTGGTTGCACGGGCCAAGCCGCGCTTTTCCCTTTAACTATTTCCAATCAGAAGCTATCTTGCGCCAAACGTATCATTGGACCAGCGCATTATATTTCTTGGGAGTTATTGTTGGCTGCGGCATTTTATCCTACATAGCATTCCGGCGCCGCGATATAGCCTGAGTTACTTCTTCTCGCGCAGTTTGCTACCGCGTCGCCTAATCATCATAGTTATAAACGTAGTAATAATGCCGACACCGATTAAGATATAAAAGGTCGTAAATAATTTGCCTAAGACAGTGTGCGGCGACAAGTCGCCGTAGCCAACAGTAGTCAGTGTGATGACGCTAAAATAGTAAGCATTAAGCCAGCTGAATTTCTCCACCACGTGGTAAACGACAGTACCGACACCAAGAGTAATAGCCGCTGCGGCAGCTAGATAACGAAAAACATACTTATCAAAATTGAAATCATAGCGCCGAGGGTCCATGTTTAGATTATACGCTAAACTACTTCCTCCCAGGGCACTCCTTTGCGACCAAAGTGGCCATAGGCCGCGGTCGGCAAATAAATTGGCCTTCGTAGGTCTAACTTTTGCACAATTGCCTTGACCGACGGAGTTAGTAGCTTGCGCGCATAATCGTCTATCGCTGCTTGTGGTTTTTTACCAGTGCCGAACGTTTCGACTGTGAAATTCACCGGCTCTTTGGCGCCAATGTAGTAAGCCAGCGCTACCTCGGCTTTATCAGCCAAGCGGTTAGCTACAATGTTTTTGGCGATATAACGAGCAGCATAAGCCCCGGATCGATCCACTTTGCTAGGATCTTTACCGCTGAAAGCGCCGCCGCCGACTCGGGCGTAACCGCCGTAACTGTCGACCACTATTTTGCGGCCAGTCAGGCCGGCATCGGATGATGGTCCAGGCATATGCCACACCCCAGTACCATTAACCACAATATCTTTTACGCCCACGCTGTAACCGTAGCGCTTGAGAACCGGCGTAATAATCGCGTCGTAGACATCTTGCCGAACACGCTCTAACGATACCTTTTCGTTATGCGGCACCGCGATAGTAACATGCTCCACGGCCACCGGATGGCCATCTTCGTAACGAACCACCACCTGGGCTTTGCCGTCGGGCCTAAGGTGAGGCAGTTTGCCAGTTTCACGAGCTTCGTCAAGTGCTCTCGTTAGACTGTGAGCCAGTATTATAGGAGTCGGCATTAACTCCGGCGTTTCTTTGCAGGCATAGCCAAACATTAGTCCCTGATCGCCTGCGCCAAAGTCGTCTACGCCCATAGCAATTTCACCTGATTGTTGGTGCAAATAATTAGTAACTGGCGATTTATAGCTAAAACCCCATGCGGGCTCAACATAGCCCAGCCGCCGCACTTGATCACGGGCAATCTTCTCGACATCTATTTTGGCAGTGGTGTTAATCTCGCCCGCTAGAACAATTTGGTCATGGCCGACTAGCGTCTCTACAGCCGTCCGGCCTTTAGGGTCCTGCTCTAACACAGCGTCTAAAATGGCGTCGCTGATTTGATCGGCCACCTTGTCCGGATGTCCAGCGCAAACCGATTCACTAGCGAACCTGGTAACTTGTTTTGGCATAAACTCCTCCTTTAGCTTCATTGAACTTAACTACCTCGACGAGAGCCGAAGCCAATACGTCAACGTCACTTTCCGCACCGCCAGCTATCCTAATCGCGCCTGCGTTTTCGTCTATTAAAATACGCGTCTCGTCAAAGCCGAAACTTTGACCTAGCCGAGCGTGCCGCCTGACTGCCGGGTGCCTCCATAATTGGGTGGCTAGTTCGCAGTAGTTAACGGACGGTTTTATATAAAACACCGGCGTCCCTCCAACCGGGTAATTCCGCCTGTACAGTGCATGATTGCGGTGCGTACTAACTGCCGGATGCGAAACTGGTAAACCGCCTTCGTGCAATGCATGCGCCAAAGTTTCAGTATGTTTGAACAAACGCTTATTGCGTTCATCAAATTCCTTTTTGGTTTTAGGCAATAGTTTAGCGATGCGCCGCAAACTAGCGCCATTAGGAATCGTGCCGACTGTTCGGCGGCGTTCTAGTAAAGATTTTCCAAGCTCATCATGCCTAGTATAGGCAATGCCTAAGAGTTCTTGGTTGTAGGTATATGACTTAGTGCCGCTTTCTACTACGATTATTTGGTCTGTTTCGTGTAATTGTGCAGCTATAGGCAAGCCTGTCGACAGCGGCAAAGTATTGTCTATCACTAGTGTCGGTATGCGACGACGCAAACGAGCTAGACCAAGTAAGTGCTTGGTGTCGAGAACCGGTGCGTCAATATGGTTCGATATAGTCTCGGTCACTACTACATCAGGCCGCACCTTATTAAGCATGCGCCAAACATCTTCATTGCTGCCGCTATCAAATACGATAATATGTACGCGCCTTCCTGCGTGTTGCTCTATATATTTTCTGGTTTGTTTATAGAGTCCGCGAGAATAAGCCAGTGTTGGAATTTCAGACCCAGCATATTTAAGCGCTACCTCGATAGCGCTACATACTGCTGTCATCCCAGAACTATAAGATATGGTAGTACCGCCATTATTTCCCGCAAGTCTTGCAATCTGCTTTTCTACTTCAGTTAATAGCACACAGCCGTCACGCGGATATAAATCAATCGGCTCAAACCGCTCTTTGATTGCCAATCCGTGTTTAAACTCGTTGACCGAGTCAAAACATGGAACTGAACTTTTCTTAATATTTTTCATTAGGCCGCAGCTCCTAACGCATAGCGGGCAAGATTGAGGCCACACTCACTTTTTTGATCAGAGCCTTTGGCCGGATCAAAATAGTCGTTGTTCCTGGGCAGCCCGGTCTCGTTAAAGAAATCGTCGACTGCTTCTGGATCTATATCAGCCAGAGGATAAATCGCCAGCGCTGATCCTTTATCTTGAACAAACGGCAACTCGGCACGCCAGTCAGTTTGCCAACGCATAGCACCAGACAAATAAGCTTGTGGCCGCAATTGATTCAGCATGTCTTTGAAAGGTCCTATCTTTACTTGCTGCTGAAACTCCGTGAATGCTTCCGTTCCTTCTGGTGGAATTTCGAAGTACGGTGCCTTGTAGACCTTTAGATCAAATCCAAAGGCTTCCTGGTACCAATCCGCTAACTCCAAAGTTCTATCAGTTTCATGGCCATGCCTTATAGTCACGACGGGAATCTCTGCAGCAGCCTCATCTGTCAGCTTCAATAGTAACGGCGCGGTCGGCCCAAAGCTGCTAGATAACACCAGGCGCCCTGCAAACAGTTCAGCTGCTTTTTCAATTCTCTCAACTGGCAGAAGTTCTGAAAACTCATCATTTAGATCAGCAATTTGCGCTTCGTCTAACGAAGTTCTCTCGAACTCGGCTGGCGCATAACTTTCAATTGACATCCATACTCCTTTCTACTCAATAGCCTGTCGAGCTAACTGAGTACCTTCAACAGTCGCGACCAGCTTGTCGTAAGCAACTTCCCATGACCGAGTCCTTAGACCGCAATCGGGCGAAGGATAAATTTTTGATGGATCGCCCACTATATCAACCGCTCTTAAGATGCGGTCGCGAACCACCCCCACCTCTTCCACGCTGTTATCGTGAACACTTGTAACACCTAGACCAATAGCGGTATCTGGTGCGTGCTGTTTAAATCCATGCAAAATTT
This sequence comes from Candidatus Saccharimonadota bacterium, assembly GCA_029288485.1. Classification (GTDB taxonomy): domain Bacteria; phylum Patescibacteriota; class Saccharimonadia; order Saccharimonadales; family UBA4665; genus JARIHC01. The sequence goes on along the minus strand of JARIHC010000005.1, from coordinate 3,707 downwards.
CGTAAGCTGGTCTGTGGTGTTTATCTACTCCTAGATCTCGGCTATCCCGATTAGCAAACTCTAAAGAAAACTGGCTGCAGTTTTCGAGTTCTTCGATGTGCGGAAAAAGCAACGAGTAGTCAGAAAAGCATATATGTACGCTAAACTTGCCGGCCAGACCAGCTACTGAGCGATTAAAAGATTCTATGAATAGCGGCACCTCGGCTGGTTTGGTCGTAGCGGCCGGCTCATCTATCTGCACCCACTCTGCGCCGCTTTCCACAAGTGAAGCGATTGCCGGCCTTATAACCCTATCTGCCAGGTCGAGGACAAAGGCTCGCTTTGCCTCGCCAATCGGCAAACCCAAGCCGCCATCTTGCTGCCTCTTTTGGTAATATTCATCAAACGACCAGTCGGCTATGGTGTAGGCACCGGTAATCGGTACTTTCACCGTCCTGCTCGTCAGATGTTGAGCTCGCAGAAACTCGCTATCATACCACGGCTCTTCAAACTCTGGCCGGGCTGTAATAGCTGACTTTAAAAACGATTTATTATCGAATGCGCGCAGGCGCCCGCGCGGCTCAAAGCCGGCAATTTTTTCGACGGCATCTTGGTACATCTCTGGGCGGTCTTGTTCGCCGTCGTACAAAATATCCAAACCGGCTTTTTCTTGCAGCCTAATAGCATAGCGAGCCGCCAGCAATTTAATTGCTTGCTCGGAATCTGCACTTAGATTATGCCCTTCTTGCTGAGCAAACTGTAAAATTGAAAGTGTTTCTTCAGTATCTATGTCTAAGCGTTCAGCCAAACCGACCGCTTGGCTAATGTGCGTGTCGCTAACCGGCTGGCCATTTATGGGCTGCACCCGCCAGTCCGGCTTGGCTAAACTGCCCACTTCCTGAGTTAGTAAAAGCTCGCTCATTGCTCCTCCAGTTTTACTTGCCCGATTCGCCCGAGCTGTTTAATTTTTTCGATCGCATAGGCCCGCGGCACATGCTCTAAGTCGACAGTGTGCGTGACTGATACTTCTCGAGCTCTAATCGCATTAGCAGTTATTTTAAGCGACTCATGAATTTCATCATCACTTTTAAGCAACGTGTTAGCTCCATCCACCAGTCCCGCCAGGAAACGATGATTCGGCAATCGCGGCAGACTTTCTATAGGCGTCTTTTGAAGATCGCAGCCAAGCGCGTCCAGTCTGTCGTCTTTAGCAAAATCCGCTATAAATTCAGATGCGTCACCATAACTAAAATATAAGCCAACTTTTAGTTTTGGATGATCTAGGGCCAGACTGCCGATAGAGTGTCTTAGCCACGCCCTTTCCGATGGACCAACTTGATAGTACGGAGCGTATGGCTCGTGAAACAGTACGTGCCCCGCCCTTTGATCACTAATTTCATCTAATAAAGAGCTGTACAGCTCGTCGACAAATCTATGTACCGTGTCTTCGCTGACCTTATCGCTACGATTAGCGAGTTTCGAAAATGCGTAAGGAGATAGCAAAGTCGGCTGTAAAACCGTCGGATGATCTATAGCCGGCACAACATTTTCTACCCAAATTTGGTAGGGTTCATGCCACAGCTCATACTTTCGGCCCAGAGGACCGGCGATAGTCGGCTGGCGATAAAAGGTATTAGTGTCAAATATTCTAGTAACTGGAGCTTCGTCTACGCCTTCCTCAAAACCATAGGAACTTTCTACAGTTTCACGGAAGTAATCTTTAGTTCCACCTCCCCAATCGCCATTTCTGTAAGTTATTCCAGAAACTTCGAGGACATCCCAGTAGTTTTGAAAATCATCTAAGTATTGCTGCCAGTAATCCGATTCAAGTGCCCGGCCTCGCCCGACATCGCCGCTAATTTTTAGAAGTTCATCGCTCCAAGGAGTGATTCCCCATACAGTACTTGTTATTTCTGCTGACAAAAAAATATCCTTTCTGCCTGTAGCACGAAAGGACATGGAGTGATTCATATCTTTCCCGCCAGGCGGGCTAGATGGAGCACCAACATCCGTTTATAACGGACAGGTTGCCGGCGGGTCAACGAGCTAGATCTCTTACCGCACTCTTTATATTCAAATTGTTAACGTTATCATTGTAGCACACATAATGCGGGCCGCAAGCTTAGTGTTTGATTTGACTTTGGGAAGACTAAGTGCTTTTATATATTGAATATGTTACTGAGACAGGGAAATTTTCCGGATCTTAATTGGAACGCTGTTAGTATAGACATTCCTGAAGGAGTCACGCCCGAACCTCTAGCTAGGGGTTTTAATTCTCGCCCATGGAAAATAGGTAACCAGGTAGTTAAAGTTACGAGCCAAACAGACAACCCTCATGATTTGCTAGACAGCATGTTAGGCGAGCACAATCTCCTCGAAAACCATGTAGGCGACCACATGCCGCCTACTAATTATGCCGTAGTTGAAAGAGTTGACGGTAAAGGCGCTCACGTAGTAACAACACAGCCCTTTATAGAGGGTGTTCATTTACCAGACTTTCTTAACAAAGCAAGTAATCCGGTAGATGAGCTGAGAGATTTTTTGCGCAAGTGTCGCCAAGTATACAAGGAAACCGGGCTTATGCCAGATATTGCTAATATTCAGCAAGGCTTCAATGTGCTGGGGAATACAAACATCATAATAGGTGAAGATCAGAGACCTATACTAGTAGATACTACCTTTGGTAAGATCCAGCGTTCCAAATCACTTGGCCCAACCTGGAACACAGCTATCTACTGCGGCGCTTTGCTGGCGTCAGCCAGGCTGTACTTAGACTCTGGTCGCCGCACTAGCTAAACTTATCTGTTAAAAGCGGCAATTGATCTTTTAGCCAGTAAGAAAAGTTATCCGGCTTCTTGCTAACTTCGTACCTTAATTGAGGCCAGCTTACCCAGCGACAGTCAGAAACTTCATCCTTATTTAACTTAGGCGTTTGAGCAGTAACTGCCGCATAAACTGGACAAAGTTCATTCTCCCTTACACCATTGTATAAAGGCGATTGGTAACGGTAACCGGGTAGTACTTCGCGCATTTTAGTTATGTCAGAAATGCCGATCTCAAACAGCACGCGCCGGAAAATAGCTGCCGGCAGCGACTCGCCTGGCAGAGGGTGGCCACAAACGCTATTACTCCACACCCCCGGCCACACTTTTTTGCTGGCCGCTCGTTTAGTTATTAGCAGCTTGCCGGCCGGATTCAAAAGATAGCAAGAGAAAGCAAGATGCAGCGGCGTATGAGCATTATGCGAAGCCAGCTTTGGGGCCACGCCAGCAGGCCTACACTGATCATCAAGCAACACTATTTGCTCATCTTTCACACTTTTAGCATACAAAACAAATATTAAATATAAATTACAAGATTGTTAGCTTGGAAAAAGAGAATAAACACAGCGGGCTATCAATCGTTCCCTCTCTGTTCAAATCTCTGCCTTTTAGGTATAATCAACCTCTGTATTGGGGATTAGCCAAGCGGTAAGGCAACGGGTTCTGGTCCCGTGATCGGGGGTTCGAATCCCTCCACCCTAGCCATGTTCTTATACCTGACTTTGACGGCCCTAATGACTGGGACGATAGGTCTATTACCGTGCACCATACAACCAAAACAGACTTAGCTGTCATATCGGCAAATCTTGAAATACCAATGGAGATTGTAAATAAAGTTGCTGCTAAGGCTGCAATTGTACAGGAAGATAAAGGTATTATTAAGTAGTGAAATACGTAGTAATACGA